>JAIEPT010000034.1 GCA_019748295.1 Gemmataceae bacterium | reverse complement strand
GAAACCGCCGGATACGATGAGTACGTCCGGTGGTGTGGGAGGACGGGGGAAGTAATTCCCCCTCCTACCCGATTCGCTGATTGCTGACTGCTGATCGCTGACAGCTCTTACTGGTTGAACACGAATTCCTTCGTATTCAGCAGCGCCCAGATGATGTTCTCATACGCCTGCTTCTTGTTCATCGCGTGCTTGGCGATGTGTTCCATGGCGGCTTGCTGATGTTCCGGCGTGGGGCGACGGCCGAAGGCCCATACGAACAGCTCTTCGATCTTCTCGGCGTCGGGACGGGCGTCCTTGGCGAGGAGGTCGGCCCGGCCGTTGGCGCGGGTGAGCTTGTCCTGGATTTCCTGCGAGTTGAGCAGGTGCAGCGCCTGGGCTAGGTTCGCCTCGTTCACGCGTTCGCATTCGCAGGCGCTGATCCGCTGCGGGCGGCCGAACACGTCGAGGAAGTACGACGCGAACGATTCGTCCGGAAGCATGATCGCCCGGTTCGGAGCGAGCTTGTCTTGCGGCAGGCCGCCGAACGCCGCGGGGCTGTTCGTCACCTGGCAGACCGCGTCGAACAGCACCTCGGCCGACATGCGCCGCGGATAGAACCGGGCGTAGGCCTGCTTGTCGTGCTTGTTGAACTCGTTCGGCGTCGAGGAGAGCTGATAGGTTCGGCTCTTCACGATCACCTTCACGAGATGCTTGAGGCTGAACTTCGAGTTGACCAACTCCTTGGCCAGGGCGTCGAGCAGTTCCGGGTTCGACGGCGGATTGGTCACCCGCATGTCGTCGATCGGATCAACGATGCCGCGGCCGAAGAAATGCGACCAGTAGCGGTTCGCGACGGCCGGGGCGAAGTACGGGTTCTTCGGGTTCGACATCCAGTCGGCCAACTTATGGCGAGGATCTTCGTCCGAGGGGATGTCCATCGGTTCGCCGTCGAGCGGCTGAATCTTGGCGGGCGTATTCGTCCGCTTGTTCATGATGGAGCCGGCCGGCTTGTTGAAGATCACCTGACGCGCCGCCTGATCGTTCGTGGCGCCGGGAATCTTCACGTTCTTACGGCCCACTCGGCCGAAGAATGCGGCGAGACCCCAGTAATCGTCCTGGCTCCACTTTTCGTAAGGATGGTGGTGGCACTGAGCGCAGGCGATGCGTTGGCCGAGGAAGACCTGGGCCACATCGTCTACGAACTGTTGCGGGTCAGTCAGTTCCTTGTACCACACCGAAGTCGGCGAGGTCGTCTCATCGCCGGTGGCGGCGAGGATCGAACGGACGAACTGATCGTAAGGCATGTCCTTGGCGATCGCTTCGCGGATCCAGGTGTGGAAGGCGAAGGTTCCCATCGCTCGGTCCGGCTGGCCGCGTCGCTTCACGCGAAGGATGTCGGCCCACTTGTTCGCGAAGAGGTAGCTGTATTCCGGCGTTTCGAGAAGCTGATCGACCAGCTTATCCCGCTTCGCGGGGTCGGTGTCGGCCAGGAACTTCTTGACCATCTCCGGCTTCGGCAGACTTCCGGTGAGATCGAGCGACACGCGGCGAATGAACTGTTCGTCCGTCGCGAGTTCCGACGGGACGATCCCCAGTTCCTTCCACTTTTTGTGGGTGAACTGATCGACGACCGTTTTGGGCTCGAACTTGTAATCGGGGATCTGGACGCCGAGCGGAACCGACGCGCGGAAGACGGCGACATGTCCCTGGTAGCGGGCCATGATGGCCGCTTCGCCGGAGATTTCCAGCGTGCGGACAAGGCCCGCGCCTTCGACGGCGGCGATTTCCGTGTCGTTGCTTTCGAACTGGGCTCGTTGCGTCACATCGAAGCTGCTGCCGTCGCTGTAGTGAGCGGTCACGAAGAACTGCTGGCGATTGTTTCGCGTCAGCGTGCGGGCATCCGGGAAGACGCTGATCTTGGTGACGATCGGATCCTTTTCCGAGCCGAAGGGGGTGCCCGAAGCGATCCAACGGCGGACTAGCTTGTGCTCGTCGGAGCCGACTTCCATTCGCTTGCCGCCAGCGTGGGCAACCGTACCGATGGCCTTGGTGACGAGCAGGCTCTGATCGGGAGCGGCGGGGAAGAGACGACGGCCGCGGTTTTCCTTGGTCAGCGTCTGGTAGTCGAGTTCAGGGACGAAGCCGAGCAGCGAAAGGGAGAAGCCGTTTTGGCCGCCCGATTTGCCATGGCATCCGCCGCTGTTGCAGCCGAGCTTGGTGAAGATCGGGACGATTTGGTTGCCGAAGTTGATCGGCAGCGCCACATCCATCGAATCGTTCTTCACCTTGATGGTGACCGATTTGTCGCCGTAGGTCGCAACCACGTCCGTCTCGCCGTTGGCGATCGGCATGATCCGGCCATGGGTGGTGACGCGGGCGATGGCGGGATTGGAGACCGCGTACTTCACGTCTCCGGTGAGATCCTGCAGGCGAGTCGCCAGCTGGCCGGTGATCACCAGCTGAGCCGAGTCGTCTTGTCCCTTGAGGGCGACGGCCTTCGGTTCGACCGTGACGGCTTTGACTTCAGCCGGCGCGGGCATGGCGATCTGTTCGCCCTTGGGCGTTTTCTTTTCGGCGTCGTTGGCGTGCGAGCCTGCGGTCCACAAAAGGGAACCGAAAGCAAACGCCGCCATTCCTAGCTTGCGAAAGCCTCGCATGTTGGTCTTTCCCCCCAGAAATACGTGCAGGCGAGTTCGGGCCGGCAGTGTGTTGGTGTGCTTCGTTTCGTCGCGGCATCGCCCAGGTTGAGGACGACCCCGGCATAGGCAGGCTTCGGGCAGGTTGAACTTCGGACGGCCAAAGGTAGGCATTGCGACCGTCTCAGCCTTAAGCATAACGGGCACAACGGAAATCGCAAGAAGATTTCTGGACCGAGAACGAAGGATGAAGGATGAAGGATGAAGGATGAGGCCGCGTGGGCGGACGTTTCACAGGTGCAAGCGTCGAACGCTGAAAGCGTTCTCCAGCAAAGCCCAGGGTTGGCGACCAACGGGAGCCAACCCTGGGTAATCCGCCACCAATTGCGATGGAACTCTGAAAGAGTTCGCCAGGGCGTTCGATCCAGGCGAAGGTTTTCGAACGTACGTAGCGTCCTGGGGAACTCTTTCAGAGTTCCTGCCCGTCCATGTCGTCGAACCCAGGGTTGGCTCCCGATGGTCGCCAACCCTGGGCTTTGCTGGAGAACGCTTTCAGCGTTCGACGCTTGCACCTGTGAAACGTCCGCCCACGCAGCCTCATCCTTCATCCTTCATCCTTCATCCTTCTCACTTCTGCCTTCTTACTTCTGCATTCGTTCAGGCTGGCCCGATCGAGCCGTCGGCGAAATGCATGTTGAATTTCCAATGGAGCAGGGCGCCGACCAGGACGGCGACATGAAAGACTTCGTGGGGGCGGATCACGCCGGGGAGAAGGGTGGGCCAGCGCAGGCCGTCCAGGGTTCCGCCGATGGAATACGCGATGCCGCCCCATAGAAGGGGCCTGATGAAACGGTAACCATAGCGGAGGGCGAGGATTGCTCCCGAGAATGCGCCGCACCAACCCATCGCGAGGTAGAGGCCGAGGCCCACGTATTCGGGCAAGGATTCGAAGAAGAGCGTCTTAAGCGTGATGCCGGCGACCGCGAAAACCCAGATGAAAGCGAGCGGGCCCCAGCGCATCCAACCGCGGAAGAGAATGCCGTGAGCAGGCGTGAACGAAGCCGCGATCAGCACGAAGATCGCATTGTGGTCGAGCCGGCCCATCACGGCGCGGGCGGTGGTGTCGGCGGGCATCATGTGATAGACGCCGCTCATGGAGAAGAGCACGATACAGCTGATCGCATAAACGAAGACGCAACCATACCGGGTCGCATCGAACGGTTCTGTTCGAGCTTTGCGAAGGATGATGACGCCGAACACGACGAAGACCGCCGCGCCAAAAAGGTGGCTCATCGCGCTGAAGGGATCATGGAAACCGGGAATCGGGTAGAGATCAGTTTCCAAGGTGGGCGTCGCCTATAGCACGCGAAAAGACGGTGATTGCAGTTTGCGAATGGATGTCGCGACAAACGTCGCGTTCTGTAGGGAACGCCCTCCGTGGCGTTCCGCCGAACCGGACGCGTCCGAGTAACCGCGTCCACCATCCGTGAACGCCGCTCGCGGCTTAGCGGCGTCCGATCGCTAAGCCGCAAGCGGGGGAGACTGCGGCGATATGGGTGACGAACCATCGGACGCGTCCCGTCCGGCGGAACGCCACGGAGGGCGTTCCCTACAGAACGCGACGCGCAATGCGGATATCCTGCTTAGCGCTGGAAAATCGGCAAGTAGTGCAGCGGCACCGACAGCGAGATCACCGCGATCGACGTCTGATAGACGGGCCCCACTTCATGCCGGCTGGTGCGGCTCCAGCTTCCCTCGGGGGATTGCTTGGGAACGAAGTAATCCACGAGTTTGCCGTACCACTCTTTCCAGTCCTTGCCGCCGACCTGATACATGGCGTGCGACGCATAGTAATGGCCGTAGTAGAAATGGATCGGCGAATCGAAGTTCTTTTTCAGATAATCGACGGCCTTTGGAATTTCGTTCGCCTTGTACTCGCCCGACAGGAACAACACGCAGCAGCCGGCGGCCGTGCGGGCGAAGCCAGGGGAACCGCTTTGCGGCTGGTAGGTGAAACCTCCGGAGTTCGGACGATAGCACGACTTGATGTAGGCGAGAGCCTTCTTCATCGTCGTGTCGGGAACATGGATGCCGCCGTTCTTCGCTGATCGCAGAGCCATCACCTGCATGATGGTGACGGAGATGTCGGCCCCGGTCGGTTGCGGCTCATAGCGCCAGCCGCCGTTGTCGTGCTGGCACTTCACGATGAGGTCGATGGCTTTCTTGACGACCGGCTTGAGATCGTCCGAGCCGGTTTGGCCCCACAGTTCGGAGAGAGCGAGAGTCGCCATGCCGTGGCAATACATGTTGCCGCCGCGGGCGCCGATGATATAGCCGTCATCGCGCTGGGCAGCCATCAGGAAGCGGGAACCCTTGGCCACTTCCGGACCATAAAGTCCCTGGTTCGGCAAATGTCCCTGCGACATGAACGCCATGAGGACGTAGCCGGTGATGGCGGTGTTGTGGGCGTAGCCGCCGTCGCTCCAGGACCCATCGGTGTTCTGTTGCTTGGCGAGCCATTCAAGGCCCTTCGCGGTCGCCTTCTTGGTCGCTTCATCCATCTTCGGCTGATCTTCATCGGCAGCACGAACGGAGCCGACGAGGAACGCGAAGGTAAGCAGGGAATATAGGATGTGACGCATGGAGGCGGGACCTTGAAGAAGAGTGTGCCCAGGCTTAGTGGTTGTTCAACTCAAAAGCCGAATCGAAGCCCTACGAACCAACGCCGACAGCTTGGGCACAAAGCGATTGCCAAACCCGTGTGTCCATTACCATCACGAAACGCGGATCAACTGGATCGCCATTTGCGGGATTCGGACCGCCCATCCCTGGATGGGGACATAAGGCATAGCATTGACCAGGCCCTGGTATTTTGCCTGCTTGGTGCAGGGCCCAAACGAACTCCGATTGCAAATAGGCTTCCTGCCACCAACGTTCGTTTACGTCCCGAATGAACTCATCATAAGTTTCTGCTGCTTGATGCACTTCTCCCGTGAAGACATCAAGCATTTCCACAAGTCCAGAAGGACGGCGCAAGAACCAAGTGCCGAACTTACTCATGAAAGCGGGTGCCATGGCTCCTGCGACAACCGCAGACCATGGAGATATCCATTCGCGAAACTGCTCAGGAGTGATGTCGTCGCATATCAGATCTTGCCAAGTCAGATTCGACAACGCTTGGCCCTTTCGTCATTCACATCTTAGCCGCCGTTCTCGGAGCATCGCGGGCTGTACGTCATGCGGTTGCGTGACATTCAGTCCGCGCCGCTCCGGGAGCGGCGGCTAAACGATGGGGCGAGATTTACCGCTGCGGTGTCGGCGGCGGGGAGACCGGGGCGGGACCGGTGCCCGCGGCGGCGCGGCCGCGGGCGATGTTGAGGTAGTACTGCTGGATCGCCGAGGCGTAGTCGGGAGGCAGTTGGCCGCTGAGCGCCTGGCGGATCAGGTCGCGTTGGCGGGGCGGCAGGTGGAGGAACGAACCGTCGCCGTTCACGTTCGCCAACTTGCTGGCGGCGTTGGTGGTCTTGCCGTCAGCGATGCGATTGCCTTCGCCCATCGGCTGGTTCTTCTCGTTCCCCTTGCCGGGCTCTTTGCCCTTCGCCTGGCCTTGGCCGTCCTTGCCCATGCCTTCTTTCCCTTCCTTGCCTTCGCCCATTCCTTCTTTGCCCTCACCCATGCCTTCCTTGGCCTCGCCCATTCCCTCTTTCCCTTCGCCCATGCCTTCCTTCGCTTCGCCATTCATCGGCTCGCCCGGCATCGGGCTGGCCTGAGCGGTGGAAGGTTCGCCGGGTTGGACGGCGGGTTGGTTGGCGGCTTCCAGTGCCTTGTTGAGCGTGTCGAGGGCTTTGCCGAGTTGGTCGGCGGCCTTCTGTTGGGCGTCGGCAGCCTGCATCGGGGCGCCTTGTTCAAGGTTCTTGTTGGCCTGGGCCAGGTCCTTGGCGGCTTGTTCGAGTTGCTTCTGGACTTGGGCCGGGGCCTGAGCTTGTGCCTGGCCGAGAGCAGCCTGAGCGGCCTGCGTGGCTTCTTGCGACTTGGCGAGGGCCTTCGTCGCGTCCATCACGTCCTTCTGAGCCTGGGCGATCTGCGCTGGCTGTTCGCCCTTGGCCATCGGCTGGCCCTGTCCCTTACCCATGCCCTGGCCTTCGCCCTTGGCCTGAGCCATCGGTTCGCCCTTGCCCTCGCCCATGCCTTCCTTCGCCATCGGCTGACCTTCGCCAGACTTCTTGGCTTCGGCCTGGCCGGCCATCGGCTCGCCCTGCTTGGCTTCGCCGGCCTTCGGGCCCGCTTCCTTAACTTGGGCGGCGGGATTCATGCCTTCCTTCGCCGTGGGTTCGCCCGCTTTGGGCTGACCGGCCTTCGGTTCGCCCGCTTTCGGTTCGCCAGCCTTCGGCTCGCCCGCCTTCGCCATCGGCTCGCCCTGTTTGGCTTCGCCCGCCATCGGCTGACTTTGCTTCGGCTCGCCGGCTTTAGGTTCTCCAGCCTTGGGTTCGCCCGCCTTCGGCTCCGCTGCTTTGGCTTCGGCGGCCATCGGCTCGTTCCCCTTGGTTTCCGCCGGGACTTCGCCGTTCTTCGCTTCGCCAGCCTTGGCTTCCGCCTTCGGCTGAGGCTCGCCCGCCATCGGTTCGCCCGCTTTCGGCTCCCCGGCTTTGGGTTCCCCGGCCATCGGTTCGCCGGCTTTCGCTTCCAGCTTCGCGAGGGCGTTCTTCTGGTTTTCGAGGGCCTTTTCGATGTCCCCCTTCTTTAGCGCCTCGGCAGCTTTCGCCGCGTCCTTGGCGGCTTCGGGGTTGTTGGCCTTCTCGGCATTCTTGGCGATTTCAGCTTGCTGCTTCGCGAGGTTGTCGAGCTTGTTCATCGGCTCGCCCGCCTTCGGCTCATTGGCCATCGGTTCGCCGATCTTCTCGGCGGCATTCTTCGCCTCTTCCGCGGCTTTTTCGGCTTGCTCGATCGCCTTGGCGATCTGCTTGGCCGCGGCTTGCGGATCGATCTGCTTCGGCTGCAAGGCGGCCTGATCGGCGATGTCCTTCGCCTTCAAGTCGTCCTGGGCCTTTGCTACGGCCTTCTGAGCTTCTTCGAGTTTCTTGGCCGCGTCGTCGGCGTTTTTCGCCGCAGGGTCGGCCTGGTTCTTGTCGAGCTGGGCTTTCGCGTTCTCCATCGCCTTGGCGCTCTCGGCCACTTTCTCCGCGGCCTCGGGAGCCGCCTTCTGCAACTCCTTCGCAACCTCGTTGGTCGGCGGAGTCAACTTCTTCTGGTCGTCGCCGAGCTTGGCGTTTTCCTTCTCCGCATTCTCGTTCTTCGCCTGCTTGGCCGCGTTGTCTTTGGCCTGCTCGGCGATCTTCTTCTCTTCCTTGGCGAGCTGATCGAGCTTCTTCGCCGCATCGTCCAGCTTCGCCATGTCGTCGCGACGCTTCTCGACTTCGGCGATCTTCTCGCCGAGTTCCTTCTTCGCCTGCTCCAAAGCTGCGAGGGCCTTGTCCTGTTTGGGCACGGCCTCCATCGGCTTCTTTTCATCGAGATTCTTGCCGGCTTGCTTCATCTCCTTGGATGCTTCGGCGAGCGCCTTCTCGATCTTTTCCTTGCCTGGGAGATTCATCTCCTTGAGGGCGTCGGTGTTCTTGGCGATTTCCTTCTGCTTTTGGGCGACTTCAGGAGCCTTTTCGCCGGCGACGTCCTTCGTCTTCTCCCGAGTCTCGGTCTGCTCCTTGATGATGTTGTCGAGCTTCTCGGCCGCCTGCTTCAGGGCGGCGAGCGGATCGGTTTTGTCCTTCTCGGCCTTCGCGATCAGCTTGTCGAGTTCCTTACGGGCATCTTCGAGCTTGTTCTTGGCTTCCTTCTGCGGATCCTTCGCCTTGTTCGCGTCGTTCTTGGCGAGGGCGTCCTTCGATTCCTTCATCGCCTTCTCCGCGGCCTCGATCTTCTCTGCGACCTTCTCGTCGGCCGGCTTCACGAGGTTGGCGATGTCGTTGGTTTTGATCTGGTTTTCGGCCTGCTTCTTCGCCAATTCGCGATTGGCTTCCGCCTTTTCAGCTGCCTTGGCCGCCTTCTCCTTCTCGGTGGGCTCGTTCTTGGCGGCGTCCGTCTTCTTCTCTTCGTTCTTCGCAGGGTCGGCCTTGGCCGTCTCCGGCTTCTTCGGATCGTTCTTGGGATCGACGTTGTTCTTCGGTTCCGGCTCCTTCGGAGTCTCCGTCTTCTCTTCCTTGGGATCGACCTTGGCCGTGTCCTTGTTGATTTCTTCCTGCTTGGCGAGGGCCTGATCGACGCGGTCGCGGGCTTCCTTCAGCGCGGCGAGCGTGTCGGATGGCATGCGCAGGATGCGGGCCAACTCCTGGAGGTTGCCGGCATTCTTGAACTGCAGTTCGGTCGCTTCCTCCCAGTTTGAATTCGTGTAGGCCGCCTTGAGCTTCTGGGCCGACTTGGTGAGGTTTTCGACGAGCTTCATCTCGCCCGCCCGCTTCTCCATGTTGGCGACGCGCTGTTGATGCTCGGCCGGCAGTTTCGGCTTGAGGTCGAGCACCTGCTTCATGAGGCGAAGGACATCCTTGGTCAGTTCCAGCTGATCGTCCCCCGCTTGCTTCGTTTCCATGGTGCGCATGCGGCGCTGGACGAGGAGGCGGCGCGTCGGGCTCAGGTTCGGGTCGCTGGCATCGGCGCGGTCGCGGCTGACTTGCTCCGTCTTGAAATGCAGATCGAGTTGATTCTTCGACTGCTTCTCGAAACGGTCGGCCGCTTGATCCAGGTTCTGCACGGCGTCGTACTTGCCGAGCATGTCCTTGAGGGTGTCGAGAATTTCGCGATGCTTCAGGTAGGCGGCATCGAGGTTCTTGTCGGTCGTTTCCTTCGCCTGGGCCTTGGCGGCCGTTTCGAGGCGTTGGATCACATCGTTCATTTGGTTCTTGCTGAGGCCGGAGAGGACGGTGGACATTTCGTCCAACATCTTCTTCTGCTCGGCCTGATCGACCTGGTAGAACTGCATCACGCGCAGCATGGTTTGCATGCGGCGAACGACGTAGTCGGTCTCGGCTTGAATTTGTTTTTGGCGTTCTTCTTGAAGGCGGATCGACTCCGCATCCTGAGCGAACGCGACGGAAACGGCGAGAAACGCGGACAAAACGGCGGCGAAGCGAACGAAAGACCGCATGCGAAGGCCCCCTGAGGATGCAAGCGGAGAGCAAGCAGCATCGACGACCCGAAATGGCGCAGCGACAGCCGGCGACCCCATCGGATCGAGTAGGTATGCCGCTTCACCATAATCTGCCGCGTGGAGAAATCCAAGCGGGAAAAGAATTTTTCGTTCAAGCGGGGTGTTTTGGCGAGCAGCCGCTGTCAGGCGGCTGGTAAAGCGTCCCCGTTGTGGGGCGGTCTCTGACCGCCTCACACGGGCCGACCGAAGGTCTCCATCATCCGCCCGAATGCGTCACGCCCAGACCGCGGTCTGGAGACGTCGCCCGCGGAAGCGTCATGGAGACCTACGGTCGGCCCGTGTGAGGCGGTCAGAGACCGCCCCACAACGGGGGGGCGAGCAGCCGCTGTCAGGCGGCTGGTACTGCATTCCGCACGAGTCTCTTCGTCCCCAGACTGTTTGAATGCAAACCGTCTGTGCGTCAGGAGACTTCTGCGGATGCAGTACCAGCCGCCTAACAGCGGCTGCTCGCCGGGGGAGATTCGGGCCGCTGCCGACGTTCGCCCGTCCCCCAAGTCACCGTGGGCTCCGCCTTCTTGTTGGACCGCGAAGGCGAACTCATCAGCCGGCTGATGACGGTGTAGCCGATCATCGCAAGGATGCCCAAGCCGATTACCCACAGGATCACCCAGAGCGACGTGGGGATCGTCTCATCGTCGTTGCGGCGGCGCTTACGCGGCTTGGTGCGGACTTCGGGATCGCTCTCCGGTTTTTTCTTCTTGATCGCTGGCGCGTCGAGGTCGGTTTCGTTCGGCTTGCCCACGCGGGTCGTATCGGGTTTCGTCTTGATCTGCGGTTTGGGCGGCGCCGCGACGGGACGCTCGGCCCGAGGAGAGTCGTATTCCATCGGCTTCAGCGGCGGGATGTCGTCCCCCGCCATGCCGATCTCGTCGGGCAGAACCCCTTCGCCGGCATCGCTCCACTCGCCCGCATGACGCCCGGCTCGCAGAGGCGGATTTTGGTTTGCGATCTCCGGATGCTGCTTCAGGTATGCGCGGAGCCGATCCAGCGGTTCAAGATCGAGCAGCAAGTCCCACGGCGTCTGATAGCGGTCGGCAGGTTTCTTCTCGAGCATCATCTCCAGAATGTGCGCGATGCGATCCGGCACGGCGGCGTTGATGTGGCGAATGTTCGGCGGCGGCGATTGCAAATGCTGCAGAATACGCTCCGGCAGCGTTCCCGTGTTGAAGGGCGCACGCCCGGCAAGCATGTGGAAGAAGGTGCAGCCAAGCGAATAAAGATCGCTGCGAATGTCGGCATTGCCCGAATCGCGGGCCTGTTCCGGCGACATGTAATCGACGGTGCCAAGCGTTTTTCCCGCCTTGGTGATGCGAAATTCCTCGTCGTCCACCTCGCGGGCCAAACCGAAATCAGCGAGCTTCACCTGCACGGATTCGCCGTCGCCGGAGATGAGGAAGTTGGCCGGCTTCACGTCTCGATGAACAATGCCAAGGCGATGGGCCGCATCCAAGGCTTTGGCCGCCTGGGTGAGGATGCGAAGTGCAACCGGGAGCGAGACGCGATCTTCGGGGTGATCATGGATGAAGCTATGGAGGTCGGTGCCGTCCACGAACTCCATCGCGAGGTAGAAGGTGCCCCCCGCTTCGCCGAAATCGAGCAACTCGACGACGTTCTCATGATGCAGCTTGTCGGCAGCTTTGGCTTCGCGGCGAAAGCGTTCCACCATGTCGGGATTGCCGGCCATGGTGCGGGAGAGGACTTTGAGCGCCACGATATCCTTGGATTCAAGGTCGCGGGCCCGAAAGACCGACCCCATGCCGCCGCTGGCGAGGTGCTCGATCACCTCGAAACGACCAAATCGCGTCCCTGGCTTGACTCTTCGTTCTCGAGTTTCTTCGGCCATGGGGAGATGCGTTCAGTTGCGAGCCAGGATTGCGGTACAAACGTCAATTGTACCAGGTTTGGGCTCGTAGGACGCAGGGTGTGTCGAGCGCAGCGAGACGCACCGCCGCATGTTCCCGGGAAACCACGCATCCAATGTGCAATGCGTTGCACGTTGGAGGCTAGGAGAAGATGGTGCCCGTCCCGGTGCGTCTCGCTAGCGGTCGACACACCCTACATCTGCGGATAGTTAGCGGGGTGCGGGGTCAACCATTGGCGGGGGAAGTTCCTTCTCGGGAGGCGCCGGTGCAATGGCTGGCGGGGCTGCGGGTGCAACGCCCGCGCCGCCGAAACCGCCGATGGCGGCTCCGCCCATTCCGCCGGCGGCGTTTCGCATCAGTTCCTGAACCGCGACGCCCGGCAAATTCTGTTGCGGGTTCTCTTCTCGGCGAATCTTCTCAGCTCGTGCGTCATTGGTGACGAACAGGACATTCCCCATGCGAACCGCCTTCAGGTCGCCCAGTTCGGCCAGGAGTCGCATCGCTGTTTCGATCGTGGCGTCCTCAACTTCGAGCGTCACATTGGCCTGAGCCTGCTTCATCACGCGTGGATCGATGACAAGGTTGACGCCCGTCTGTTTGGCAAGATCGCGAAGGGCCTTGTGCAGCGGCGCGTCTTTGACGTCGACCACCGTGCGTTGCCGCATCTGGCGCTGGATGCCGAAATCTTCCGTGGTGACCAGGACGCCGTCGTCGAGGATGACGTAGGTCAGGCCGTAGGGGTTGAGCATGCGCTGCAAGGACTGGCGAACCTTGATGCCGTTCCCTTTGAGGGACACTTGCATGGGGACTTCGCCGATGGGGATGCCCATGTTTTGCAAGGCGAAATGGTCCACCATGAAGTGGATCTGCGTCTTTTCCTTGAGGTGCCGCAGCGCTTCTTCAAGCGATTGCCCTTCGTAATCGAGCAGCAGCACCTGGTCGAGCGTTTTGCGGACTTTCTCCGCCGTGGCGGTCGATTTGGATGCTTCTTTGCCGGCTTCGGTTTGGCCGAAGACGGACGAGTGGGAGAGGGACCATCCGAGGACGAAAGCCAGCGCCAGGAAGCGTAGCGGGACCATGGATCGTCGCATGCGAAACTCCGGAAAGAGACATGACCGGCGTCCAGTGTAGAGCATTCCCCAGATCGCCGCAATACAATCGTTCGGAGATCGAAGAGAAGACGAAGATGGCGGATCGAAAGGCGAGTCCGGACGCATGTGGGGGGGCGATTTCATGAATCGACAGCCGACGGCAACCGCGTCGTAGGTGAAGGACCGTTTCGACTGGGCATCAAGGAAGCGGCGTAAAGAGGCGGCAGACGGCTTTCGCAACGACAACATTTTCACTAGTTCATCGATGCCGTAGGCTTAAAAGGCATTGGCGAGGGATCGCGGCATTCGGCAACCTCCGGAGCGTTGCGGATGGAACCCTTTCAGGGTTCGACGGTCTGGCGGCGGAGATACCCAGGATAGGCTCCCTGCGGTCGCCAACCCTGGGCTGTTGGCTGCAACGCCGTTGGCGTAAAGACGGATCTCGAGACGAAAGCGCCGATCCATGGTCGGCGTTTATCAATCGGCAACAGCGTATCGGACCGCGTGCAACGACGCGATGTCCGTCTTTACGCCAACGGCGTTGCAGCCAACAGCCCAGGGTTGGCGACCGCAGGGAGCCTACCCTGGGTAGGGCAAAACCCACGCAGTCGAACACTGAAAGGGTTCCAGCGCCGCCGCGCGATCCATCTCGAGCGTACCCCGACTAGTGCGTTGTCCAGGCTAAAATCTGCCTACGTCCGCGACTTCTTGAGGCAGCAGTTCTTGAACTTCTTGCCGCTTCCGCAAGGGCAGGGTTCATTACGTCCGGTTCGGGGGCCCTCCAGAACAAAGGGGGCGCGAACGGGAGGGCTAGGCGGTTCGAAATCCTCTGGTTCCTCATCCGCTTCTCCAGGCCATCCACAGTCTAAACGTTCCGCGGCGAATTGGAGAAAAGCTTCCGGATCGTCGCCGAGTTCTTCCATCTTGCGACGACTTTCTTCCTTGTCGGCTTCCGCCTGGGCAGCCCAGGCATCGTACTCCGGAAATCGTTCGCCCGTAATCTTGCAGATCGCCATCAGGCTTTCATGCACGTCGTTGTCGATGATGACATTGCGGTCCAGCAAGAGGTGGTCCCGCGCGAGGGCGATTCCCTTGGTTTCGAATTGCCCAAGGACGGCGTCGATCAAGCCCGCCCGCAATTCGTGGTCCTCCTCGGTTTTCAGCAACTCGAGAGCGGTTCGTGCCGCGACGTCCGAACGCACCGATCGCAACGGGGATGTGCAGTAGATGCCGAAATGATCCGGAGCGGTCGGCCATGCCTTCGCGATGGCGTCGAACACCGCAGGCGTGCCAATGCGAACAAGAGCCGTCGCACACTCTTCGTTCATGAGGTCGCTGAGATCCGCAGCCAAATTCGAAATGATCCTGGGAATCGCGGATTCCAGCCGCGACTCGCCGGCCGCCCGCACGATCATCGGCCCGAGGAGGTCGAAGCGAGGATCATTCTCATCGCTTTCCTCCAAACGTTCCAGGATCGCCCCCCCGTTGCCGCGGCAGGCACGGGCCCATGCGTCTGCCGCGGAACGGCTGAAAGGGAGATTGACATCGTTCAGGCAGTCAGCATCTTCGCTTTCTCCCGCCCAAGCATCCAGCCTTGCCCAGCAGGTCTCCGCGTCCCATGCAAGCATGTCGATGCGGTCAGCAATTTCTTGGCGACCAAAGTCCAAGAGATGACGTGCCGCCAACACTTCTAGCCTTCGCGGCGCCAGCAGCACAGGGTCCGTTTCGGCGAACACACGCGACAGGTAAAACGCGTAATGTTCGGAAAGCAGGCCCTTTGCGTTCAATTCCTTCAGGAGCCAAGAAACGGTGTCCTCGGTCTGGCGCAGCCCCGCTGCCGCCCCAATCAAGCGAGCGTTCGCGCCCGCGCGGCCATACTGCTCCACAGCCTGAATGACCAACGGCACAAGGGACTCATCCGACGACGACGCATCGGCAAAGTATCGAACCGCGAATTCCCGGACCTCATACTCGGGATGAAGAATTGCTTCCTTGATTTTGTTCTCGGGAAATCTCATGGGCACATCCTTGACCGAATAGATCACCAATGGAACCCGCAAAAACGAAGCCGATTCGGCGGCAAGAGAGCTTGGGTTTCCTCATGGAAAGTCGCCTCACCTATCTATCTCACCCATCACGATGTCGATGCTGCCCACAATCGCAGGAACGTCCGCAATGAGACATCCGGCGCAGAGGAGATTGGTCGTGCTCAAGTTCGAGAAGCTGGACGAACGGGCGCGGACGCGCAGAGGGACGAGGCTCTTCGCGGGATTGCCGACGACGTAGAAACCCATTTGGCCGCGCGGGCATTCGGTTTCGACATAGGTCTCACCGGGGGGCAGGTGCTTCGGCAGTTCGATGCGATGGCCGAGCCGGGCGGCGAACGCGGCGTTCGCCTTTTCGAGTTCCTTTTTCTGCTCGGGCGCCGCGAGCGTCGGCTTCTTTGCCTCGAATTCGGCCGTCAGCGCATCCCCTTCCGCCTTGAGCGGAGCGTATTTTTTCAGACCCTGTTCGATGATCTTGATGCTTTCGAGCACCTCGAGCATGCGAACGTAGAAGCGATGCCAGCAATCGCCGACAACCGCTTCCGGCGGGGCGACGTCGAACGGGGGCACGATCGCTTTGAAATCGTACTGCTCATAGCCGCTATAGGGCTCGGTCTTGCGGAGGTCCCAATCGGGATCGCCGAGGTCCTTGCGAAGCGAACCGCGGAGCATGGGGCCGGAACAGCCGTAGGCGATCGCCTGTTCCCGGGTCAGGATGCCGATGCCGGCGGTGCGCTGGATGAAGATGGCGTTGCGCGTGAGCAGCGTGTGGTATTCCTCGATTCGCTGCTTGAGGTAATCGAGAAACTTCTGGCACCGCTCGGACCATCCCTCCGGCAGATCGTCGTGGGCGCCGCCGATGGTGAGGTAGCTGTAGGTAAGCCGGGCGCCGCACACTTCCTCGAAGAGATCGAGGATCATTTCCCGTTCGCGGAAGGCATAGAGGAATGGGCTGAACGTGCCGAGGTCGAGCCCGTAGGCGCCCATGCCGACGAGGTGGCTGGCGATGCGGTTCAATTCGCAGATGACGACGCGGATGACGTTCGCCTTCTCGGGAATCTTCATGCCGCACAGCTTCTCGATGGCGAGCGAGTAGCCGAGGTTCATGTTCATCGCGGCGAGGTAGTCCATCCGGTCCGTGTACGGGATGTACTGGATGGGCGTGACGTTTTCGCCGATCTTCTCGGCGCAGCGGTGCAGGTAGCCGAGGTGGGGCGTTACTTCGGAAATGATTTCGCCATCGGTCCGCAGCACCAGGCGAAGGACGCCGTGGGTGCTGGGATGCTGCGGGCCCATGTTGACGAGCATTTCGTCCGTGCGGACGTCGAACTCGATGATGCGCTGATCGTCGCGAGGCGTCGTGGCAGTGGCCATGAAAGTTCACTCGTCCTTCGAAAAAATGTCGCCCAAGTTTCGCGAGCCATGAATGATGCGTTCGATCAGCACCCCATGGCCGTCGATTCGGTAGAGGATTCGGAATCGCTTGACGACGATCTCCCGAAATCCGGCGTAGCGTTCCTCTCTTACCTGCCAGCCTCGCTCCGGAAACAATTCGAGCAGGGAAACCGCTTTTAGGATTCGCCTGCCTAGCCGTTCCGCAGCCCTCGGCATGGTCGATTCAATGCGGGCGATCAACTCGTGGAAGTCCCATTTGGCCTGTCGGGACCACCGGAGATTGGACGGGCCCGTCGTCATCGGCGTCCTCGCCGAATAGTTCGTCGTGCGTCATTCCAAGTTCCTTGCATATCGCCGCTTCGTCGACGGGCTTGCCGCGTCGATCCAGCCACTCGATCTCCTGAATCAACTGTTCGGCGGCGAGATTCGAAGGCGCCGATTGGAGGAGTTCGGAAACGAGCTGAACAAGGGGCACATCGATGGCCCGATTGCCGTGGCGATTCAGCAGAGCTTCGACTCGATCCGACGATTCTGCGGCGCGCTGGAACATCGCTTCGAATTCTGCCGCGACGTCTTCGTGGTCGATGAGGCGGCCGTTCTCGACGTCGTCGAGCGACCGCATGAGCTTCGCAAGCTCCAACGTCTCGCGTGCCACAAGAGCTGTCGACGCGTTATCAGGCAGTTCGTCGACAAGGGCTTGGAGTCTCTCTTTCGGCGTCATGGCGAATCCTCTTAGCGGCCGCGGATGCCGTGGTATTCGAGCGGGAATTCGTAATCCTTGCGGAGCGGATGGCCCGTCCAGTCTTCCGCGAGAAGGATGCGGCGAAGGTCGGGATGGCCCGTGAACCAGATGCCGCTGAGGTCGTAGACCTCGCGTTCATGCCAGTCGGCGGCGGGCCAAAGGTTCGAGACGGTGGGCACCTCCGGCAACTCGCCCGGTTTGTCGCCTTTCCAGCGGGGCAGGTTGAGCTTCACGACAAAGCGATGCCGATGGGCGAAGCTCTGCATGTGGTAGACGACTTCCGTATGCGGCTCGAATCCCGCCTTGGCCACCTTCTTGGGATCCGGTTCCAGGTAATCCACGCCGGAGATGCAGCTCAAGATGTCGAACTTGAGCCGAGCGTCGTCCCGCAGGAAGCGGCACACAGCCGGCAGATCGGCCGATTCGATGGTGACGAACGGATCGATTGCTTCGAGGTTCTTCGCCTTGATCTTGGCGCCGAACTGGCCTTCGAGCACGGCAATGATTTCAGCAGAGGTCATGCGAACTCCAGCAGTGCGGACTTAGTCGCCCGGTGCGTCAAAGATGTCTCGAACCGAACAGCGGAAAGCTTGCATCTCGGGGAGGCCCGAGATTTCGTCTCCATCCTTCGCCACGACGGGACGCTTGCCTTTTCGCCAGTAAGTCACGGTGCGGTCTTCGGGATCGACAAGCCAAACCAAAGCGGCGCCGCGATTCAGGAAACTGTCGAGCTTCAGCGTGGTCTCGGCCACCGAATCGCTTGGCGAGATCACTTCAACGACCAACGTAGGAATGCGCTCGCTGTATTGCTCGGGTATATCTTCGCGTCTGATGGATTCGCTGAAGTAGGCGACGTCGGGGCCGCGAACGGTGTCCGGCGATCTTCCAAGAATGATGCCGGTGTCGTTCGAGAGTACGTGTCCACGCTTGGTGGTACGGCAATACAGGAAAAGAAGGCCGACGATATTCGCGCAGGTCTCGCCGTGCCTCCAACCAGGCGGCGGCATTTCGAAAATGACTCCTTCCTCTAACTCGAAGTGACGCCCTTCATTCTCCGCGCGATGCACGAACGCGTAGAACTCTTCGGCGGTCAGGAGTTGAGTAGATGCGATAGCCATGCGAGCCGTGCGATCAGTTCCCAGGGAAGAAGAAGTCGGAAACGTTGCAGCGAAAACCGGGTAGTTCAGGCAATCCTTCGATCTCTTGGCTGGCCGTCAACACCACAGGCGCTTTGTCGCGACGCCAGAGCGTCACGCTACGGTCTTCCGGATCAATGAGCCACGCCAGGCCGATTCCAGCATCCAGATAGCTGTTGATCTTCCGAATCGCCTGCGACAGGCGATCGCTTGGCGACAGAACTTCAACTACCAACTGCGGCAAATGCTCCGTAAATTTCAGCGGCAAATCATCCAGCTTGCGCTGGTCGAGGTACAACGCGACATCCGGGCCGCGAACCGTGTCCGGGTCGCGCTCGAGGACAATGCCCATATCGTTCGAGCAGACATGTCCGGCCCGCCGCTGACGAACGAATAGCCCCAGCACGAAGGAGACGTTTGCGCAAATCGCGGAATGCACATGGCCAGGGCGGGACATCTCAATGATTTCTCCCGCCACAAGTTCGAAACTTCGCGCCTCGTTTTCGCGACGGAACACGAACTCGTAGAACTCTTCGGCAGTCAGAAGTTGCGTGGCGGCACTGGCCATCGTTTACGCCTTCGCCGGGGCGGCTTTTTCCTTGGTGCGCTTCGCGAACTGGATCTGCTTCTCGACCGCCTTCGTCGGGTCCTCGTCGAACAGCTCCGGCGGCAGTTGCACGTAGCCGGTGCGGGCGGGAATCGGCACATCGACGGGCTGATTCTTCGTCAGGTATCGCATGCCGCGAACCTTGTCCTGAATCCGCATCAGGCCTTCGAGCAACGCTTCGGGACGCGGCGGGCAACCGGGGACATACACATCCACCGGCACGACCAGATCGACGCCTTTGACGACGTTGTAGCCGTACTTGTAATAAGGCCCGCCGCCGCAGGTGCAGGCGCCCATGGCGATGACGAACTTCGGGTCGGGCATCTGGTTGTAGAGGCGTCGCACGCGGCTCGCCATCTTGTAGTTGACGGTGCCGGCCACGATCATCAGGTCCGCCTGCCGCGGCGTGGCTCGAAAGGCGCCCGCGCCGAAGCGGTCCATGTCGTAGCGTGAAGCGCCCGCGGCCATCATTTCGATGGCACAGCAAGCGAGGCCGAACGTCATGGGCCACATGCTCGATTCGCGGGCCCAGGCAATCGCCTGTTCCAGCGTAGTCGTCAGCACGTTCTCGTCGCCGCCGATCCCTTCGAAGAATCCCATCAGAGTATCCTTTCAAGCCCACGGTAAACGGATCGCAGGCGGCGAAGTTCACGCCTTCCGTCTGCATCCCCAGGGTGCGCTGCGCTTACCCTGGGGCTTGAACTCACACCGCAATTTTTTCCGTGCGAAACGGCAACTCGGCGGGTCCGGCCGCCGCTGCGGTGGGGGCAGCTCGCACCCAATCGATGTCCCCGCGTTTCCACAAGTAGGCGAAACCGACCATCAGGACGCCGAAGAACACCAGAATGTCGAGAAACGCAATCCACGCCCACGACTTGGCCGCGGTTGCATCCAGCGTTCCGTTGTCGGCCGGGTCGACGGCGGGAAACGCCTTGGTCGGCTGAAGCTGGGCGATCAGCGCCGTCTGTTCCGCAACGGGCTTCTCCTCGACGCGATTGGCGGTACCGAAGACCACTGCCCACGGGAAGAAGAAAGCCACTTCGACGTCGAACACCACGAACAGCAGGGCTACTACATAGTAGCGAAGGTCGAACTGAATCCACGCGCTGCCGACGGTCGGCTCGCCGCATTCGTAGATCGTGAGCTTGTCGTCTTCGGGGATCGAGGGGCGGATCGTCTTCCCAATCAACATGTGAACGAAGAGGAAGAACGAGCCCACCGCCAGGAAGACGAGCAGGTAAAACACCAGGTCAGCCATGAACGAATCTCCGAGGCCAGAGCCTCACGCGTTCGCGGTTTCGGGTCGCAGCTTCTGCCGGCCTGCGAAGCCGGCATCCAGTTCGTGCCAGTGGGCGATGTCCTTTTCGCCCAACCGCCAGCAAAGGTACACGATTCGGCCATTCATCATCGAAGGGAAATCGCACAGGCCGGTGAAGTAATCCTTGATCTCCACGCCCAGCTTGCGGATCTCGTCCTCGTATTCCTTCATCTGTTCTTGGCCGCGATCCATCATCTCGATGAGGCGATCGACTTCTTCTTGGTGCATGGCGTCGAGCACGCCGCCGGACTGCAGCTGGACGAGGACTTCATGCTGCTCACGAAGTCGCTTGGCCAAATCCGTAATGTCGCGGAGGATGCTGCGGATCAAAGGAAGCATGGCGTTCGCTTCCTGGATCGTGAACAGCTTGGGTTGCTTGCGGGCCATGGATCACCAGCCGATCAGGTTGCCGACGTGGTCGGCGTGCTTGGAGCAGGGGCGGGAGGAACAGGGGACGGAGACGACGGGACAGCCGACGGCGCCTTCGGTGGTGCGGGCGGTTCGGGCTTCTTTTCCCACACGGGAAGCGTCTGCAACTTGGAAGCCGCGATTGCGGTTGGGTTCAGCGACGATTGCCCCCAGGCGATTTCGAGCGGCAGTTTCGCGAAGTCCACCAGGCAGCCATCGCGGCTGAACGTGCTCTGATCGTGGGTGGACCCCATGAAGATGCAATCGACAGGGCAAGGGTCCACGCACAACGCACAGAACATGCATTTCGAATAATCGATTTTAAAGCCGACAACCTTGAATCCCTTGAGCGGAGGCGCCGCCTTTTCCTTGTCGATGTAGATGCAATCGACGGGGCAGGCGCGGGCGCACTTGTCGCAGCCGATGCAGGTCGTGAGATCGAACTTGTGGAACCCGCGGTAACGCGGTTTCACGGGGACGGGCAGCTCGGGATACTCGAAGTGCTGCGTAAAGGCTTTGCGTTTATACGTTTGGAGGAAATACCAGAGGGTAATTCCCATGCCCTGGGCCACGGTTTGCACGGCAACCCGGACGTTGCGAAACCATTCGCGCATGGCGTGCTCGCTGGATCAGTGGGGGGATCGGGCGCTTCGGAACGCCTTCAAGGTCGATTATAGAAGGGCCCTGCGCGGCCGCAAGATGCCAGGACCTCGGCTGAAGCGCTTGGCTCGCAGGAAACAAGAAGGGCAGGATAATGAGAAGCAGGATAATGAAGCATAAGTGAACAAAAAGAACCGGATTCCGCCCTGCCTTCCCTCCCGCTTCTCATCCTCCTCTTTATTATCCTGCTCTCCATGATCCTGCCTTGCTCCCCCCATCGCCGCCCGCATCATCGTCCGGCAAAAGCATTTTCCGGTTGCACCGATTTTCGTGAGCTATGGTTTGAATGCACCTGTCCAGGTTTGCGGCCGCCCCTCTTGCGCCGCGGCGGAGGTTCGACCCCCTCGATCCCGCCCTCGGCCTACACCCTGGACACGAGAGCTCCGGCCATGAGTTCCAGACACGGCAGCACCCATTTGGCGTCCCCTTCGCTGATTCCGCTCTTCGGCGGCACGGATCGCAAGTCCCGTCCGCTCGACCGCGAAGTCGTCACGCTGGGCCGGGCTCGCGGCAGCGATTTCTGTCTCGACGCCAACGAAGTCTCCGCCCTCCATTGCGTCATCTACCGCTCTTCCGACGGCTTCCGTGTCCGCGATTGCGGCAGCCGCACCGGTACGCGAGTCAACGGCAATGCGATCAAGAATGCCGTACTGAACAATGGGGATGTGCTCAACATCGGCCCCTTCTCCTTCGAGATGCGCGTGCCGGCCGACTACGAAACGAACAACAACGCCATCTCGCCGGTCGTCGTGGACAAGCTCCGCCGCAGCCGTCAGAAATTCGCGAACCGGGCGCTGAAGATGAGGCAGCGTCTGCAGATCGCGCTTAGCCTGTCGAACAAGGGAAAGACCTCCGATTCGCATCATGGCCTGCTTGGCAAAGTGAAGAAGCAGGAAGACCGCATGCGCGAGATGGAGGAAGCCGAACTCGAGCTGATCGAGGAACGCGACAACGTCGAAAAGGAAAAGGAATCGCTTCGCAAACGCATCCAGCAGGTCGAACGAGACATCGAAGAACGCCTGCGGCAAGCCGACGACAAAATCAAGGGCCAATGGGATGCGTTCCAGCAACGCGTGAAGGAGCAGGAAGACCAGCTGGAGCAACGCCATCGGAAAACTTCGCAGACGATGGTCGGCGAAGTTCCGCTCGACCAATCGCAGATGCTGCAGTTGGACGACGCCAAGGCCGCCTTCGAACTGGAACGGGAAACCTTCTCTCAAGAGCGTCAACTTTTCGATGCGGAAATTGCCGACGCCAAGGCGCATCTCGATCGTCAGAAGCAAACGATCGCCAAGGCGGAGGAAGCCGTCCGCACGCAGCGGGAACAAATCGCCAAGATGATCGGCGACCTCAAGAAAATGCAGCAAGAAGTCCGCAAAACTCAGAAGGGGGACACGTCAGCCCTCGAAGCGGAAGTCAAGCAGCTCAAGCAATCGCTCGCGGCCGCCGAGGCCAAGCTGGCGGAACCGCGTGTCGATCCGGCCGTCGTCAAGGAAAACGACCGACTGACGCGAATGGTCAACGACTTGGAGCGTCGTCTACGCCAGGCCGCGACGAACGACGACGTTCAGGCTCGTCTCGAGCAGACGATCGCCGAAAACGACCGGCTACGTGTCATCGCCATCGAACTGGAGCAGCAAGTCGTCGCGGCTCAGCACGCTCAAGTTCCCGCCGCCGACGCCGACTTGGAGAAAAAGGTCTCGCACCTCGAAAGCGAAAACGAGTTGCTGCATCACATCATCAACGAACTGAAAAGCACGCCCCCGCAAGTAGCCGCGGGGAGCGACGACGAGCTTCGCAGCGAGAACGAACTCCTGCGGAAGCTGCTCGCCGAAAAAGACAAGCTGGTCGAAGAAGTCATGCACAATCGAAGCGGCGGAGCCTCCTCGCTCAATGGCCACGCTTCGGTAGACGACGTGAATCAGCTTGCGAAGGAAAACGACACGCTTCGCGAAATGCTGCGGGAACGCGAACAGGAAATCGCTCAGATGCAACTCGCGGCGGGCCCGAAAGACGAGAACGACCTGGCCAGCTACGAAGCCGAACTGAACCGATTCCGACAGCAACTCGAAAAAGACCGGACGAAAATGAGCGAAGAATCCGAGAGCCTTCGCCTTCGCAACGAAGAGATGGACGAAACGATTCGCGAGATGGAAATGCAGATGTCGCGCGAGCGGGCCGAGATGGCTCGCGAACGGCAACGCCTTGACCGCATGCGGGACGAGATCAAGCTCGAAACGGAACGCATGCAGCGCGATACCGGCGTCCGCGAATCGCTCGCCAGCGTGCAAAAGCTCCGCGAGGAACTCAACGGCAACCGCCCGCCCAGCGTCGCCGCCCGCCCCGGCACGCAGCCGCCAACTCCCCCCGCCCGCAATCTCAACGACCGCCTGTCGAACCTGCGGCCTGGCCGATAAGTGCTTCTCCCCTCTCCCTCCGGGAGAGGGGCCGGGGGTGAGGGCGAACCGTCACGCCCACGCCGCAATATCAATCCGTGCACATGCTATGGGGCCGCAGATGGGATGACGGTACTTCCCTCACCCTCAGCCCTCTCCCGGAGGGAGAGGGAGCAGTGCGAAACCCTCGCTGTCGCTCAGGCTCTGCCTCAACGCGTTACTTCTTCTCCGCACGCACTCCATACAGCTTGAAGTCGTCGAACATGCCGGTGTCGTCGAAGGTGCCGATGCCGACTTGGCCCCACGTCAGGTTGCGATCGGTCGCCGTCATGATCGGCGTTTCCATGTCGTCGAAGTAGACGGCAATCGCACCGTCGCTCACGGTTCGCACCAGCTTCACCTTGTGCCAGCCGTCGCCCCATTCGACTCCCTTGGTCGTCTTCGTCGAAACCTTCACGCGGTCCTTGGCATTGACGATGAAAATCTGGTGGGCACGGTCGTCCATGGCCTTGGCGATGTGTACGTAGTAATGATGGGCCGAGTCCTGCCAGCCGAAGAACAGGCACATGTCGCGATGCCCGTAATCCGCCTTGGTGCTCTTGAGCTTCGCTTCCAGGATGAAGTCGCCAACGATCACGTCTTTCGCGAGAGCGTAGTTGAACGGGCTGCGATGCGGCGTCTTGACCTTGCTCGCCTGAAACTGCTCGAAGACCTTGTTGCCGTTGACGTCGGCAACCCGCCATGCCTTCTCATCCCCCGGCTGCCAACGTTCCGCGCCTTTCTCGAAATCGTCCTCGAACAGAAGCGGGAGCTTTTTCTCCTGGCTGAATACGGACGCATTCGCCGCGAAAAGCAAAACGAGGGACGCAAGGAACCAGCGAGCCATCGGCAATCTCCATACAAGTGAGGTTGCCGCCCATCATCCACGAGACGCCGACAGCTTGCAAGCCACCCTCTGGCTCCCCTCTCCCTTTGGGGAAAGGGCCTGGGGATGAGGGGAGCAAGCGGTGCTGACGCCTGACCTCCGTGCTCTTCGTCGGTTCAATACCTATGGACCAGCAAGAAACTGCGTGTCCGTGTGGCACGCCCTGAACGTAGTGAAGGGCGTGGAAAACCCGCCGAAGGCTTATTGCAAGTTGGATGCTGCGTCCGCACCGTTTCCACGCCCTTCACTACGTTCCGGGGCGTGCCACACGTGCCGCTCCGAGGCGAGCGTCGAAGCGTTAAGCCCAACGTGTCTTGGATATCGTCGCGGATGCGGCCAAGGCACGTCGAGCTAACGCTTCGACGCTCGCCAATCGCGCAGACGTCAACGCCTATTCCGCTCTACTCTCCACTCTCTCCCCTTCTACTCTCTCGCGAAGCGGGTGACGGCGGGCCAACGGGCAAAACACCGTGGTATGTCGGCTGGTTCAGAGAAAAATCGTTTTCCGCTCTTGCGGTGAACGGAAAGCCAGTCCTACA
>JAIEPT010000301.1 GCA_019748295.1 Gemmataceae bacterium | reverse complement strand
ACCGACCAGCTGCCCGCCAGCTGCTCTCGGACCGAGTTTAACCGCTCTCCCCTCGCGCAGGAACGGGAATGCACCCCCGCCTCGGTCGCGAGTGTAGAATCCGACGTTAGAGAGGGAGGAGCCTCACGCTAGCCGACTCGGACGACGGACCTCGCATCGCCTTTTTTGCACCGTATGGCCGCAAACATCGCTAGGCGAAACTGGTGATGAGGCCTGAGCAAACCGTGGCGCTCTGCGGGCTCACCACGCCTGATGCGACAAGTTGGGGACCTCCCTCTCATGTACCACGTTGGCGACGAAGGTGACTTCGCCCGCCCTCAGAGAACGGTCCGTTGTCCCGACGACCCAGGCTCCCGACTCCCCGAAAAATCGCACTCAAGCGATCCCGCTACCCCTGCGCGCCCCTCCATCCCTTCCGCTACCGTCATGACAGGGTTTGGTGACGGCGAGATTCGGTCGAACATGCGGGCCGCGCGCACTGCTCCAGTCAGCCATCATACTCTGTATGACTGGGCGCCGCAAAGTCGGTGGTTTTCGGTCTGCTGACTTTGTGGTTTCTTGAGTCGGACGTTACGATAGACCCAAGATGTGCGATTCTGTGCGCTTCGTGTTTGCAATGCACCAAGCGGCATCAACGACGATCGTCTTCTTCAGGTTCGACATCCGCGATTTTCGCTAACGCTTCATCATATGCGGAACGATTTCCATGTGCGGCACGCGCGGCAAACCAGTCATTCCCGGCGAGCGCTGAAACTTTCTCGGCAATCGCCGAAGCGACGATTTGATTGACGCTGACGCCGGAAGCTCGAGCCAGTTCGCTGACGGCGCCATGAAGCGATGCTGGGACTTCGACGGAAACAGTGTTCATATTTCACTCTCCACTCTCCCAGTTCCGCCAACAACTCTCGCGGACGCAGCACACGGATGCCGAATTGCTCCGCACCGCGATCATCCGACGCATTGTATGTTGCGATGTTGGCGCCTCCGGCCGCGACTGCAAGTTCCAGCACCATGTCGACGCTAGGGTCTATGAGGCATGGTCGCCAGTTGAAGAATATTTCGCGACAACGAGCGACGTGGCATACATAGTCGAGAATGGCATCGAACGCCGATTCCGTCAGAGTCGTTTGATGAAGGATTCTGCGACCAACTGCCTCGTATTCCAACGCGAGCGGAAGCGATAGTTCCAACTCGAAACGATTGGTTCCAATCAATTCAAGGATGCGAAACGACGCACCGCGTCGAGACCTTTACGCAGAGACGAAGACATTCGTGTCGAGGACGACGCTGATCGTCATGGCCGAATCCTTATCCAAGCGAAAAGGTTCCCGACAGTCGTACATCCTTCTTGCGTCGGATGCTGCGTCTGCCGGGAACCTGCGGCGGTGCGTCTCGCTGCGCGCGACACACCCTACGTCGTGGCGGGCTAATGTGCCTTTGGCGTTCCGGGTTTCTGCGGGATTCGCATCGCGTAGAAGGAACGCCAGACGAAGATCAACGCGACGACCAAGAAGCCGGCGCCGACGTAAGGGGTGAAGTCGTTCCCCTTGCTTTCGGTCGCCGCTTGCTTGATCGCGACGGCGATTTCCACCGCGAGCAGCCCGAACAGCGTCGAGAACTTGATGATCGGGTTCAACGCCACCGAGGTCGTGTCCTTGAACGGATCGCCCACGGTGTCGCCGACCACGGTGGCCGCATGCAGCGCGGTTCCCTTTTCCTTCAAGTCCACTTCGACGTACTTCTTGGCGTTGTCCCAAGCTCCGCCGGCGTTCGCCATGTAGATGGCCTGGAACAAGCCGAAGACGGCGATCGAAATCAGGTAGGCGACGAAGAAATTTGGATCGAAAAACGCGAAGGCAAGCGTGATGGTCATCAGGACGATGAAGATGTTCCACATGCCCGCCTGAGCGTACTCGGTGCAGATGCGGACGACCGTCTTCGAGTCCTCGATGTCGGCCTCTTTCTTCGAGAGGTCCATGTTCTGCTTGATGTACTCGACCGCCCGGTAAGCGCCGGTGGTCACGGCCTGCATCGACGCGCCCGAGAACCAGAACACGACCGCCCCGCCGCACATGAAGCCGAGGAGCACCGGAGCGTCGGTGAGGCTCAGATGCAGCATGCCGGCTTTGCCGAGGAGCAGGATGATCGAGAAGATCATCGTGGTGGCGCCGACGACCGCGGTGCCGATAAGCACCGGCTTCGCGGTGGCCTTGAACGTGTTGCCGGCCGAGTCGTTGGCTTCGAGGTAATGCTTACCTCGCTCGAAATCGGGGACGAATCCGAAGTCTCGCTGAATCTCCTCTTTGATGCCCGGAAGGTACTCCGTCTGGGCCAACTCGAAAACGGACTGAGCGTTGTCGGTCACGGGGCCGTAGCTGTCTACGGCGATGTTGACGGGGCCCATGCAAAGGAAGCCGAAGGCGACGAGGCCGAACGCGAAGATCGAGCCGACGCCGACGAGCTGGTTTGAGGCGCCCAGTTCGATTTCCATGCGGTTGCGTTGAACTTCGGGCAAGGCCTGCAGCGTCGGCGCCTTGGCCACGTCCCAGTTGTTGGCTTCCAACTCCTTCGAGATCTTGATCTGCGTTTCGGGGTCCAGTTTCGCCATCGTCGGAGAGGTCGGGTTGTGGAGCCGGACCTGCATGATCTTGTCCAGACCTAGCGTGCTGATGAAGAATGCGACGGCCATGAGCCCGGCGATGAGCAGGCCCTTCCAGAAGGCGGAGAAATTGCCGGCGACCAAACCGGAAAGGATCGTGAGCGAAGCGCCCCCTTCGCGGGAAGCGGTCACGATTTCGTGCACATGCTTGGAGTGCGAACTGGTGAAGACCTTGGTGAATTCCGGAATCAGCACCGCCGCGAGCGTGCCGCAGCTGATGATGCTGGCGAGCTGCCACCACATGTCGGGATAGGCCGTTCGTGCTTCCGGCGGCCCAACGGCGAGATCGCGGATGAGCAGCCAGCTCATGAAGTACGACGTGCTGATGCAGAGGATGGACGCGATCCAGATCAGGCGAGTGAGCGGGGCTTCGAAGTCGAATTCCTTCAAGCCCTTGTATTTCGCTTCGGAAATCGCCTGGTTCGTGAAGTAAGAAACGCCGGACATGAAGTCCATGAGGAATCGCATCGCGAAGAGCCAGACGATCAGCTTCACCTGGAGATCGGCCTGGGTCGAAGGGATCGCGAGCGTGATGAACGCGATGAGAGCCACGCCGGTGACGCCGTAGGTTTCGAAGCCGTCGGCGGTGGGTCCGACGGAGTCGCCGGCGTTGTCGCCGGTGCAGTCGGCGATGACGCCGGGGTTGCGGGGATCGTCTTCCTTCACGTTGAAGACGATCTTCATGAGGTCGGAGCCGATGTCGGCGATCTTGGTGAAAATGCCGCCCGCGATGCGGAGAGCGGAGGCGGCGAGCGATTCGCCGATGGCGAAGCCGAGGAAGCAGACGCCGACGATCTGCCGCGGCACGAACAGGAGGATGATCACCATCATCACGAGTTCGAGCGAGATGAGGAACAGGCCGATGGACATGCCCGCGCGAAGAGGGATGTTGACGACGTCCCAGGGCTCGCCTTTGAGCGACGCGAACGCGGTCCGGGCATTGGCGTAGGTATTGATGCGAATGCCGTACCATGCGACCCAGTAGGAGCCCGCCA
This sequence comes from Gemmataceae bacterium, assembly GCA_019748295.1. Lineage (GTDB taxonomy): Bacteria > Planctomycetota > Planctomycetia > Gemmatales > Gemmataceae > JAIEPT01. Next base: position 21,189 of record JAIEPT010000301.1, on the reverse strand, counting down.
TGCCCACAATCGAGAAAAGCAGCACATAGACCACTTTCATGAGCGGCGAAATAGGATGCGCATCATCGACGGCGGGGGCGTGTCCATGCCCCGAGTCGCTGAAGCCGAGCAAGTAGTACGAGATGGCGACGGCGATCATCACCCACAGCATGATCAGGAATTTGCCCTGCTGGATGAGGTAGGTCTTGCAGGTCTGGAAGATGACCTCGGCCACATCGAGCATCGACTTATGCGCGGGGAGCGCCTTGATCTGCGCCCGCAGATAGAGGCTGATGCCCAGGGTGCCGCAGATGACGACGGCCCCGCCGAAGAGCAGGTTCCACGCGCTGATGCCGCCGAGCGTCTCGAACTTGCCTTGATGCAAGTCGGGGATCGCGAGATCCGCTTCGCTGGCGAAGATCGGCGCCGTGATCGAGAACAGCAGGGCCATGGCCCCGCTTGGAAGTCGCAAGAGCTTCATGATAATGGTTTCTCCTGGGGTGCAGGTGCAGCGAAGTCGAGAGAGAAGACGACACGGCATGCGAAGCGTTCCGCACCCGGTTCGACTTCGTGAAAATTCGCACGAACTGGCGAGGCAAAGGATAACCGGGACGCGAAGGGATGTAAAGCGCCGACATCGGCGACGTCATGCACGCAGACCGATTCCGCGGAATCGCGCCCGCTGATTTGGTTTGCCGGCGCCGCAGCCTGGACTTTCGATGCCCTGAATGGGTCGGACGTGGTATGATCGGTTGCGGAAAACCTGCGAAAAACGTGAGAATTCTCTAATCGCCTCAAGGCGCCCGAGCCCCCTCGCATGAACCTAGTACAGCAGTTCGTCACCGAAGGCGTCGTTCGCGAATCCGACTTGTCCGCCATCCGCGAGAAGCTGAAGACTGCCGGGGCCAAAGCTCCGCATCTGGTGCTTCTGGAGAACGGCTTCGCCAAGGAGGAGGAACTCCTCGGATCCTTGGCGAAGCAGTTCGGCATGAAGTACGTGGACCTTTCGCAGGCGCAGGTGCCTCCGGAGGCGTTGCAAGGCGTGCCGCCGAAGCTCGTGCACCGCCGCGGGCTGATGCCGCTCGAACGGCACAACGGCACGCTGAAAGTCGCGACCGCCGATCCGTTCGACGTGTACGCCGTCGACGAGATGCAGACCGCCACCGGCCTGCAGATCGAGTCGGTCCTTGCCAGTCCGCGCGAAATCAATCGGCTCATCAAGACCTATTTCGGCGTCGGCGGCGAAACCGTCAACGCCATGGTTCAGCAACGGCAGACCACGCCTGATATCGAACTCCTCGAAGACATCGAGGCCGACGACAGCGAAGTCGCCAAACAGGCCCAGGAAGCTTCGGTCGTCAAGCTCGTCAACGAAATCCTCATCGAGGCGGCCAACGAACGGGCGAGCGATATCCACATCGAGCCTGAGGAACACAGTCTCAAGATCCGCTACCGCATCGACGGCGTTTTGCAGACGCAGGCGCTTCCTCCGGAAATCACTCGATTCCAGGCCGCGATCATCAGCCGTCTGAAAATCATGGCCCGGCTCAACATCGCCGAGAAGCGTCTGCCGCAGGACGGCCGCATCAAGATGCGGGTGCAGAACCGCGAGATCGACGTTCGCGTTTCGATCATTCCGATGATCCACGGCGAAGGCATCGTCATGCGTTTGCTCGACAAGCAACGCATGGTGTTCAACCTCGCCAACGTCGGCATGAATCCGGAAATCGCCAAGATTTTCCGCCAGCTCATCGACCGCCCGCACGGCATCGTGCTCGTCACCGGGCCGACCGGCTCAGGCAAAAGCACGACGCTTTATTCCGCGCTCAACGAGATCAAGGACCAGACGCTCAAGATCATCACCGTCGAAGATCCGGTCGAATATCAGCAGGAAGGGATCAGCCAGATTCAGGTGCACGCGAAGATCGGGCTCAACTTCGCCGCGTCGCTGCGAAGCATCCTGCGTCATGACCCGGATGTGATTCTCATCGGCGAAATGCGAGATTTGGAAACGGCCGAAAGCGCCATCCAGGCGTCGCTCACGGGCCACTTGGTGTTCAGCACGCTGCACACGAACGATGCTCCGAGCGCGTTCACCCGACTCATCGACATGGGGGTCGAGCCGTTCCTGGTATCGAGCACGGTCGAAGGCGTGATGGCCCAGCGGCTGGTCCGCAACATCTGCCCCGAGTGCAAGACGGAATACGAACCGCATCCCGGCGATCTGCCGAGGGACTTCCCAGGGGTAGCCGAGGGGAACCCGCCCAAGGTTTTGTGGCGAGGCGCGGGCTGCCGGGCCTGCCATCGAACGGGATTCCGCGGGCGAGCCGGCATCTTCGAACTAATGGTGACGAACGATCACATCAAGGATCTCGTGACGCAACGCGTGAACGCCAACGTGATCCGCCAGGAAGCCGTCAAGAACGGCATGCTCACGCTGCGGCAAGACGGCTGGCGCCGCGTGCTGGACGGCAAAACCACCGTGGACGAAGTAGCCCGCCTGACCGCCGGCGACATCATCGCATAACGAAGGGAATCGGCATGCGAACGATGAAGACGCAGTCTTGGGCGAGTTTCGCGAAAAACCTCATTTCGCTGAACTCGGATGTCGGCAGCGATCGCTTATGGTTCCGAGGACACGGGAGTTCCGACTGGCCGCTGACCACGACTTTGGATCGATTTCGGCGATTTGCGAACAGTGCGGATCGAATCGCGTACTACGAAAACTTGATGACCGCCTTTCGACAGGAGATCGTCGGCATCGCGCCGCGAAACAGTCTGCCGGAAGACGACGCATTGGATCTGATCGCGCGCCACCATGGATTGCCGTCGCTCTTGCTTGATTGGACCACTTTCCCTTACATCGCAAGCTTCTTCGCCTTCGAAGCAGCATTGAAAGCGAGGTCGCGGAAGGCGGCGATCTGGGTTTTTCAGCCTGGAGTGCTTTCGGAACAGGGTGAACAAGCGGTTGATCTGATCGAGGAACGGATTGCCCTTTGGTATAATCCACGTGCCTTGGATCAGGCGGGCGTGTTCATGAAGGTCAAAGCCGTCGATCCCTCGTTGGAGAAACTTCTCGGTGACGCATTGATGCGAATTATCATTCCTGGCTCCGAGGCGCCTATCGCGATGCGTCAGCTTAAGTCGATGAACATCACGGCGCGAACGCTGTTTCGAGACTTGGACGGAGCCGCTCGCGCCGTTTCGATTCGATTTGCCGTTCTTGATGCGGAAGGTGCAGCATGACCGTACGCGAATTGTTCCCGTTGCCGCCCCTTTCGGCCGAAGATGAGAAGCTGATCGAAGCGTACCTGAAGGTCGGCAAGCCCGTAGATAAGTTGGCTTATACCGAAGAGTTCGATCGTTTGGTTGAGATGGTGAGCGGACGAACTCATTCGCTTGACGAGAAATACTTGCTTTTTCAACGCTTGTTGAGTCTTCGCAAACGAGCACGCTTGCCCCGGCTTTCGGGCGAAATCTAACGGACTGAATATGCCCGATTTCACTTACGAAGCGATGGCCGGCACCGGGGCGCGCACCGCAGGCACCCTCACCGCCGGCAGCGAACGGGAAGCGATGGCCATCCTCGATTCGCGCGGCCTGTTCCCCTTGCGCGTGCAGGCGGCGGCGACGCAAAGCACGCTTTCGGCCAGCGTGGGCGGCGGCAAGGTCAAGACCAGCGTCATGGCCACCTTCTTCGGCCAACTCGCGGACCTTCTCCGCGCCGGCGTGCCGCTCCTGCGCTGCATGGAAATCCTGCAAAAGCAAAGCACGCAGCCCGCGCTCAATGCGATCATCCGAGAAGTCCACCGCCAGGTTGCCGACGGCATCAGCTTGGCCGACGCCATGGCCCAACATCCGAAGGCGTTCAACGAGCTTACGATCAGCATGATCCGGGCCGGGCAGGAGGGCGGCTTCCTGGAAGACGTGCTCGAACGGATCGCCATCTTCATGCAGCATCAGGAAGACTTGAAGGCGAAGGTCGTCAGCGCTCTCGCGTATCCCGTCTTCCTCGCGGTCGCCATGACGCTCGTCGTTCTCGTCTTGGTGATCTTCTTCGTGCCCAAGTTCGAACCGATCTTCAAGAAGCTCGATGCCAAGGGAGAACTGCCCGGCATCACGATCGCCCTATTGGGCTTCAGCCGATTCTTGATCGACTACTGGTGGCTCATCTTCGGCGGCCTCGCGGTGGGATTTGCCGGGTTTGCGGGCTGGGCGCGAACGGATGCAGGCCGTTGGGCGCTCGATCGCTTCCGCATCCGGGCTCCGCTCGCGGGGAAGATCTATCTCAACCTCGCGCTGTCCCGTTTTGCCCGCATTCTCGGCACGCTGCTGCACAACGGCATCCCGATCCTGAGCGCCCTTCGCATCGGCAAGGATTCCACGGGCAACCGTGTGCTGGCCGAGGCGATCAACTCGGCTGCCGACAACGTGACCGCGGGCAACTCGCTCGCCGCTCCGCTGGGCGCCTGCCCCTATTTCCCGCCTGAGATCGTGGAAATGGTTTCGGTGGGCGAGGAGAGCAATCGCCTGGAAAAAGTGCTGCTCGGCATCGCGGACGGGCTGGAAAAACGGACGAGCCGGCAGCTTGAGTTGTTCGTCCGATTGCTGGAACCGATCATGCTTCTGGTGATGGCAGGCGTGACTCTGTTCGTGGTGGCTGCCCTGCTTATTCCCGTGTTCAAGATGAGTGCGACGCTGCAATAGGATCGATGAGGTCGGGTGGATTTTTCGCACTGATCACCAATACTACGAACGTTGAAAGCGTTCTCCAGCAAAGCCCAGGGTTGGCGACCATCGGGAGCCAACCCTGGGCTACGACGCCATCGACGACCGAGAGCTCTGAAAGAGCTCGCCATGGCGTCTTGTGTTTCCGAAACCTCCGCCTATCGCGAAGCGTCCTGGGGAACTCTTTCAGAGTTCCATTTGGATGTCATGGCCTGTCACCCAGGGTTGGCTCCCGTTGGTCGCCAACCCTGGGCTTTGCTGGGGAACGCTTTCAGCGTTCGCGTCTGCGTTCGCGTCGGCTGTTTATCGCAGCCCGTCGATGCAGACTCTCAACTCTTCGTATCGGTCATATTCGTCCATCTTTGGATCATTCCATCCTTCCGCGAACGTACGATCGACAGCGGGGTAGGTCTCCCGCAAAGAATCGATATCCTCCGAGGCTTCCTTGAGCCGATCGAACCATGAGGCGTTGACGACAACATATTCTTCGTGAGTTTCAGGATCCACGACGCGGATGGCGGTTTTTGCCGCGGACTGCAACGGATGAGTAGAAAGCTCGATGCTCATGGGATTGGCCTCCGCGAGGATGATAGCAGAATCGGCGGCGGCCGCCTACAATGGTGCATCCCCCTCCGAACGTGCCGATCATGCCAGCCGTGCGCTTCATGAAACTTTAATCGGCGGCGAGGGATAATGCCTTTCACCCCACTCTCGGTTTCGCTGGAGCAGAACCTCATGAAAGCCCGAAACGAAGCGTTGCGGAAACGGCATGTCCGCGCCGGCTTCACCCTCATCGAAATGATGGTCGTGGTCGCCATCATCGTCGCCCTCGCCGGCATCGGAATCTTCTACATGGCCGGGCAGGCCGACGAGGGGAACAAGACGAAAGTCCGCGCCGACATCAAGAGCCTCACGCAAGCCTCGATCGCTTACAAGACGCAGCACGCCGGCGCTTGGCCCGACAGCTTGCAGGCCCTGATGGTTCGAGACGACCAGGGTTATGGCCCTTATATCGCGAATCAGGAAAATCTCTTGGACCCGTGGGGACGGCCTTACAATTACGACCCGAGCGGGCAGAAGAACAACGGACTGACGCCCGACATCTGGTGCGACTCACAGCAGTTCGGCGTAATCTCGAACTGGACCAAGAACATAGGCAGGTAATGCAACGCCGATGAAACGGGCCGGCTACACCCTGATGGAATTGGTGCTTGTGATGTCGCTGCTCGTGATCGCGGCGACTCTTTCCATGCCCGTCGTCGAGAGCATGCTTCGCCCGGGCCGCGTCGCGGCCGCCAAAGATCAAGTGCGTTCGATCTGTGCCGACCTTCGCGGCAAAGCCATGCTGGAAGGTCGGCCTTATCGTTTCTCGGTCATGGACGGCACCGGCAAGTTTCGGCTTGAGCCGGACGACGCTCCCGAGGAAAAAGGCTTCGAGCAGGAAGAAGAACTGCCCGAGCAGGTTCTTTTCGCTTCCGATGCCGCCTCGTTGCAGAACAAAGATTCGGCCGCCGCCGGCAGCGGTTGGCGGACCATCGCCGTCTTTCAGCCGGACGGGTCCGCCCTCGATGACGGGACGATCATCTTCGGATTGCAGGGCGAGCCGCCGACTCAGTTGAGGTTGCGTGCCCTGACAGGGGCCATCTCGCGCGACGATGCGAACACCTCGTCGGTCAGCACGAGGGGGACGCAGTGAAGCCGCGACGCCGAGCCGGTTTGACGCTTTTCGAAGTGGTGATTTCGCTCGCCATCTTCATCGGCGCCGTCGTCGCCTTATGGAATTTGGCCAACGCGGCCGCCAATCGCGCGAGCCAAACGCAGCTTCAGACGCAGGCGAGCCTCATGTGCCAAAGCAAGTTGGCCGAGGCGATGGTCGGCTTGCAGGAGTTCGGCTCCGTCGATTGGCAGCCGATTTCGGACGTGGACAACTTCTTCTGGAAGATGGATGTCTCGCAGAACGGCGTCGATGGGCTCTATCTGGTGCAGATCTCGATGAAGCACGAGATTGGCGGCGTGAAAAACGCGGAATGCACTCTCACCCAATACGCCCTTTCGCCTTACAACCGCGGCAGCACGTTGGATCAACCTGCGCTGGCTACGACTCCTTCCGCTCCCATGCAGCCAAGCCAAGATCCCGCAGCGGCCGCTGCCGGTGCTGGCGGTACGACGGGCGGCGGACCGACGGGCGGCGGACCGACGGGCGGCGGACCGACGGGCGGCGGCAACTCGGGGAGGGACAACCCATCTGGCGGAACGAGCGGCAGGCCCGGCGGCGGCAATACAAACGGTCCGGGGGGCGGCCCGAGCGGCGGTCCCAGCGGCGGCCCGAGTGGCGGTCCAACCGGCGGCGGATCAACAGGCAAGGGGGGAAGCTGATGCGACGCAGCGGCTTTACCCTGCTTGAAATGGTGCTCGCCCTATCGATCGGCGTTGCGCTTCTCGGCGCGCTTTACCTCACCATGGATTCGCAGCTTCGCATGGTCGATGCCGGTCGCGATGCGCTGGATGAGGCCTCCGTGGCCCGCGCCATCTTCGCTCGCATCCAACAAGACATGACCGCCTGCCTCGGAGCCCGCGATCCGCGACTGCTCCCGGACATGGCCGCACCAGCCGTGGACCCGGCCGCGAGCAATGCAGCCGCGAGCGATGCAGCCGCGGATCCGGCAGCTACAACCGATCCCGCTGCGGCCACCGGCAGTTCCTCGACCACTCCGCCGCCAAGCACAACCCCGATGAGCACGATCACCACGGGCGGCCGGCTCTTCAATTACGGCATTCGCGGCGATGCGGCTTCGCTGAACCTTTCCTCAAGCCGCGTGCCGCGCGAACTGGTCGGGCGAGACAAGCTGCAACTCAGCCCGGGCAGCCTGCCCAAAGTCAGCGATCTTCGCCGAGTCGTTTACTGGTATGTCGAAGGGAAAGGGCTGGCCCGACGCGAATCGTCGAACGCCACCGGCGACGACATCGATCTGCAACCGGGCGACCTCGCGGATGCCGAGCCCTACATCATCGCCCCCGAAGTGCAGAGCCTTTCGCTCCAATACTTCGACGGCTCGGCCAGCCAAACCAACTGGGACAGTTCCACGATCGATTTCGAGGCGGAAGTCCCGCTTGGCCCGCCTGCCGCGGTCATCATCGAACTGAAGATCGGCCTTCCCAATGGGCCCGCCCGCATATGGCGGCAGACGATCGCGATTCCTACCTCCAACAATTTCCCCCGCTCCGGCGGTTGAGCGAGGGTTGCCATGCGAATGCGCGTTCGCCGATCCGATCGACGCTCTGCCGTCGTCTTGCTCGCGGTCCTCGTCGCGATCGTCGTCCTTTCGTTGTCCGCGTACCAGTTCAGCGATCGCTCCGCGGCCGAGTATCAGGCGGCGGACAACGCGCATCAATTGGTGCAAGCCCGCTGCTTCGCGGATTCCGGCGTCCACATGGCGGCGGCGATGCTGGCGAATCCGGACAACATCGACGAAATGCTCGGCGGCAATCCGTACGACAATCCCGACCAATTCCGCGACGCCCCGATCACGCCTGCCGCGGGAGGCCTCGCCGGCAAGTTCACCCTCGTTGCGCCCCCCGATCCGGACGGCTCGCTCAACTCCTCGTCGAGCCGTTACGGCGTGTCGGACGAAGGCGGAAAGATCAATCTGAATTCGATGATGAAGGTCGATCCTTCCGGAGACACGCTCTATAACGCGCTCCTGAAATTGCCGAACATGACCGAAGAAATCGCGGCGGCCATCGTCGATTGGATCGACTCCGACACGACGCCTCGCGAGAACGGCGCCGAAAACGACGCCTACTCCGGCAACACGCCGTCGTATCGCTGCAAGAATGGCCCGATGGACAGCCTGGACGAACTGCTGCTTGTCCGCGGCGTCACGCGTGATCTTCTCTACGGCTCCGATCTCAATCGCAACGGCGTGCACGACCCCGACGAAGCGGCCCGCGGCGAATACTCGCGCGGGTGGTCGGCCTTTCTCACCGTCCACAGCCATGAGCCCAATCGTGATGCGCTGGGCCAGGCGCTCCTTTGGATCAACGACGTCGATCTCGCATCGCTGTACGAAAAGCTCGCCCCCGAAGTAGGGGACGAACTCGCGAAGTTCGTCATCCTCTATCGCCAATACGGCCCGGCCAATGCCCAGGGGCAACAGCAGTCGTTCGGTCTTTCGATCGCCACCATGCTCGGCGCCGGCAAGGGAGGCAACGGGGGCGGATCGCAGCAAGCGAGCGCTGCCCCCGTCGAAGGGAATCTCGGCGAGGTCGAGTTGAACGTCAGCAAGTTGCCCCAGAAGAAAATCAATTCGATGTTCGATCTGGTTAACGTGCAGATTTCCATCCCCAACAAAGACCGCAAAAAGCCAGCGACGGTTTACAAGAGCCCGCTCAACGAACCCAGCGTCCAAAAGGACATGCTCGGCAAACTTTTTCAGACAGCGACGCTCTTCGAAAACGCCTTGGTTCCCGCACGCATCAACGTCAACACCGCTCCCAAGGAAGTGCTCTCCGCGATTCCGGAAATGACGGAGGCGGACGTGCAACTCATCATTTCGGTTCGCGCGCAGATCCCGTTCAACTCGACCCCCGCCTGGCTTCTCGCGGATGCCGGGATGAAACTCGACACGCTGCGTAAAATCGACAAGTACGTGACGACGCGGACCCAGGTCTTCCGCGTTCATTCGGTCGGCCAATTCGCCGACGGCAAAGGTCCGATGGCCCGCATCGAGGCGATCATCGACACGAACTACGGCCGGCCCCGCATCGTGCAGTGGCGCGATTGGACCGAGCTCGGAAAAACCAGCTTGCCGCAGCAGTGATGCATTGCTCCCCTCTCCCTCGGGGAGAGGGGCTGGGGGTGAGGGCAGAACAGCGTCCTGGTGCGTCGACCGGATCAGGGAGAGGGAGCAGGACGAAAAGGGCCAGGTTCATGGCGAAGTGGTTGGCGATCGATGTGGAGCAGGGGCGATGGCGGATCGCGGAGGCGACGACCGGTCGCGGCTCGCTGCGCGTGGAACGGCTTGAAGAGTGGGTTCCCCCGGAAGATCCCATCCGCACCAATGCGGAATCGCTCGGCCTCAAGCTGAAGGACTTTCTCAGGGACAAGAACTTCGGCGCCCAGCCGGTGGTTCTCACCTTCGGCCGTGAACGCGTCTTCCTCAAGGAACTGCGTTACCCCGTCTTGCCCCCCGCCGACGAAGCGGGGCTGGTTCGATTCCAGGCGACCAAGGACTTGCCCGACAGCAACGATCCGCCGATCGTCGATTACGTGAGCCTGAACGAGCCGAAGGCGGCCGAACGCGAAACGCTCGCGGTATCCATGCGACGCGGCTGGCTTCAATCGGTGCTCGGCATTTGCAGGGCGGCGGGCGTCAAGGTGCTTGGCGCTACCCCTCGTTTTTACGGCCTGGTGGGTCTCGCCGACTTCGCAGGCATGGGCGCCGACTCGGTCGCATTTCTCGCCCCCGCGGAACTCAGTTCGGAACTAACCGTGCTGCAGCGCGGCAAGCCGGTCTTCGCTCGTTCGCTGGCGCCTGCGTCTTCCCCCGGACTCGCCGCCGAGGTCCAGCGCAGCCTGACCGTCTTCCGCATCCAACGGCCCGAACAGGGAGCCGTGACCCGCATCGTGATGCTTGGGAATGCGGGCGAACTCTCGAGCCAACTCGCGGGGCCGATTCCGGTCGAGCCGATCGCCGCCAAGATCGATTCGTCCCGTCCCTTGCATCCCAATGAGTACGCATCGCTTGGCGCTGCCTACCTGTGGCAGCGCGACGGCAAGTTGCCGATCAATCTCGCCGCTCCGCGCGATCCGAAACCGGGGGTCGATCCCAATCGCCGACGCAAGGCGATCATCGGGTTCGGCAGCGTGATCTTGGTCCTCTTCGCGATCGTCGGCCTCATGATGACCGTTTCGCGCCGCAACGCCCACATCGCCCGGCTCGAAAACGACCTGGAAGACGTGAAGGAAAACGTCAAGCTGCTCGAACAGGAGCGTACCGACAACGCGTTCTACAAGGAATGGGAAGACACGACGGTGGCGTGGGTCGACGAGATTCACAACGTCGCCGCCAAGCTGCCGCACACCAAGGGAATTCGCCTTACTCAGGTGGTGATGGCTCCCGCGGGCAAACGCATGGCGAAGGACGCCGTCAAGGATCCCGTCATCGCCAAAATGACGCTGCATGGCGTGATGAAGACGGAGCAGGACATCCTCGTTTCCCGCTTTCAGGAGTCGCTGAATCAACATGTCCACCTGCGGGCTTCGCTGGAGCGATTCAAGGGATCGGCTTCCGGCGCCCTGCAGGACTTTCATCTGAAGGTGGATATCGGCAAGCCCTCCGCCGGCCCGCTTCCCAAGGCGCCGAAAACGCCCGCCCCGGCCCCCGCGCCGAAGGGGACGCCCCGATGAACAGCAACCGTCGCATGCTCTGGATCATGCTCGCCGGCGCCGGCGGCTTGATCGTGATGCTGGTTCTCTTCCGATCGGTCCTTCCATCGTGGAAGCAGGCGAATGGCCGGATCATTTCGCTTGAGGATGAAATTGAGGGGAAGGAACGGGAGATCAGCCTGATCGGGGCGGAAAAAAGTCGGCGCGAAACGGCCAAGGTGTTGCCGCTCCCCGGATCGGTGGATCGTGCGGCCGCCGAGTATGCCCGCTATCTGAAACCGCTGCTGCATGATGCGGGTCTGACCGTGGACGAATTCCAGGGCCCGCCGCCCATCGAGGCGAAATCGTTGTCCGCGGGGCAGAAGAAGCCGAGCGTTTACCAGATTCTGCCGTACCAGATTCGGGCCAAGGGGGAGTTGTCGTCGCTGGCGACCGCACTCGAAAACATGCGGCGAACGCCGGTGCTGCACCGCGTCCGCAGCCTCACGCTGGACCGGCTCGACCCGCGCGACACGGTCGCGAAGTTGGGCATTCAGATGACCATCGAAGTCATGGTGAATCCGACTTCGAAGAAGGGGCCGAAGCTGATTCCGTATCCCGATCCACGCATGCTGGCGATCGACGGCCTCGCCGCGCTGACGGGGATTCCGTCTGGTTCGCTGCTGAGCCCGTGGACCGCCGAGGGCATGCCGCTGACGCAGGGGATCCGCTTCGCGGAGGCGTCCTCGATCCGCGCGGACCTGACGAGGCAGAATCCGTTCCTGGGCGAAGTTCCGCCCCCCGTGGTGGTGGCCAAGAAGGAAGTGGAACCGCCGCCCGAGCCGGAGCCGGAAGGCCCCGACTTGCGCGAATACGTGAAGCTGGACACCATCGTCCCGCCCACGGAGGCGTTTCTCCGCAACACCTACCTCAAGCAGGCGCCGATCCGGATCAAAAGCTCGCCGATGTCCGGCTACGAGGTTTTCCGCATCATGGACGAGGAGCGCGCCAAGACGATCGTCCGCGGCAAAGTGCTCCGCATCGATCCCCGCATCGTCTACTTCCAGGTGGGCGAGGACATGTACGGCATCCGCTTCGGGCAAACCCTCGCCGATGCGATGAAGCGTCCGCTTTCGCCGAGCGAACTGGACGAAAGCGGCGTGGGCGAACTCTTCGACGCCGCCTTCGCCGAACCGCCCGAGGCGACCAAGAAGAAGACGCCGACGCGGAAAAAGCTGTAGCGGGCCTTCTCACCAGAGCGTGTAGCCGCCGTCGATGACGAGCGAGGCGCCGGTCATGTAGCGGGAAGCGTCGCTCGCCAAGTACACCGCGAGCGGGCCGAGGTCTTCGGGTTGTCCGAAGTCGCCCATCGGAATGTTGTCGCGAAAGCGGTCGATCGCTTCGGGATGCAGCTTCGACCAACGCTGGTTCGGCTCGGTCATGAATCCGCCAGGCAGGATCGCGTTCACCGTGATCTTGTGTCGCGCCCAATCGGCCGCGACGGCGCGAGTGAACTGCACGAGCGCCGCCTTCGCGGTTTCGTAGTGCCTTCCCGCGATTCCGCGACCTGCGATCAGGGCATTGATCGACGCCACATTGATGATGCGGCCACCCAGCCCTCGACGAATCATCGCGGCGCCAAGCGTTCGGCTGCAAAGAACGGCGCTGGTCAGATTCAGATCCATCATCTCCCGCCACGTATCAAGCGGCATTTCTTCCGTAGGGACGTTATGCCTGCGGCCGCCGACGTTGTTGATCGCGACGTCGAAGCAGTCATGATCGCGCAGGGCCGTTTCGCACGCCTGCTCGCATTCGGCCGGTTGCCCGACATCGGCTGAAAGCGTCCACGCTTGCCGACCGAAAGCGCGGATGTCGGAAGCCGTCTCTTCCAAGCTTTCCGCATCTCGGCCGACCAGAAAGACGTCGGCTCCCGCATCCGCGATGGCGAGCGCCATCTCGCGCCCCAGCCCGCGGCTGCCGCCGGTAATGAACAGCTTCTTTCCGATCAAGCGAAAGCGGTCGAATACGCTCATGCGTTTTCCCTGGAGTTGCTCTTTGGCGTTCGAGCATCTTCCATGATGCCTGCGTCCGAGGCAACGAAATCCGCTTCCCCTTTCATGGCGAAAAAAGCGTAGACTAACGAGGGACTGTTATTTGTTGTCAGGCCGCGAAAGAGCAAAGGCCGGTCTTGCTCCCCTCTCCCTCCGGGAGAGGGGGGGTGAGGGCAGAACCTTCGCCCCATGCGATGCTGAATTTGCTCGTGTTTCCCAAAAAAAAAGGCGCCCCCAGCCCCTCTCCCGGACTCCGCCGGAGGGAGAGGGGAGCAAAAGCCGGCACGCACGCTTTCGCTGCCTGACGATCAATAACCGACAACGCAAACTCGGCCGCTTCCCATCGCGTTGCATCGGCGAAAAACCTGGCGACGGATTCGATGATGGACTCCACGAAACTCCGGTCGAATTCCGACTTGCGCCGGCCTGTCGGCATCAAGGGCATCGAGCCCAAAGACATGTTGCCGCGCGTGCCCGCCATCATTTGGGTCGTCGATCGGGATTTGATCATCCGCCATTCCGAGGGCGGCGCTCTCCCTGCGGCTGGAATCCCTTCCTCCGTCTACCTTGAGAAAAACGTACTGGATTTCTGCGACACCGCGGATTTGCGGCAGCAACTGGAAACCGCTTGCCGCGACGCCTTCAACGGAAAGACCACGGCGTTCGATTCGGAATGGCGAGGCCTGTTTTACCTCAATCATATTTCTCCTTACCGGGATGGGGACGAAACGATCATCGGCGTCCTGGGCGTCTCGTGGGACATCACCGATCGCCGGCTGCGCGAGAATCGGCTCGCGGTCGCCAACGAGGTGCTCGCCGCCATCGCCGGGCCGCTGCCTCTCGCCGATGTTCTGCATCGACTGGCAGTCAGCGTGGAAACGCAGCTAAGAGACGCCAACTGTTCGATCCTGCTGCTTGACGAGACGGGCCAGCATCTGCGGTACGGTGCGGCGCCCTCCATGCCTTGCGAGTTCGTCGAAACGACAAACGGATTGAAGATCGGCCCAGAAGTCGGGACATGCGGAGTCGCGGCGTTCTTCGGCAAGGCGGCGTATTCGCCGGACCTTGCCACTAATCCGAACTGGGAATCAGCCCGCGACTTGGTGAAGCGGTTCGACCTAAAGGCGTGTTGGTCAGTCCCAATTCACTCGAGCCAACAACAAGTGCTCGGCACGTTCGCCCTCTATCCGAACGCGGCGCGCATGCCCGAGCCGCGCGAAATTCGGCTCATGGAAACCGCCGCCCATCTCGCTGCCATTGCGCTCGAGCGACGGCGCGTCGAGGATTCGCTGCGCGAAAAGACGGAGATGAATCGCCGGGTCATCGAGGCGATGACGGGCGGGATCGTCGTCGTCGGCGCCGACGGCGTGTTCCGCATGGCGAACGAGAAAGCCCAGGAAATGCTGGGGCTGACGTTCGACGAGATCACGAAGCGGTTCATCGCGGATTTCGCGGCCGAAACGCTGTGGGAGGACGGATCCCCCTGCCCGCCCGAGGCGTATCCGGTGAGCAAATGCCTCAAGTCGAGAAAGCGCGAGGACGCCGCCACGATCGGCGTGCGGCGGCGCGACGGCACCATCTGCTGGGCGGTCTACACCGCCGTCCCGCTTCTCGACGACGCCCAGCAAGCGAGCGGCGCCATCGTCACCTTCGTGGACATCACCGAGCGCAAAGCCCTGGAAGAGCAGTTGCGGCAGGCGCAGAAAATGGAAGCCATCGGCCGGCTCGCCGGAGGCGTCGCCCACGATTTCAACAACCTGCTGACCGGCATTCTCGGCGTGGCCGAAAGCATGATGAGGGAGTTGCCTGCCGAAAGCCGCGGGCATGAAGGGGCGAAGGAGATCGCCGACACCGCCGTCCGAGCGGCGAATCTCACGCGCCAGATGCTGGCCTTCAGCCGCAAGCAGATCGTCACGATCCGTCCGCTTCAGATCAACGAATTCATCGAAGCCCTGGAGCGCTGGCTGCGTCGTATCCTCGGCGAGGACGTTCGCCTGACGTTGTCGCTGGATCCGACTCTCGGCAAGCTCCGCGCGGATCCGAGCCAGATCGAGCAGATCATCATGAACCTCGCGATCAACGCCCGCGATGCGATGCCGCAAGGGGGCGAGCTCAGGATCGAGACGCGAAACGCCGAATGCTGCCCCACGATATGCAAAACGCAACTCGCGAGCGCCCGTTGCGTTCGACTGAGGGTTTCCGACACGGGCGTCGGCCTCGACGAAGCCGCCAAGCGGCATCTGTTCGAGCCGTTCTACACCACCAAGGAAAGCGGCAAAGGGACCGGCCTGGGGTTGGCGACCGTCTACGGCATCGTGCAGCAGAACGACGGGCACATCAAAGTCCGCAGCGAACCGAATCGCGGGACGACCTTCGAGATCTACTTCCCCGAAGTCCCCGGGGCGGTGGAGAAAAACATCGAGGCCGCAGCTCCGCCCGCCGCGGTCGAACCGAAGCCGGTTCAAGCGGCGACGATCCTTCTGGTCGAGGACGAAGACATCGTCCGAAAGGTCGCGGCAACGATCCTCAAACGCCAGGGATATAAGGTTCTGGAAGCGCGCTATGGGCCCGAAGCGATCGCCCTGGCAAGGGATTTCGCAAGCACCATCGACTTGCTGCTCACCGACGTCATCATGCCGGAGATGAGCGGGGCCAAGCTCGCGGAGGTTCTCAAGCGGTCGCGGACCGGTTTGAAAGTTCTGTTCATGTCCGGATACACCGACGATGCCGTCGTTCGCAGCGGCGTGCTGACGAACTCGATTTCCTTCCTTCAGAAGCCGTTCACCAACGACGCGCTCGCCCAAAAGGTCCGCGACGTCCTGGCGGCTACGGATCTATCGGAACGGGTCTCGTAAACCGCCAGCAATACCCTATCGGGTCGGCAACGCCTTCCGAGTTTGCGCGGGCTCGCGATGTGATCGATCGAAATGCGCTGAGCGCCTCGACCGAACCGCGGTTTTCGAAACTCCGCAGCCGTTCCAGCGGTAACGCTGGACATGAGCGAAACGATGGCCCTGCTGCCGAACGAACGCCTGCCGAACGAACGCCTGCCGAACGAACGCCGGATGTCCGCCGCACTGACGGCATCGCGCGGCGCCGCGCCGGTTGGCGAACCCCGCCGCGGCGCCATCCGTTCGCTGCTCCGCGGCATCGGCTCGACCTTCGAGTGGATCTTTGGCGTCGTCACGCTCATCGGCGGGCTCGCCTTCCTGGCGACGATCCCCATTCTGCAATTTCTAAGTCTCGGCTACCTGCTCGAATCGGGCGGCCGTATCGCTCGGTCGGGCCGAATGCGCGATGGATTCGTCGGCGTTCGCAAGGCGGCACGCGTGGGCGGGATCGTCCTCGGAGCCTGGCTGCTTCTCCTGCCGCTGCGGCTCGTCTCGTCGATGGCGACCTCCGCGCAGATCATCGATCCCGATGGCTCCATCGCCCAACGCTGGGCGCGGGCAACGCTGATCCTCGCCATTCTGCTCGGCATCCACATCGCCCTCGCCTGTGCTCGCGGCGGGCGATTGCGGCACTTCTTCTGGCCCTTCACGCATCCCTTCTGGTTCATCGGCCGACTGCGGCGCGGCGGCTATTTCGCCGAGGCCCGCGATGCCGTGTGGGACTTCGTGGTCGGCCTGCGCTTGCCGCACTACTTTTGGCTAGGCTTCCGCGGTTATGTCGGCGCCCTCGCCTGGATCTTCGTGCCGGTTTCGCTGATCGCCGCGGGGCGACATGCTCCCTTGCTCGGATTTATTGGCGCATTGCTGCTCGGCATCGTCGTCCTCTATCTGCCTTTTCTGCACATGCGACTGGCGGCTGAAAATCGCTTCCGTGCGATGTTCGAGGTGCGCGCGGTTCGCCGGCTATTCCAACGCGCACCCTGGGCATTTGCATTCGCCTTGCTGATCGCCCTGGCGTCCGCGCTGCCGCTGTATTTGCTCAAGATCGAGATGATCCCGCGTGAGGCGGCATGGCTGCCGAGTCTCGTGTTCGTGATGTTCATCTACCCCGCCCGTTTTCTCGCCGGCTGGGCCTACGGCCGTGCGGCCCATCGAGAGACGCCGCGCCACTGGTTCTTCCGCTGGACCGGCCGTCTTGCGATGTTGCCCGTCGTGTCCTTCTACGTGCTCATCGTCTATTTCACGCAATTCACCGCGTGGGACGGCATCTACAGCCTCTACGAGCAGCATGCCTTTCTGCTGCCCGTCCCTTTCCTCGGCATGTAGACGAGTCGTTTGGTTTTACGCGTGGAGGCACCGAAGCTTCCCCTCTCCCCCGCCGGGATCACGTAGCCCATGCAATCGAGTCACCGCGGGGGAGAGGGTGCCCGAAGGACGGGTGATGGGTGCCTCCGGTGCCTCCCAAGACAGGTGCTAAATCAGCGTGCGCAAATCGGCGGCGCGTTAGTAGCGGCCTTTCGAATAAGAGCGGGCGTCGCGCATCCGATCAAAACATGCCAGTCGCCCGCACTAGCCCGAAGCGTCAGTCAGCGAGGGTCGACGCGAAATTCCTCGCTGACGCTTCGGGTTGGTGCGAAAGGTGCTGCGGCGAAATCGCGCACGCTGATTTAGCAGGGAACGCAACTCTCCAGGCGATTCATGTCAATCAGGACAAGTCTTCCGAAGCAGCCCTCACCTGGCTTTCAGCCACCCTCTCCCCCGCGGTCACTCGATTGCATGGGTAATCGTGATCCCGGCGGGGAGAGGGGAAGCTTCGCTGCCTCCGCAACCCCTCTCCTTCCCCGCGCATAAAACAACAGGGATGCAAGCTTCGTCGTTCGTCCCTGGAGCGTTCCATGCCCGCCAACCTCACGCCGCAATATCTCGAAGCGGAGGCTGAGTACAAGAAGGCCAAGAAGCCGGAAGAACGGCTCGATGGCCTTAAGAAGATGTGGATCCTCCTGCCCAAACATAAGGGAACGGAGAAGATCCAGGCTCAACTCAAAACGACGATGCGCGAAATCCGCGAGGAGGCGGAGACCAAAAAGGCCGGCAAGAAGGCCGGCGTCAGCTACAAGATCCCCCGACAAGGCGCCGGCCAGTATGTGCTGCTGGGCGCCCCCAACGCGGGAAAGAGCCGGCTGCTCACCCGCCTCACGCGCGCGACGCCGGAGGTGGCGCCTTATCCTTTCACGACGCGCGAACCGCATGTCGGCATGACGGATTGGGAGGACGTGAAGATCCAACTCGTCGATCTGCCGCCGATCACCGCCGACGTGATGGAAGGTTGGCAGTCGAGCATGGCCCGATCCGCCGACGCCGCCATCCTGATGCTCGACCTCGCGGACGACGACGGCCCGTTCGCGGCCGAGACCGTCATCGAGCGGCTGAAGGAATCGAAGTCGTATCTCGTCGGCAACCATGAAGCGAATGAAGAGGACATCTCGATCCAGTGGGTCCGCACCCTGCTGGTCGCCAACAAGAGCGACGATCCCGGAGCCAACGATCGGCTCGAAATCGTCCGCGAAATGTTCGGCGACAAGTTTCCCATCCATGTCGTCGCCGCGGAGCATGGGACTGGAATGGAGGAGCTTCGCAACGAGTTGTTCCGCTTCCTCCACATCATCCGCGTCTACACGAAGCAACCGGGCAAGCCGCCGGACATGACGTCGCCGTTCACATGCCCTGAGGGGAGCACGGTGCAGGAGATGGCCGCCCTGGTGCACAACGATTTCGCGGACAAACTGAAGTCCGCTCGGGTATGGGGGACGGGCGTCTTCGAGGGGCAATCGGTGAAGCGAGATCACATCCTGTACGACAAAGATGTCGTCGAGTTGCACATCTGATAACCGGCAGAGGGTTAGCCGCGACGCGTAGCGGAGCGCGGACAGGAAGCCGCGCGAACGCATGGCATGCAGTCCGCGCTCCGCTGCGCGTCGCGGCTACTAACCAGGGTTCACTTGAGGTGCGTCTTCGCCGCTTCAAGCAACTGGTCGGGCGAGAGACGCTCGATGAAACGATCGGCGCGATAGATCCACCGAACGATGCCGGCCTTGTCGATGAGCATCGTCGTCGGCGACAGCGTCAGATTGCCGTCCGGCCCGTGATTGGGACCGAGCACTTCGAACGTTTTCGCCATCGAAAGAGATGCATCGGAGACGAGCTGCAAATGGGGAAATGCCTGCTGCGAAAGGGCGGTTTCCTTCTCGTCATCGATCGACGCGGCAACGATGCGAAGGTTGCCGGCTTGGAAATCCGCATGACGTTTTTCGAGCTGACCTAGCTCGACCTGACACGCGCCTCACCACCGTCCGCGAAAGAATATGAGGATCGTATCCTTATCGGATTTCAGGTCGGCATAGGCAAACGAGGCCCCGTCCGCTCGCGTCCCGATGAACTCGGGGGCCGGCTTGCCGACCGCGACCGGCCCGCGGTAGGGCGGCTGCGCGGTGAAACCCAGGATGAACCACCACTCGAAAGCCGTCAAGACCGCGAGAAGAGCGAAGGCTGCGATGCGCCACGCCGTGCGACGATGCATCAACACCCCGCCGACGATCGCCAATCCTACCATGGTGGCGATGGGCACGTACCACGGCGTCGTGAGATGGCCGGCCGACACGCGGAATACGTAAATCGCGAGAGCCCCGAATGCGATCAGGAACGCTAGCGGCACGAGCCAGCCGCCTGCAGGCCGGAGATTCGGTTCGGAAGAATGCGGGACGCTCATGCGATTATTCTAGCGTGCTTGAGCCGCGAATGCCCAGCGTCAGCGCCCATCGCGTTTGGATGGAGCGGACGGACCGGGGTCGTTGCTGAAGCCGCTATTGACCAGGACGAACTTCGCCTCATTCGATCCGCTTTTGACGACCAGCTTCAGATCGCTTGTTTTGACGTCGGAGTAGCGGCTGGGCAGCGGCATCCAGTTCTTGACGTCTGCCGCGTTCGGTTGTTTTTTTTCCTCCCCGCGAGGGGCCTCGTTGGGATTCGCCGCTTTGGGGACGACGCCGGTCATCTTCGGATCCGGGCTTGTAACCGTGATGATGGCGTCGCCGGCCGGCACATCCTTCACTGCGAACTTGCCTTCCTGATCCACGACCGCGGCTCGCGGAATCCCGTCCTTGGGCCAAACGGTGACGGTAGCCACCCTGACGATCTTGTCGCCGAGCGTGACTTGACCTTGAATGTCGCCCCTCCCCTCGCAACCGGCGAGGGTCAGCAGTGCGGCAGCGAGCAAGGACGAAAGCAAGCGGTTATTCATGGTGAAACGCAAGGTGAAGAGGGGGGCCTTTCGACGATATGCCGCATTGAGGAGCCGCCGGCTTTCGGCCGCTCCTGTGAGTCGCTCGCTTGGAAAACGTTTCGAAACCGTCTGTGAAGGTTTGCCGCTTGCGCCTTAGGCGAGCCGCGCCTGCATTTCTCCCCTCTCCCTCCGGGAGAGGGGCCGGGGTGAGGGCGTGCGACGTGGCGTTGAGCGAGAAAAGGCACCCTCACCCCAACCCTCTCCCGGAGGTAGAGGGAGGTAGACTATCTTCTGCCGCTCGCCTTAGCGAGACCAGAGATTGCTCCGAACGCTAAGCCGCAAGCGGAAGACAGGAGTTTCGAAACAACTTTTTAGGCGAGCGGCGGGAGACAATCTCCGCTCCCTCCCCCGCCGTCTCCCCCTCCGGGGGAGGGGAGAAAGGCGGCCGCGGCTCGGTTACTGCGGGATCAGGGACATATCGACGTTTTCGCCGCCGGCAATCGTGGCGAGCGGTTGCATGATCGAGCTGGCGCTGTAGGTCACGAAGCGGACGGAGCCGTCGCTGAACACCCAGTTTCCGCCGCTGGGGAAGGGAGACCAAAAGTGATTGAAGTCGCAGTCGTTCGTGAAGTTGCCCGGCCCCCAGTTGTTGCTGGTTGGGCAGGCTCCCAATGAGCCTGAGTAGAAGATGTTGGAGGTGGCGTTGACGGCCATGGCATTGTCGCCGAAGTAGGTGCTGAGGCACCAACCCCATGAGCCGCTTTTCACCGCTGGGCGAGGGCCGACGATGAGCGTATTGCTTGTGCCATCCGTGATGCTGGTGATGTGCGCCGTGCAAAGGCGCTGGTTTTCAGTGGGTGCGAATCCCACCCGGCAGCTTGGTCATTCTAGCCG
>JAIEPT010000149.1 GCA_019748295.1 Gemmataceae bacterium | reverse complement strand
CCTTTCGTCTCGAGTTCGGCATGACCTCATGCGAAACCGCTTACTACGTGCGCGGCTCCTTTCGTCAAGTTTGTGAAGCTTCCGAGCGTTCAGCCTGGGGTATGCTTTTGGCACGCATCGCACGCCACCGCATGCTTCCTACGGTTCTTCGGCAACAGTTAGGTAATCGGAATCTGCACCGTCAGCGTCGTTCCGGCGCCCGCGTTCGATTCGATGTCCACTTCGCCCCCGATTAACTCAACGCGTTCGCGCATGCCGAGGAGGCCGAGCCGGCCGCTGGGGGTGACGGTGGGGTCGAACCCGCCTCCGTTGTCCTCGACCACGACCGCCACGAATCCGTCGGGCCGGGTTGCCACCACGCTGACGGAGGACGCCTTGGCGTGCTTGGCGATATTGGTCAGCGCTTCCTGCACGACGCGGTAAATCGCGGTTTCGACGTCCGGGGGCAAGCGATTCAGGCCGGCGGCGTGGAAATCGACGGGCACTCCGCTGCGGGCCGACCACTCGGAGACGAGTTGGCCTAGCGCGGACTCCAGGCCGATGTCGTCGAGCGACGTGGGCCGCAAGCGGACGGCGAGGCCGTGGAGTTCGCGTCCCAGTTCGTTCATGATCCGTTGCGCTTCCGCCATGCGGCTCGCGGCGGAAGGAGCCAATTCGCCGGCAGTTTCGATCGCCTTGAATGCGAGAGACAGTCCGGCCATGAGTTGGCCGACGGTATCGTGCAGGTCTCGGGAGAACCTCCGTTGTTCGTCCTCCTGGGCGGTCGAAAGACGCTGGGCGAGGGCTCGCCGGCGGCCCATCTCGTTCTCGAGCGCATCCATTGCGTTTTCAAGCTCCGCAGTCCGCTCGGTCACCCGCTTCTCGAGCAAGTCGCGAGCGTCTCGAATTTCGTCCTCCATCCGCTTTCGCTCGGTGAGGTCGCGGAGCACTTTGACGAACCCGCGGCCGTCGCGTAGGGGATTGAGCACCCCGCTCGCCCAGAAACGAGTGCCGTCTTTCCGCAGATGCCAGCGTTCGTCCGTGGCGCGACCGTCCTGTTCCGCCTCCGCCGCCTCGCGTTCGGGAACTTGCGCCGCGCGGTCCTCGGAAACGAAGAGCAGGTCTGCCGATTGTCCGACGATCTCTGCCGCGGCATATCCGAAGATCGCCGCGGCGCCCGATCCCCAATGCGTCACGGTTCGGTTCGGAGCCAGGGCGATGATCGCGAAGTCGGTGCTTTCCATGATCAGCCGAATCCTCTCCTCGCTTGCCCTCGAAGCTTCTTCGGCTGCCTTCCTTTCGGTGACGTCGACGCACGCACCGGCCATATGACGGGCGTGCGCATCGGAATCTCCGAAGACGTCCCCCTGGTCGCGGAGCCACCGCACTTCGCCGTCTGGCCGGACGATGCGAAACTCGACGTTCAGCGGCTGCCCCTCCCGAACGGACGCCGCAAACGCTCCCCGTACTGCTTCTCGGTCGTCAGGGTGGACGTGAGCGAGGAATTCGCCGAAGGGCTGCGTGGTTTCCGCGGCTGGAAGGCCGAGAAGGGCATTGAGGTTGGCGTCGCGAGTATGGTCGCCGGTTCCGAATTCGAGAGTCCAGATTCCCATGCGCGCCGCGGCCAAGGCCAGGCGCAGCCGCTCCTCGGCCCGTACCCGGTCGGTGATGTCGTAGCTCACCGCCAGCACCGCCGTAACCCGTCCCGCCGCATCCCGCAGCGGCACCCCGCGAGTGACGAAGTGCCGGGCGCCGGCCGCATGCTCGGTCAAGAACGGCTCGCCGGCGAACGCCCCCCGACAGTTCGCCTCGGACGCGCCGGCCAGGTCCGCCGGCAGTGCCTCGGCTAGCGTTTTCCCCTCATACTCGGCGGAGGTGAACCCGGCTTCCCGCAACCCTTCCCCGTCGGCCAACTCGTATCGCAGGTCCGGTCCAATGACGAATACCGCTCCGCCCGGCAGATTGGCGGCGACCGCTCGCAGCCGCTCTTCGCTTGCCCGCAGAGCTATATCGGCCTGCGTCCGTTCGGTGATATCGACCGCCATGCCGACCAGGAAACGCCGGCCGTCCCGCAGCGTGCCGGGGGCGCTGGCGCTGAAACTCCAGTGCCGATCGGCTCCGTCACGCGTGCGGATCGCGAATTCGACGTCCAGGATCTTGCGCTTGCCCAGGAATAGATCGTGCATGTGCGCTCGAACCGCATCGGCGCCGGGCCCGTACGCTCGAGTGAGCCAGGCATCGGCGGTGGGCAGGTCGGAAAGAGCGTAGCCGGTCAATTCGGTCCAGGTACGGCTGATCTGAAGGACCTGTCCATCCTCCGACTGCATGATGACCGGGATTGGGGCATCTTCAATCGACCGGCGGAATTGTTCCTCGCTCGCTCGCACGGCATCTTCGGCCTGCTTGCGGGAGGTTACGTCGATAAAGGCGACCACCACGCCGTCGATCCGGTTGTCCATCGTCCGATATGGGGTGACGCGGCGCGAGTAATGCCTGGCATCCAACCCGGTCACCTCGCGCTCGACGGGCCGGAGCCGGTCAAGCACTGCCTGGCAATCCTTGTCCAGGTGCGGGTCGTCGAACTTGCGAGCCAGCGCCGACAGCGGCCGGCCCACGTCTCCCGGGATCAGGTCCACCAGCTCACGGGCCGCCGGCGTATAGCGCCGAATGCGGAAGGCGACGTCGAGGAACAACACCGCGATGTCGGTGCTCGCCAACAAGCTGGCCATGTCGCTGCTGGCCGCGGCGTGCTCCTCCATCTTGGCCCGAAGCTGCGCATTGACGGTCGTCAATTCCTCATTGAGCGACTGCATTTCCTCCTTGCTCGCCTCCAACTCCTCGTTGGCGCTCTGCACTTCCTCGTTGACGCTCATGGCCTCTTCATGGGAGGCTTTCAATTCCTCGTTGCTCGTCTGCAGTTCCTCGATGGTGCCTTGCAGTTCGGATCGGAGTCGCCGCACCTCATCGGCCGACTCGCTCCCCACAGAAGCGGCCAGCGGAGCGACTTCCCCTCGCTCTTCGAAGCTGACGACGAAGTGGCTCGCCGGTACGCTCGATCCGCCCCCGACTTCAACGACAGGGGTCGCGGTGACGTAGACACGAAAGCTGCGCCCCGAATCCCGCTCAATCCATCCATCGGGCGCCGTCACGCGCTCCCCACTGGCCGCCCGATACAGCGCGGACCGCACGGCGCCCCTCACCCCATCGCGGGCCAACAGCAGCACATCGCGTGTCGGCTCCCCCGAGGCTTGCCGCAAATAGGGATGGCAATCGCCATGGTAATAAAGCACCTGATTGTCCCGATCGACCAACACCGCCGCAGGAGTGTGCCATTGCAAAAGGGTTCGGCGAGCCAGCTCGGCGAGCGGTCGATCCGACTCCCTTCGGCGCGGAACTGCTTGGACCACTTCCCCGGCGCCTCCGCCATTCCCGCCATCCGCCGAAAACATGCGCGGGAGCGAGAAGTCGATCGTGCCATGCCGCGTCGGGCCGACTCGGCGGAAGATGCGGTGCTTCTTATCCAGCGGCTCGAACATCCCGTCGGCCCCGCCAACGGTCTCGCTCGATCCCAGGAACAGGGCGCCCCCCTCGCGCAACCCGAAGTGCAATAGAGCCAGCACCCGATGCTGGACCGTCGGTTCAAGATAAATGAGCAGGTTGCGGCAGGTGGCGATGTCGAGCCGGGAAAAGGGCGGATCGCGGAGGATGTTTTGCGGAGCGAACACGACGCGGTCCCGCAATTCCTGGCGGATTCGGTAGACCTCGTCTTCCTTGACGAAGAACCGCGAAAGCCGCTCGGGGGTGACGTCGCTCTCGATGCCCCCCGCATAAACGCCGGCGCGGGCGTGAGCGAGGGCGCGGTCCGCCAAGTCGGTCGCGAACACCTTGACGTCAAGCCGTTTGCCGATCCGGTCCGCCTCCTCGGTCAAAAGCATCGCGAGGGTATACGCCTCCTCGCCGCTGGAGCATGCGGCCACCCACGCCCGCACGGCCCCTCCCGCCTCGCGGGTCGCGATCAGCGGTTCGATCACTGCCTGCTGAAAGGCCTCCCACGCTTCCGGATCGCGGAAGAAAACGGTCACATGAATCAGCAGATCGTCGGCCAAAGCGGTCACTTCGGCGGGACTCTGCCGCAGGAGCCGGGCATATTCGGCGAGGGTGCCGGCGCGGGCCAGCCCCATTCTCCGCTGAACTCGGCGAAGCACGGTCGCCTTCTTGTACCCGTTGAAATCCTGCTTCGATCGGCTGCGGAGAACGGCCAAGATCTCGCGGACGTGCTGCTCTTCCCGCCCCAGAATGGCCGCGGAGTCGGCCTCTCGTCCACCCGTGGCGTACGGGCTTCCGGAATAAGCAAGAAGCACTTCGGGGAGTTCGTTGGGCCGGACGATGTAGTCGGCATATCCCGCGTCGATCAGGTGTCGCGGCATGCTTGGATACGCCGCACTCTCGGGATCCTGAGCGACGCACAACCCGCCGACCGCTTTAACCGCCTGCGCCCCCGCGGTGCCGTTTGACCCCATGCCGCTCAAGATCACGCAAATCGCTCGTTCGCGCTGCTCCTCAGCCAAGCTGCGGAAGAAGTCGTCCACCGGCCGGTTCGCCGCCCGCGGCCCGCCCAGTTCCGGGCCC
Organism: Gemmataceae bacterium; assembly: GCA_019748295.1. Taxonomy (GTDB): domain Bacteria; phylum Planctomycetota; class Planctomycetia; order Gemmatales; family Gemmataceae; genus JAIEPT01. The sequence goes on along the minus strand of JAIEPT010000149.1, from coordinate 20,119 downwards.
AGGTGAAGGCGGCCATCTCGAATCGTGAGGACATGCCCAGGTCGCAGAACGTACACATGATCGGGCTCGACCTGCATCCCATCTTCGGCCTGCTGGACCGGCATGGACGTGCGCCGGCTCAGCACTTCGGCCAACATGCTGCTGTGGTCAGGCGGAAGGTGCAGGACGAAGACGAACGCCAAACCCGCGTCCGGCCGCATCGCAGTGAGAAACTCGCCGAACGCTTCCAACCCGCCCGCCGATGCGCCGACGCCGACGACGGGAAACGACAACCGAGGCGGCTGCTCCGCATCCACCGGCTGCGCCATCCGATCCGGTTCCGCATCCGGTTGGCCGTTTGCGTGCTCGGGCGTCGGCGGGATCTCGTCAACCATGGTCGGACATCCTCGCGAATAGACACGAAGCGGATCGGCCCGCAAATAGCGTTCGGGCAGACGTATCCTACCATTTGCGGCATTTGCCGCATGCGTGCCATGCGTCTGCTTCACGGTTCGAAGCAAACTTTCGCCGAATGGCGCCCGAACCGCCCCTCCTCGTCTCTGCACCTTGGATGCTGCCGAGTCGCCCGCCCTTCCAGTCCCATGCCGTTTGTACGGAACGAGCTTTGCACCTTGCCTCTGAGGCAAACACTCATCAGCAAGCAAGCTCGGAGTCTCAACATGACGGACATCGGCCTTGGATTTAAGGAATCAGCATTTCTGCGCGAAGCCGCAACTTACCTGGAAACGCCTAGCTGGCTCATGAAGGTCGCGGAAGCCGTCGGCCATCCCATGCAGGCTCTTGCTTCCCGCATGGTTCCTGCCTCAGTGGCCGAACTGGGGACCAAGTCGCTTCGCAGCGTCATGGCGAACGCGGCCAACACCGTCGCGTCCCGGACGCAGGACATTGCTTTCGAGGACGCCTACACGTCGTCTGGCTGGACCGGCCTATGGCACCGCATCGCGGCAACGGTCACGGGCGGAGTGGGGGGCGCCTTCGGGATCGCCGGATTGGCGGTGGAGTTGCCCGTCACCACCAGCATCTTGTTCCGCTCCATCGCCGCGATCGCAAGCAGCTTCGGCGAAGACCTGCACCAACCTGAAGTTCGATTGGAATGCCTGACGGTCTTCAGCCATGGCGGGTCTCGCCCCGACGGAGACGCGATGGATGCGAGCTACATCACGGCCCGAGTTGGTTTGGCGAGCTTGGTTCGCGATGCCGCTCAAGCGATTGCATCTCAAGGAGGCAAGGGAATCGCGGAGATGCTGGCGAGAGGAAGTTCGCCCGTCTTGACGAATCTGCTGAGCCGTATTGCTCCTCGATTCAACATCGTGATTTCGCAGAAGTTCGTCGCACAGAGCCTCCCCGTGATCGGGATCGCCGCCGGCGCCGCGGTCAATAACGCGTTCGCCGGCCATTTCAACACCGTCGCTCGCTACCACTTCGGAATCCGCAAACTGGAACGGCAGTTCGGCCAAGAGGCGGTGCACGCGGAATACCGCAAGCATCTTGCTAGGGCTAAGTCAACGTCCGCGACCGTGCAGCCACTCCCCTTGAACCAGCCCTGCTAGGAGCCCCGTCTGGGTCTTCATCCTAAAGCCGGCGGCGGCGTGCCATGCGTGCCATGCTTGAGCGGGTCCCTGGCCGGGCTCTCCAAACCTTCCGCTTTCGCCGCTCAAGCATGCCCCCAGACCGAAATCTCAGAAGTTTCGCATGCTTCGTCGGTGGAAGCGGAAGCATTGAGGAGCCCGGCCAGGAACCCGACGAAGCATGGCACGCATGGCACGTCAACCGTCTGCTTAATGGTTCGAAGCAAACTCTCGCCGACTATCACCCGAACCACACGCCCATACTCGTCTCTGCGTAGAGAGAGCACATCCTTCTTTGAGCATTCCTCTGTTTGATCGCGGTCTTGTCGGGCTTGCCCCGCTTTCCTCCTCACATCTGGTTTTCCAGGAAAGTCCCCTTCTCTTGGCGAGATCCTCAAGGTTCATAGGAACGCGGACCGAATAGGTAGAGAGCGAGGGTGTTTCTCTCGCGTAGCGGTTTTCACGGACTCGAAAACCAGCGGGGACGCGGCCATGGAACGAGGCGGGACCCGGCGATACGCCGGCACGACGCGACTGGGATTGTGTTTGGCCGTTGCCCTCGGGCTGCCGGCCCTCGGGCTGCTGGCTCTCGGGCTGCCGGCTCTCGCGCGGGCCCAGGGCGTTGCCGAGTTGCCCCTAAAGACGCCTACCTCCGCTCCGGCTGCCGCGACCGAATGGCGCGACAACGAGTCCTTCCTGCAAAAGCTGCGCTCCATTCGCTCGGCAAATGGCGCTTCGGTTCGTCCCGCCCAACCGGCGACCGAAGCTGCGCAAGGCGCGACCACGCCCGTGATGGAACAACCACGCGGCATCTTTTCGCGCTTCAAGCAACCGCAGCCCGTTGCCGTCGCTCCGCAGCCCGCTCAGCCCGCTCAGCCGAATCGCGGCCAACTGTCGCTCGACGAAATGTACAAGTACGCATCGGGTCTCGCTTCGCCGGCGGAGATCGTCGCGACCAAGATCAAAGCGGACGAAGGGGGCGCCAAGTCGCGCCTGGCCGCGGTCCAGTATCTGGGAAGCGTCGATTTCCGACATTATCCCGAAGCCGAATCCGCCCTGATCTCCGCCTTGCGAGCGGATCGAAGCGAGCAAGTCCGCTACGAAGTGGTCGAAGCGTTTTCGCGCGGCCAGGGCCTTTCGTCCACGGCTGTCGACTCGCTCAAGCTGACGGCAATGGGGAGCGAGAGGGACGGCAATCCCTCGGAGCCCTCCGAACGTGTTCGTGCCGCCGCCCTCGTGGCGCTGCAGAAGCACTGGCAGGGCAATCGTCCGGATGCTTCCGAAACGGCGCCGCAACGATTGCCGCAAATCTCCAAGACGCCGACTGCGCCGCAACCGACGTTGACCCAGACGTTGACCCAGACGAAGGCCGAGACGAAGGTGGAACCGCCCACGAACGACAACAGCCCGAAGCCGGCCGCAGCTTCCGTGGCCCCGCGATTGCATGTCGCCAAGCCGGAGCCGATCAAAGCCGCGGCGAAGCCGGAGCCGAAAGCAGCCGCGACGTCGAACGACGCGAAGGCTCCCAAGCAAGAGTCCCGATTTTCGCGATGGACGGGGACCAACACCACCGCGTTGACCGAGCAGGACAAACGCAAACTTCGCGACGATGCGTTGCGAGACGACGTGCTGCGAGACTTCGCCGAGCGAGTGGGAGCGAGCAGCGCCAGCCAACCCGCGAACGCCGCTCCGAAGCAGGCGGAGTCGCCCACGCTGTTTGGCGCGAAGACGGAAACGAAAAAGCAGATGCCGGGGGAACAGCCCGCGCCCGCCTCGGCGACGACCGCTCCGCCGCCGCTCGCGGGACCTCCGCCAAGCCCGGCTGCCGGCGGTACGCCTCCAGGTCCGCCGCCGTCGTTCGTGCCGCCCCCTCCGCCGCTGCCGGCTTCGGGCGCGAGCAGCACCTCGGATCGGCCGCTGTCGTCCTACCATTTGGAGCCGATCGGCACGCCAAGACTTAGGTAGCTGAAAGCAGTTCCAAATCCTCGTCTTCCGCTTGCGGCTTAGCGTTCGGAAAAAGCCCTGATCTCGCTAAGCCGCAAGCGGAAAACCTGTATCGACGGCTTCGAAACACCACTACCCTCGCAACTTCCCCATCGGGGTCGATTGCCTCAAATCGTCGATCGCGGCCTTGGCCGCATCGACGATTTTCGTTTCCCACTTCGCATCATCCGGCTTGAACGCCGCGATGATGCCGCGCGAGCTGTTGATGATGGCGCCCAGCCCGTCGTCTCGGAATCCCGCCGCCACATCCGCGGCCCCGCCCCCTTGAGCGCCGTATCCCGGCACAAGGAAAACGACCTGCGGGATCCACTGGCGGATCAAAGCAAGCTCGCGCGGATGCGTCGCGCCGACGACCGCGCCGACATCGCCATAGCCGCAGGAAGCAAGCTGCTCGTTGGCCCACGCTCCGACCGCTTCGGCGACATGGCGGTAGAGCGGCTTGCCGTCCGACTCGAGATTTTGAAACTGCCCCGCCCCTTTGTTGCTTGTCCGCACAAGGACGAACACGCCCCCCTGCGTACGCCGAGCCGCGGCGATGAACGGCTCGACCGCATCGCGCCCCATATAGGGATTGATCGTCATCGAGTCGGCTTGCCAGATCGGATGGCGGACGCCGTCGAGCAACGTGCCGGCGAAAGCCGCGTCCGCATAGGCTTCGGCAGTGGAGGCGACGTCGTTCCGCTTGTTGTCGAGGATCGTCAGCAAACCCAGTTCGCGAGCGCGCTGGAGAATGCGTTGCTGCGCTTTCATGCCGGCGGGACCGCATGCCTCGAAGAAGGCGCTCTGCGGCTTCACGATGGGAACCAGCGGGGCGACAAGTTCGAGAACGCGAAGCGAAAAGGTTTCGTATGCCGCCGCGAGACCTTCAAGCCCCTCAGACGCGGGAACTCGCAATCCCAGCGGAAGCAAGTCGGGCCGCGGATCGATGCCGACGCAGAGCGAGTTCCCTTTCCCTCGGCAGGCTACGGCCACGCGGTCGGCGAATGCAGTCGTCATCAGGTTGCAACTCCATCGCCGACATCGGCTTGCGGAACACGTAAAACCGGAGCGGCGCTAGGTGAAAAGCTGGGAAAGGGGCATTGTTGCCGACTTGCGGATCGGCGGAAAGATTCTATAGTTACCGAATCTTTTCCGCCAACCTCACGAAACCGAAACCGGATTTGGCCATGCCGCAGACCACCACGCAGATCGATGCAATCGAAGAGCTGAAGCTTCGCCGCTGGGCTCGGGAAAATTACGTTCCCGACACGCAACGAACCCATAGCTGGCATCCGGTGGTCCTCGACGAAATGCGCCGCAAGGACAGCGAACGCGAAACGACGTTCGCGGTCTCGCAAAGCTGATCGAAAGTTCGTCGCACGACGCACTTGTAGGGAACGCCCTCCGTGGCGTTCCGCATAACCGGACGCGTCCGAGCATCCCTCATCCAACCTCCGCGATCCCCGCTTGCGGCTTAGCGTTCGCCTCGACGATCCGGCTCGCTAAGCCGCAAGCGGGGATTGCTGTCTGTTGGTGAAGTACCATCGGACGCGTCCGGTTATGCGGAACGCCGCGGAGGGCGTTAACTACGAATCCACCGTCTCGCAAATTCTCACCTAGGAATCGGATCATGGGTTTTCTGTCGGGGCGAGTCACCTGTTGCCGATTCCGAGTCGGCAAGTCGGCGCCGCGGATGTTCGGCCCGGAACACCTCGAAAAGCTCGAAGACGCCGCCATCGGCCGACAACGCGTCGCGATGGGGGACGGCTCGCAGATGGGCTGGATCGCCGGCGACCACATCCTCGACACCAAGTTCGAGTTGGAAAAGAACATCGTCAACGGCGTCTTGCAGTTCGCCCTCCGCGTGGACGAAATCAAGATCCCGGGCGACCTTCTACGCGCTTATGCCCAGGTCGAACTCGAAGGACTTTCCGCCGAGAATCCCTCCGGGCATCCCAGCGCCAAGCAGCGCCGCGAGGCCCGTCTGCTCGCCAAGGAAAAGCTGGAGCAAGAAGCGAAAGACGGCCGATTCTTGCGGCGGAAATCGATCCCTGTCCTCTGGGATTCGCAATCCAACGAACTGCTGTACGGTTCCGCGAGCATCACGGCCGTCGATCGGCTGCACTCGCTGTTCAAGCAAAGCTTCGATCGCCCGCTCGAATTTCTCGGAGCCGGCAAACGCGCCTTCGAGTTGGCGGAACCGCACCAGACGACGCGGGCCGTGGACGACGCGACGCCGACGGCGTTCGTCGCCAGTCATGGGCAAGAGATCGCCTGGGTGTCGGATGAAACGAACCGCGATTTCCTGGGGAACGAATTTCTGCTGTGGCTCTGGCATTTCTCCGAGCATGTCGGCGACTCGATCAAGCTGTCGGACGATTCCGACGTAATATTCATGATCGCCCGCAGCATGTCGCTCGAATGCCCGCGCGGCCAAACCGGCAAGGAAAGCATCAGCAGCGACGCGCCCGGCAAACTCCCCGAATCGCTCCGCGCCTTGCAATCGGGCAAACTGCCGCGCAAAGTCGGATTGACGCTGGTGCGTCACGGCATCACGTATGAAGTCAACTTGCAAGCCGAGACGTTGACGATCGGCGGCGCCAAGCTCCCTGTGCCCGAAGAGGGGGACGAACGCGCCCGCCTCGAGGAACGCGTGGACCTCATCCGCAGCCTGCTGGAAACGATCGATCTGACCTACGAGGCATTTCTGCTGAAACGCCTCACGCCCGAATGGAAGAAGGAGCACGACTCGCTCAAGAAATGGCTCAGCCGCGAGCCGAAAGGGAGCTAGTGTGATCCTCACGCTCCGCGCAAGGTCAGCGGCGGGGTGAAGTCAGGCCGCACCCCCTCTTCGTGGCGACAAGTTTATCTAACTTGTCGGATTCGTTTTTGGAGAGTTCTCCAACAAGTTCGGTAAATTCGTTTCTACGAACCGTCTGACCTTGCATCGCCGCGGACCTCATGCGGAGCGTGAGGACCACTCTGAGGATCTCTCGCCGATTGCGATCCAAGAGAGGACGAAGTACAGTTCCAATAAGCACAGCACCGCCTCTTCCCGGAGGTCGCAATGACCCGCATCACGTTGGACGGAGCCTTGAGAGAAAGGCTTGGAGACCTTCAGAACGTCGTCGAAGTGGAAGACGAATCGGGGCGCGTGGTAGGAAGGTTCGTGCCAGCGACCGATCCTTTCTTTGCCCCCATGATCGACGACGCCGAGATCGAGCGCCGGCTCGCAAAGGGCGGCGGCAGGTCGCTTCAGGACATCCTGGCTGACCTGGAAGCGCGGGCATGAAATTCACCGTCGTCTGGCTTCCGGATGCGGAAGAAGAACTTGCCGCAATCTGGGTCGCATCCATAGATCGAAATGCCGTCACGAGCGCGACGAATCGCGCGGAACGGCTGCTTCGGACGGACGCTGCAACGCTTGGCGAATCGCGAAAAGACGATCAGCGGGTTTACTTCGAGTCGCCGCTTGTCCTCCACTTTCGCGTTCGCCCGCTTGACCGACTTGTGGAAGTGTTCCACGTTCATCGGCCGCAATGACGATCACTTCTTCTCGCTCTTCGACTCCGTCTTCTCCAAAAACGCAGACAACGGGCGGACGATGCGGCGGGCATCCTCTTCGGCGATCACGAAGATGCCTTCGATCCCCTCGGCCGATGCGTACACTCGCGTCGAATCCCCCTCATTGCGGCCCACGTAGAGGGTCTTCTTGCCGTTCGAGGTGCTCGCTTCGATCGTGAGCAGCGGCGGCTGAAGGCCATGCAGTTGCAGGTCGCCCTTCGTGTCGCTGATGAACCGCGATGCCTTCAGGCTGGCCAAGGCATCGAGCGTATCGCCGACGGCCTTGGCATCCACCTTCGCCTCCGGCATGCCTTGCACTTTCCAGGTGCTGTCGGACTTGCTGAAGGTGAAGCTCGCATCCTTCGATTGGTAGCTGAGCTTATCCACCTGGACTGCATCCAGCGAGGTCCATGGCTTGCGATTGCGGTACTCGGCGAGCGCTTTCGCGGCGGTTTTGGCGTTCAGCAAAAAGACCTGGTCCCCCTTCGCGAATCGGGCATAGCGACGAGGCTCTTGCTCTTTTTCCTTCCCCTTCTCGGGGCCACCGATCAGCAATTCCTGCAGTTCCCGCGTCCCGGAAAAGAACTTCCATTCCGCGGTCGGTCGGTCAAGGCCGAATGCCTTCAGATCGGCGCCCTTGTCGGCGACGATTTCGTCCGCTCGCAACCGGCCGGCGGCGCGGATGAACTCGTCGAGCGACTCCTCGGCGTCCGCACGAATCGGTTCGGCGACCTTCCATGCGTTGTCCACTTTGATGAACGACAACTGCCGCGGGCCCTTCGAGAGGTCGGCGCGATCGGCCGACGCGAAGGTGGGCAGGTTTCGATCCGCGAAATACAGGGCCGGCGCGGTCAGGTGCTTGGACAACTCCGCGGACAGCACGAAGACGGCCGCATTCATATCCGCCATCGCATAGCGACGGCCCGCGTCCTTCTTCCCCTCTTTGTCCACCAGGTCGCCGATCTTGATGACGTGCTTCTTGCCGTCGTTGAGCACGATCGCCGCTTCGGCCACCGACTCTTGCAAACCGAAGGCACGCAGATCCTTGGCGGGGTACTCCGCAATGCGGACAGCGCGAAGCTGGAACGTCTTCTCGACGATGTCGTCCGCCGTTGACGCATCGGCAGCACGCGGAATCGGCTTCATGATCCGCCAGCCGTCGTCCTGCTTGGCCAACTCGAGGTCGTTATCCTTCATCCGCCGTTCGATGCTGGCGACGGCGTCGAACGGATACTTGAGCACGCGCAGGTCCATGTAGTCGAGGTGCGTGCGTTCGAGGATGGACGACGTGGCCGCGTCGAGGGCGACGACGGCTTCGTTCTTGTCGATGCGGGCATAGCGCTTGCCGTCGCCGGCATCGCCGCCCAGAGTGATCGTGTGCTCTTCCTTGGAATCCTCCGAGGTCGCCTGCAACACGCGGCCCGGCTTCTCGAGGCCGTACTTCGTCCAATCGATCTTGGAGCCGAAGGCGACGTACTTGTCGGCGCGGAGATTCGACCATGCTTTCAGCATGGCCTGGGCGGCTTCCTCGTCCGGAGTGAACGCGGCAGCCGGGGAATCGACGATCTGCCAATTCATGCCCCCCGCCTTCTGCAAGGCATAGGTAGGAGTACCCTTCGACGACACCTTGCGGATCTTGGCGGCATCCAGCTTCAGCAGGTCCTTTTCGAGCAAGTCGAGAGCTGAGCGATCGAGAGCGGCGACGGTCTTCTCGCTGAGGACATACACGCCCTGTGTCTCGCCCAGTTTCGCGTAGCGGCCCTTGCCCCCTTCCGCGAGGCTGCCGATCAGGATCGTAGTTGCCGTTTCCTTTTCCTTCGGCGTTTCCTTCCCCTTGGCGGGCTCCTTCTCCTTGGCCGGTTCCTTGATCTCGTCGTCGTCCTTCCCCTTCTTGCGAGATTCTCCCGTCTTCACGTCGATGCGCAGGTACGGTTTTTCCAACCCAAACTTCGCGGCATCCTTGGCATTATGGGCAACGATCTTCTCGGCCTTCAATCGTTCGAGTTCGTCGAGCAGCGGATTGACCGCCTCCGCATTCACGCCTGCCTCGAAGGGGGCGACCAGCTTCCACGTCTTGTCGGTTTTGCGCAACTCAAATCCAGCATCGTCCTTCTTCTCCATGACGGCTCGCACGAGTTCGCTTTCGAACTTCACCGGCGCCAGCGGGCGATAGCTCAACGAGTCTTTGTCGAGCGCCTCGCGGACGCTCTTTTTCACCAGGAAGATCGGCCCATCGTCGAACCGGGCATAGTAGTCGTCCTTGAAGGGACGTTCCTTGCCGACGATCAGGGTCTTCGCGGGCGACTTCGCATCAGTGAACGTGAGCTTCGCCTTGAGTGCGGGCTTAACGAGGCCGTACATCTTTTCGAGTTCGTCCGCTTTCGTTTCGCCGGAAACGAATTCGGTCGCTTCTAGCCGGGCCAGATCGTCGGCGAGGTTCTCCGCTTTGCTTTGCTCAACCTCGCCAGCGACCGGCGCGGACAGTGCCCACTTGCCGTCTTTCTGGGCCAAGGCAAACGTCTCGCTGGCCCGTTCGACTTCGATCTTCTGCAGCGACCCGGCGGCCACATCGAGAACCTTGCGGTTGCGGTAGGCAAGCACCGGCCGACGCGCCAGCGACAGCAGCGATCCATCCACCTTGTTCACGCGAGGCCAACCGACGACTTCGATGTAAGCCTTCTCTTTCTCCTTCGCATTTTCGCCGAGGTGGAAGACCAGATCGCGCTGCTTCTTTTCGGGTTCCTTCGCGTCGCCTTCCTTCTTCTTGGTCTCGTCGACCGTCAGCTTGATGGTGGCCGCGGGCGTTTCGAGGCCCACGGCTTTGCGGTCCGCTTTGTCGATCACATCCGCATCGGTCGCGCGGAGACCGGAGAGCTTGTCGAGCAAATCCTCGACGGGCTTTGTCTCGGCCGCGTAGGTCACGGGCTGCTCGAACTTCCATTCGTTCTTGTCCCCGAACTTCACGAGCACGAGTTCGTCCTTGCCGTGCTTGATCTGAATTCGGCGAACGTCCTCCGTCTTGAAGCGAGCCACCTTCGGGTCGCGCAGATCGCTCATGCTGATGGCGACGTCCTTGAACTTGTCGGTGCGGATCTCGAAGATCTGCTCGTTCTTGGGCAGCTTCGCGAATCGGTATTCTTCCTTCACGATCGTGATCTGCGGCTTGGGCGGCGGTGCGAAGGGGTTCTGCTGCGGCGGCGGTTGCTTGATGATCGGCCGTTCCTTCGTCTCCGAGATTTTCCCGACGAACAGCGTCGTCGGCACATTGTCGCGGACGACGGTGATCGTGTATTCCGGCTCCTTCAGGCCCATCTCCTCCATCGACTTCTTGCTGGCGTGCACGAAGCGCTCGGCCCACAGGTCGGTGAGGCCGACGAGCAGGCTGCGCATCTTGTCGGCATCGACGCGATCGGTGGTCGGCTCGGTGATCGTCCAGTCATCGCCTTGCTTGGCAACCGTGAAGCCTTTGCCGTCGGCCGACTTGATCTCAACCTTCGAGGCGGCAACTTGCTCGACCTTGTCCTTGGCATCCTCATCCTTGGCGACGCGCTCGACGGCGAAGAGGCGACGCTGCTGGAAAAACTCTTGGTTGCGATCGAGCGCCGTGACGACACCGGGGCCAAGTCGAATGACTTCGGGTTGCTCATCGAGGCGAAGCCAGGTGGGGCGGGAGAAGCGGTTGTTCGCTTCGGCTCCCTCGCCGAGCGACAGCGTATGCGACTTGTCGCCGACCTTGAGCTTGACGATGAGCGACGGGGTTTCGAGGCCGTAGGTCTTGAGGTCCGCCTTGTCGGAGACGGAGACGGAGACGAACCGCGTATCGAGGCTGCCGAGCAAGCGGACGATTTCCTGGGCTTCCGGCTTGCGGACAGGCCATTCGCCGGGGAGCGTCCACACGTCGCCTCGGCGTTCGAGGAAGAATCGGCGTTCGCCGCCGCGCGTCACTTCGATGCTGGTGATCGCTTCGGGCTTGAGTTCCTTTTCGAGGAACGCGACCGTGGCGCCCGGCCCCGCCGGCTTTTGCCGCATGCCGACGACGAACCAGCCGACGGCGCCAACGGCGATCAAGGCGGCGAGGACGATCGTGTTTTTCATATTCATGGCGTATCGTCGAATGTTTCGGTGGTTTGCAAAGTAGTCCTCACGCTCCGCGTGAGGTCAGCGGCGATGTCAAGGTCCATCGAATGCCGCTTCAAATGTCACGAAGGTCTGACCTAACATCGCGGCTGACCTCACGCGGAGCGTGAGGACCACTCTCAAGAACGAATCAACGCACATATCGCAGCATGAGGACGGTGGCGCCGAGGAAGAGGAAGAAGGCGGGGAGGATGACGGCTCCGAATCCCTTCCAGGCGATCGCTCCCGCGGGCGACAGGTCCGCACGCGGGTAGCTCCAGGGCTGCGGATCGACGTGGGCGAGCAGGTCGTCGCGGCCCAGAAGCCAGTTCGTCGTGTCGAGCAGCAGCTTCTCGTTCATCGGCGGCAACGTTGGGCCGACGAAAACGCCGCCGTGGCCGATCACCGCGAAGCGGGCTTTCGGCAGGTTCTTCTCTCCAGGGAACCATGCCTCGACGCTCCGCTCCATCGCGATGGCGATGGGGAACGGCCCGCGGCGTTCTTCTTCGAGTCCGCCGCGCTTGGGATCACCCTCGGCAGGCGGCGAATAGCGAGGCACGCCCTTCTTCGAGATGAAGGGATGGTCCTCGTTCCACGATTCGGGGCTGCTCATCAGGAACACGGCCGACTCGTCGATGATCTTCACGCCGTCTTTCTCCGGCGTGTTGAGCAAGGCATAGACGGGCCGCGGATGGCGGATGCGGAGTTCCATCGAGCGGTCTTTGCCGGAGGCCCGGCTTGTCACCCACAGGCTTTCGCGGATCGGGTTCTTCTCGAAGTCTTTCTTCGACTTCACGACCTGTCCCGTTCCCGGCTCCCATTGCAGCAGCACCGGCGGCGGCTCGACTTCGCGGTCGGAGAAGAGCACGCCCACTTTCCGCTCGTTGAATTCCTTCGTCTCCGCGTTGTAGAGGATCGTCTGCTTCGGCAGGTAGACGCCAAGCTCCGCGAGCATCTTTTCGAGCGGGTCGGACTCGCCGTCGGGCCGTTCGCCGGGTTCGCCCTGCTGGTTGACGGGGCCCAGCATGAAGAGGACCGGCTTGCCCTGCTTCATGAATGCCTTGATCGCGCGAAGCTGCGTTTCGTCCAGCTTGTGAACGCGATTGTCGATGATCTGCCGGCGCGGAATGTTGAGGAACGTGAACCGCGGGACGATTAAGAGATCAACATCCGCCGTCATTCGCTTCATCTTCGCTTCCACGTCGCTGATCCGCCGTTTCTCGGCCAGCTCATCGACGTTGAGATTCGCCCGTTCCTTGAGCAACGTATCGCGCGTCTTGCGGTCCTGCTCGAGAAGGGCTTGCCCGACTTCGAGTTCCCGCTCGTAGAAGCGAGTCTTGATTGCGATGTCTTCGTCATCCACCGGGATCGATTTGAACTGGATCTTGCGGCTTTCTAGCTTCTCGAGTTCGGTCCGCGGGATCACGCCTTGCTGGCCGTTCGGCAGCATGACGTAGATGTACATCTTCTGCAGTTCGGCCATGTTCTCTTTTTTCCACCGCTTCTGCCCCGCGGTCAGTTCCTTGTGGCGTGCCTCATTCTCCTTGATGCCCGCTTCGATCAGCGGCAGTTCTTCTTCAATCTGCTCAAACCGCTGCTCGTCGTAGGTGAGAGCGGCGGGGTCTTCGGAAAGATCGCCGTCTTCCATCTTGCGAAGGAGGATGTCGCGCGTGTCGTAGCCGTAGCTGTCGAGGACTTTCTTGGCGCCGTGCATCGTCAGCATCGGATGCTCGGGGTTCGCCAAGGTCAGCACGGGATGAACGACGGCGGCCGCCAGACGAGGCTTCTTCTCCTCAATGTTGAGAATGCGGCGAGCAAAGGGGCCGACCCCCTGGAAGTTGAGCACCAGGTTGTTCTGCTCTTCCGAAGCTTGCTTGTCGATCTGGTAGACGTCGTGGAACGCGAGGCGTTGGATCTTGCCGCCGGCGTGGAAGAAGATGCTGTCTTCCGGCGCGTTCTGCATCGCGTCGTACAGATCCTTGTTCGATTCCCGCAGATCCTTCATCCGCTTCTTGAACTTGCGATCTTTGTAATCGAGCACCTGCACCCGAAACCGCGGCCCCAGATCCTGAAAAATCTCGGCCAGGTCGTTCACCTTCTCGACGATCTTCTTGCCGGCGGCCGCGTCGTAGGTGTCCGGCTTGTTTTCGCCGCGCAGGCCGAAATAGACGCCGCGCTGCAAGACGACGATGTCGGTGACGGCATCGCTGCTTGAACTGTTGTCGCTGCGAAGGTTCGCGAGTTGGGCGGTTATTTCGGGCGAAAGGGTAAACGCCTTGTCCCACGTCCAGTCGAAGCGGCGATAGTGGTTGAACGCGAACACATTGAGGCCGATCAACAAGATCAGCGCGAGCAAGATTTGCAGCATGCCTCCAGCGCCCGCCGTGCCGCGGCGTTGCGAAAGGTACTCGCCCAGGACCGGCAGGTCCGCGATCAGGAGGATGGCGAACGCGCATGCCCCAAGGATCGCCAGCCATTTGCCCAGGTCGAGCCCCATGATCCACAGGGCAAGTCCGCACAAGGCGAGCACCACGGAGCCCGCGGCAAACACGCGGAGAAAGACTCGCGTGGACGTCGGTCCGGAATTGCGGTTTAGCGCCATCGTCGGCTCTCCAAGCTGCGGATGGTCAGGAAGATGCAGAAGAGCGTCACGCTGCAGTAAAGGATCAGTTGACGCGAATCGATCAAGCCACGACTGAAGTTGCGGGCGAAATGCAGAGGCACCGAGACGAAGAAGACCCCCTGCCGGCCGATTCCTGACGAAGCAACCAACGGTTCGGCGAACGCGAAAATCAGGAACACGAGCCCCAGAACCAGCGAGATGAGTGCAGCAACCATTTGGCTTTTGACGAAACTGCTGACGCACATGCCGATGCTGAGGAACATCGCCCCCGCGAGGGCCACGCCGATATAGGTCGTCCAGACAGGCCCCGGGTCGATTCCCACCTTCAATGTGCCGACTTGCCAGTCGAGGAGGACCGGCAGGTAGAGCAGCGTCGGCAGCCACATCACGAGGAAAAAGGCGTAGCATGCGAGATACTTGCTGATCACCACCTGCCAATCGTGCAGCGGAGCGGTGAGAAGCATTTCGATCGTGCCCGTCGCTCGTTCTTCGGCGAATAGCCGCATGGTGAGCAACGGCGGGATGATCGCGAAGATCAGCCAGAAGGCGATGTTGTTGACGAGAATTTCCATCGACGTGGAGATGCCATAAGGATCCTCGGCCGTCAGTTCGTCGACGGACAGGTAGAACAGGCAGCCCATCACGATGAGGAACAGGAACAGGACGGCATAGCCGATCGGCGAAAAGAAGTACGCCGAGAACTCGCGTCGTATGAGGGTGAGCGTTGCGAGCATAGCCAGTCCTAAAGGTTCGGATCTTGCGGCCTTCTAGGTAGCGCTCTCGCTCCGCGAGAGGTAAGCGGCATAGCGCCTTGCGGTCGCGTGGCATTCATCCGCTTACCTCTCGCGGAGCGAGAGGGCTACCTAGAAGAAAGAAGCATCACGCTCGTGCGGTGATTTGCACGAACAAATCTTCCAACGTCGGCCGTTCCGGCCGCACTTCGCGGACGGTCCAGCCGCGGGTGCGGGCTTCGTCCAGCACCTTGCGGGTCGCTCCGGCGATGTCGTTGGTCCGGATGCGGATCTCCGTCCGGTCGAGTTCCGCCTTCGCTTCCGTCGGCCCGAACGTTTCCAGATCGCGGACGCCCTGGCCATCGACATGGCCATCGAAGACGGCAAGCAGTTTCCCCTGCGAGCCGGCTTGCGCTTGCAGATCCTTGATGCTGCTCTGCAGCGCCACCTGGCCCTGATGGATGATGATGACCGAGTCGGCCGTCATCTCCACCTCGGAAAGGATGTGCGTCGAAAGCAGGATCGTGTGTTCCTGTCCCAGTTCGCGGATCAGGTCGCGCGTCGAGCGGATTTGCGTTGGGTCGAGGCCGGCGGTCGGTTCGTCGAGGATCAGCACGGGCGGGTTGGCGAGCAACGAGTCGGCCAAGCCGACACGTTGGCGGTAGCCCTTGGATAGCGTCCCGATGATTTGGCGGCGCACATCCGTCAACCAGCAGCGGCGGAGCACGAAATCGACCCGCATCGGGCGGAAGCCGCCATGGATGCCTTTGATGCCCGCACGGAAGTTCAGGTACTCTTCCACCCGCATGTCGGTGTAAAGCGGGCAGCTTTCCGGCATGTAGCCGACCTTGCGGCGAACTTCGACGGAGTCGTTGAAGACGTCGAGCCCGGCGATCGTGGCGGAGCCCGAGGTGGGCGCCAAATAACCGGTCAAAATGCGCATCGTCGTGCTTTTGCCGGCGCCGTTGTGCCCCAAGAATCCGACGACCTGTCCCGCGGCAACGTCGAAGGAGACGTCGCGAACCGCGGCATAGTCGCCGTAATACTTGGTGAGATGGCTCACATGAATCATGCAGCGCTCCCCCGTTTGCGTGGATGGTCAGGCAACGTCAGCAGGCAATGGAGGGTCCGTCCTCGCGCCGAGCCAGCTTCTGCATTTCTCCCCTCTCCCTGGAGGGAGAGGGAGCTAAGTCCGGTCCCCAGAAAAGCAAATGACGGAGACATCGGCGGATCAGGAGGACAACGAGAAGAATAGGCGAATGAAAAATGCACGGCAAGGGTTAAGTTTCGTCATGGGCGTCATTCCTGGCATGCGGATCGCATCGGAAATACCGGATCATGTGATCGTTTTTGTCGCGACACAATTTTCATTTGACACTCTCAGTTCATGACCTAGGTTTGGGGTGGAAAACCCTGATGGTAGCTGATCGGCACTTCAGGATTTCGGCCGCAAAAGGTTCGGCAAACCGAGTTTCGTCACGCGATTGCCCAGTCTCGTGAGAGTGAAACATGCGTCGCCCCCTGCTCCGCGCGGGATTTACGCTCATTGAGCTGTTGACCGTGATCAGCATCCTTTCGGTGCTCATCGCGATCCTGCTGCCGGCCATTCAAAAGGTCCGTACCGCCGCGGCGCGCACTGCATGCGCATCCAACTTGCGGCAACTGGGCATCGCGGCCCACGCCTACCACTTCGACAACCATCGACTCCCCTACGCGGCCACGATGCCGTATGCCCGCCGAGCCAATCCGCCGAGCATTGCGGACGCGAGCGGGATTCCGCCGCCGGAACTTCTTTACGATCTCACGCTGACCGACAGCCCCGCTCGCCGCAACAGCGATCCGATTCGCTATCCATGGGGGCCGAACTGGGCCGTGTATCTTCTTCCCTACGTCGAGCAAGGCCCGCTCTATAGCGACGCGCGCACTACGGACTACAAGAAGGGCTACGATTCGGGCAACGACGCGTTGCGTGATCGCTGGCGCGACGTCGTGAAAGACAAACGCATCCCCGTCTACCGTTGCCCCTCCGACGATCGCGGCGACTCCCCGTTCGAAGGCTACCAGGGTTCGCCTGGCCCCTGGGCTCGCGGCAGCTACGGGGCAAACGCCGGCCCCGGCTGGTGGCAGATGTCGCTCGACGGCGGATCCTACAAAGAGAGTTACGGTCAAACCGGGCCGGTCATGGGGATCAACTTCGGTTCGCGCATCGAACGCATCCCGGACGGCAGTTCCTCCACGATCCTCTTCACCGAACTGCGGGCCGGCGTCAACGAAAAGGATCCGCGCGGCGTGTGGGCCCTCGGCTTTCCCGGCAGCAGCGTGACGGCGGCGAATGCCATCAGCGATTGCCCCACGCCGAACAATCGCCAGGACAGTGCGGACGATATCCAGGGCTGCCCCGACTTCTGGTATCCCGGCATCGGCGTCCGCGATCGCGTCGGCTGCTCCGTGGGATTGCTCGGACTCGGTTGGCCCAGCTGGCAGGCTCAGTCGCGCAGCACCCATACCGCAGGCGTCAACGTCTGCCTCGGCGACGGCTCGGTGCGGTTCATCAGCGACTTCGTCGATCAAGGGGTCTGGTTCGCTCTGCTCAGCGCGAACGACGGCAACCCCTCCGCGGGCTCCGCGCTGACTCCGAACTGAATCCGCGTGCGTTACCAAGAGAAAAGCACTGGTGTTCAATCTCGCCAAGCCCAGGGGCGACCGTAGGGAGCTCCTGGGTTCCAGACGGTGATCGTGTCGCACTGCCGACGCTCCGATCCCAGGAGCTCCCTACGGTCGCCCCTGGGCTTGGCGAGGTTGAACCCCATTCCCTTTTCTCGGCTGAATTAAGTTCGGACCTTTCGTTATCCGGCATTCCAGTTGCTGACTTCCGCGTCATGCGTGATTGCCGGACCTACGCCTCGTTGCTTGCATTGCTTGTCGGTTGCGAGCCGGCCGCTCCCTCTGTCTCCGGCCGCGTCACGCTTGACGGCAAACCGCTCGAAGCGGGTTTCGTCACGCTCTACCCCGAAGGGACGGGGGCGACGCAAGGGGCGGAGATCCGCAGCGGCGAGTTTCGCATCGAAAAAGTTGCGGCCGGACCCGCCAAGCTTGTCGTCACCACGCCGCCGATTGCCGCGCAACAGGTGAAGAAGGGGACCGTGACCACGCTGAAGTTCGAAACGCCGATCCAATCCGTCACGGCGTCGATGCAGGGGAACGGCGTCCCGGTCCGCATTCAGTCAGGCCATCAGTCGATCGATATCGCACTCCGCAATGCCCCTTCGAAGAAACCCAGGTAAACATGGCAGCTCATCACGAGGGGACGACGCGGTTTGTCCGCTCGCCGGAACGTGCGGGACAGCATGCGCCGTTGCCGTTCGATTCGGCCCACGAATCGCGATTGCCGAAGGTGGGCGACACGATCGTGGACTGCGAGTTGGTTTCCGAGCTAGGTCAAGGCACGGCGGGGCATGTCTATCTCGCGCAGCAGGTGACGCTGTCGTATCGGCCGCTCGTGCTCAAATTCATGCCGCGCGACGAGATCGAGCATCTGGCGCTCGCACGGCTTCAGCACACCAACATCATGCCGCTCTACTGGGCTACGGACCTGCCCGAGCGAAGTCTCCGCATGCTCGCCATGCCCTACCTCGCGGCCACCAACCTGCTCGATCTGCTCGACTGGATGCGGCAACAGCCGATGGCTCAATGGAGCGGCAAGCAGGCGTGGGCGAAGCTGCATGAAGATCACGAAGCCCTGCCCATCTCGGTTCCATTGCAAACCACCAACGGCGAGATGACCGTCCCCGCTCCGTGGGAGGATTTCGTCGCCTGGCTCGGCGTGCAACTCGCCGAAGCGCTCGCCTTCGCGCATCGACAGGACCTGGTGCATCTGGATCTCAAACCCGCGAACATCGTGCTGACGCCGGACGGACAGCCGTTGATCCTCGATTTCCATGTCAGCCAACAGCCGATCCCGGCCGGCGCGAGCAAGAACGCCTGGCTCGGCGGCACCCCGCTTTACTTGTCCCCCGAACACGCCGCCGGCCTTCGTGCTCTTGCTAACGGGCTCCCCATTCCCGAACGGATCGACGGGCGATCGGATATCTACGGCCTTGGGCTGATCCTCTTCGAGGCGTTCGGCGGCAAGCGAAGCATGCAGGGGGAAGGCCCCGCCGATCCTTCGCGATTGCTGATCGACAATCCCAAGCTGTCGCCGAGTCTTGCCGACGTCGTCTCCCGCTGCCTCGCGCCGCGTCCGGAGAATCGGTATCAGGATGCGATGATGTTGGCCGACGACCTGCGCCGGCATCTGCGTCGCATGCCGCTGCGGGGCGTTCGCAATCGCAGTTGGGCGGAGCGGTGGAACAAATGGCGTCAACGTCGCCCGCTGGTCCTCCCCTTGCTGGTCGCGATGGCGGGGTTGCTGCTTTCGCTCGTCTGGGGCGTTTCCAGCGTTCATCAAGAACTCGCCCAACAGCGGCAGGCGGCGGAGAATGCGTTTCTCGAAGGGGAGGAATGGCTGCGCCGTCGCCAGTACGAAGGGGCGGTGCAGCGATTCGTGGCCGCTCAGGATTTCGCGCAGTCGATTTCGAGTTCCGACCCGCTGCACCGACAGATCGAACGCCGCAAGCGGACGGCTGAGCGGTTGCAGCTTGGCGAGGAGTTGCAAAAGACGCTTCGGCAGATGCGCTTCCACGCCATGTTCGAGGCCGGATCGCGGCGTGCTCTGCATGTGCTCGATGCCGTTTCGCGCAAGCTGTGGGCCGCGAGGGTTGAGTTGCTTGATCGAAGCATGGGTTCGCTGGAGATGCCGCAGGAACAGCAAATCGAATCCGATTTGCAGGAGTTGGTTTGGCTATGGAGCGAACTGCAGCTTCGCCTCGCTCCCGACGCCGCCAAGCGGAACGTGACCCGGGAAGTGGACACGATCCTGACGCATGCTTCTCGCGAACTCCGCATGGCCATCGAGCGAGATGGCGACCGATTGCGATTCAAGCGCGATCCCGAAACCGCCTGGGAGTGGTGCGCGAAGGCCCGTTCCGCTCTGCGGCAAAACGACATGAAGCAGGCCGAAGCAGCCGTACTGAAGGCAGTCGATCTGGACCCGCTTGGCGACTCCCCGAGCCTGCATCTTGCGGTCGTATTGCAGCGACAGAAGAAGGACCACGAAGCACTTGCCGCGATTGCCTTGTGTCTGGGCCAACGGCCCGATGCCGAAGCGTTTCTGGTCCGCGGATCGATTCGCCGCGATCTAGGCCAGCGCGAGGGAGCGTTGCAGGATTGGGCGATCGCGCTCGAAAAGAACCCCACGATGGTCGTCGCCGCCGCCCGCCGAGCCGAGTTGCTGCGCGAAATGGGGCGAGTCGATGAAGCCGCCCAGGAAGAAGAACGCGTTCGTCAGTTGCAATGACGTTTGAGCTGAGAAGTGCAGGTCTTCCGCTTGCGGCTTAGCGATCCGGAAGGACGAATCGGATCGCTAAGAGCCTATCCGAATAACCGTCTTGAGCGTATAATATCCGTGCAGCTGCACTTCGGCACGGCTGCATGGA
>JAIEPT010000092.1 GCA_019748295.1 Gemmataceae bacterium | reverse complement strand
AGAAGCCGGTTCAGGAGCGCTACCGTCGCGCCTTCGTCGCGCCACGTCGTTCGGCTGCTCGTCGCAGTGCCGATCTTAGGCGAGCGGCGCCTGCATTTCGCCCCTCTCCCTCCGGGAGAGTCCGGAAGAGGGACCGGGGGGTGAGGGCGTGCGACGCGGCGTTGCGCGAGAAAAAACACCCTCACCCCAACCCTTTCCCGGAGGGAGAGGGAGGTAGACTAGCTCCTGCCGCTCGCCTTAGCACGCTGCGCAAGCAAGTGTCGGCGACAGGTTCTCGGAAACGGATTCATTCCCTTCCGCAATTAGTCGCCGCCACTTGCTTGCGCGGCGTGCTGGAGAGCATGCCTTGTGGCGACAGCGTCAATACTTCTGCCACCGACTTTGCATCAGCCTACCGAACTTCGTTAACATGGGACGATGGAACTTCCCCAGGCGCCAGATCCTGTTGGCCGCGGATCGCGGATTCAGCCGCCCAACCGCTTCACGCGGCTCGAGATGGTCGACGACCTGGAACATCTGGAATACGACGAGGAAGCCCGCGAATCCCGCACGCGGATCGCCACCGAATACTTCGCCGACGCATCGCGCAGCATCGTCACCTCGAACAACAGCCCCGATATCCCCTTCACCTACAGCCTCAACCCCTACCGCGGCTGCACTCACGGATGCAGTTATTGCTACGCTCGGCCGACCCATGAGTATTTCGATCTGAGTGCGGGGATCGATTTCGAGACGAAGATCTTCGTGAAGGAGCAGGCGCCCGCTCTCTTGCGTGATTTCCTCGCGGATGCGAAGTGGAAGCCGGAAACGATCATGATGTCGGGCGTCACCGATTGCTATCAGCCGGCCGAGAAGACGTTTCGCATCACGCGCGGCTGCCTCGAAGTCGCGCTCGAAGCACGTCAGCCGATGTCGATCATCACCAAGAACGCGCTGATCCTGCGCGACCTCGACGTGCTCCGCGAAATGGCGAAGCTCAATCTGATCCGCGTTGCGATCGGGCTGACGACGCTTGATCAATCGCTGACCAAGGTGATGGAGCCGCGCACCAGCAGCCCCTCCGCCCGGCTTCGCACCATCGGGGAACTGTCGGCCGCCGGGGTGCCGACGCATGCTCTGTGCGCTCCGCTCATCCCCGGCCTCACCGACTCGGAGATTCCCGCTCTTTTGCGTGCGGCCAAGGACGCAGGCGCCCTCTCGGCGAGCTACATCCTTTTGCGTCTGCCCTGGGCGGTGAAGCCGATCTTCCTCGATTGGCTGGACCGCTGTTTTCCCGAGAAACGCTCGAAGATCGAATCGCGCATCCGCGGCGTTCGCGGCGGCAAGCTCAATGTGGCCGAGTTCGGCAAGCGGATGACGGGAAGCGGCGAGATGGCGGATCAGATCGAGCGGACGTTCGAGGTGTTCGCGAAGCGATTCGGACTCGACGGCGACATGCCGCCGCTGGATTCGTCTCAGTTTCGCCGACCCACGCCAACGTCGGGGCAAGGTTGGCTTTTCGGCGACTGGGCGTGACGGCGGAAACGTTTAGCGGGGAGCCGTAGGCGACCCTATGTAGCCCTCTCGCTCCGCGAGAGGTAAGCGGATGAACGCCACGCCGCCGCATGGTTCGATGCCGCTATCCTCTTGCGGAGCGAGAGGGCTACATAGGGTCGCCTACGGCTTCCCGCTAAACGGAGACTGGCGGGATTAGTGCCCCTTCGAGGGGCCTTCGCCGACTTTCGCTTCGATGGGATCGTTGAGGCCGCGGGCGGCGGGGGCGTTTTCGCCCCAGACGAGGGCGCCGTCGATCGAGAGGATGATCACCGTCATCACCGAAAGAATGGCGACCGGCGTCATGATGCCGTAGACGAGCCGCCAATCGTGGTTCAGGTGCATGAAGATGTAGGCGACGAGGGCAGCCTTCACGACGGCGACCGCGAGAATCAGGGCCGCGCTGGTGAGGTTGTGGCCTAGCGCCAGATTGATGGCGAACGACGCCGCGGTGAAGACGCACAGGGCGACGAAGACCGCCAAGTAGGCCTTGAATTTCGCGTCATGGCTCGGGTCGTGAGCCGGGGCTCCGTGCGAATGCCCCGCGTCGCCATGCGAGTGCGAGTGATCGCCGTGGGCCTGGATGCCGTGGCTATGTGCATGATCGCCGTGTTGATGATCCGACATCGGAAACTCCGCAAAACTGATTGCAAATTGCAGATTGCAAATTGCAAATTTGAAATCGAATCGACGCGGTTCAGTGGTCCTGTTCCTCAATTTGCATTTTGCAATTTGAGATTTGCAATTGTCTATACGAGGTAGAGCAACGGAAAGAGGAAGATCCAGACGATATCGACGAAGTGCCAGTAAAGGCCCGCGTTTTCGACGAACAGGCCGTCTTCCGGCTTGAGGCCGCCGCCGATGAAATGCTTAACCAACGGCGCCGCGAAGATCACGAGGCCGCCGAGCACGTGGAGAGCGTGGAAGCCGGTCATCGCGAAGTAGCACGAAGCCCACAGGTTGCCCCACGGGATCGAGTAGCTGATCGGGGCATGCGAATCCAACTCGAGAATGCCGGTCACGTTCTGCGGGTTGGACGGCATGTCCACCGGCTTCACGTGCTTGGTTCCGACAACGCGCTCGTTGACCTGCTTGGGCGACAGCTTGTTGTCGGTGATCTCGGTCAAGAGTTGCTTGACGGCATCCATCGCCTTGGAATCGACATGGTGTTTGCCGTCCACGATGTCCTTGAGTTGTTCCTTCACCTTGGCGACATACTCGTAGCCGCGCGGGCCATCGAGCTTCTCGAAAACTCGGCCTGGCAAAATGCCATGCTCGAACTTCGACTTGTATTCGATCGCCTTCACCCCGAGAAAGACGCAGCCCAGAACAAGCGTGAGTCCCAGGTAGGCGGCGCCTTTGCCCGGCTGGTTGATGTGCAGGTAATGGTGAGCGAGCACCACGAAGAAGCTCGAGAGGATCAGCACGAACGTGTTGGCGGCGCCGATCCACTCGACGAGATGCACGTCGTGCGGTTGCGGCCACGGGTTCCCCGCGGACGTTTGGCCGTTGCGGAGAATCATGTAGGTGCCGATGAGGGCAGTGAAGAACATGATTTCCGTGACGAGGAACAGCCACATCGCCAACTTGCCGTTGGGCAAGGGCATCCCCATCTTCAGTCCGGGTTCGTCATGGACGGCATGCGACATAGAAGACCTCACGGAACGACCGCGGCGGCGGCCGATTTCATCCACGTTTCCGCCAACATCAACAGCATCAGCACGGGCAAATAAAGCAACGACACCTTCATCACCAGCTTCGCCCGAGCATGCGTTTTCCGCTTCCAAAACGCAATCGTCGCCGCCAGAAAAGCGGTTCCGACCAGCAAAGCCCCGATCCCATACAGCGGCCCGGTGAACGACGCCGCCCAGTTGCCGCGAAGGGCAATCGCGGGATACAGGCTGATCGCCACCAGCGTCACGCACCAGCCCACCATCTGGCGAGCGGTGAGCAATCCGTCGGGGTCGATCGACGGCAACATCCGCAGACCCGCTCGCGAATAGTCTTCCCGATACATCCAGGCGATCGCCAGGAAGTGGGGCACCTGCCAAAGGAACAGAATCAGGAACACCAGTCCCGCGGCCGCATTCAGGCTACCGCCCGCGGCCGTCCAGCCGATGATCGGCGGCATCGCGCCGGGGACGGCGCCGATGAGCGTGTTCAGCGTCGTGTACCGCTTCGACGGCGTGTAGATCAGCACGTAGGAGACGAGCGTAAACGCCGCCACGCCGACGGCGAGCGGATGCTCCAAGGTCAGCGCCATGTAGGCGAGTCCACCGAAGCCCAGGCCGATGCCGAAGAGGGACACTTCGAGGGTGCTTAGTCGGCCGGAAGGAAGCGGGCGGTTTTCGGTTCGCCGCATCAGCTTGTCGGAATGGCGTTCGATGACCTGATTGAGCACATTCGCAGAGCCGGCGACCAAGAAGGTGCCGACGAGCGTGTGAAACATTTGCAGCAGATCGATGCCGCCCGGATTGGCCAGGACCATGCCGGCCGCGGTGACGAACAGGACCAGCACCGCGATGCGCGGCTTGGTCATGCCGACGAAGTCGGCCAGACGCGAACGGGGTGCGAGGGGTGCGGATGTCGTCATAGCGCAGCGACCTCCCGGTTTGGGGATGACGCCAGCTTGGCTTTGACGTAGATGATGACGATCGCCGAGAACAGGAACGACCCGAACATGTAATGCAGCGTTCGCGTCAGGTGGATGCCGAGCGATTCGCTGCCGGGGTCGCTGATTCCGTAAAGGCGTTTGGTCCAATACATCCATGCTTCGACGCCGAGGACCACCTGAATGGTCATCAGCGCCATGAGCCAGTTCGCAATCGATCGAAAGCCGGGATTCTGGAGCGCCGCGTAGATTAGGGAAAACGTCATGCCGAAGACCATGAACGCTCCCAGCAGGTGCAGGCGGCCGAAAAGCGGCGAGGGGCGATGCCGAACGAACGCGCCGAGCAGAACCTGCAGCACGAACAGCCCGACGACGATTCCGCCAAGGCGTCGCAACCGAGAATTGGCCGCATCCGTGGTTCGACCCGCGGGCCTGAGCACGAACCACACCAGCGTGAAGATCGATGCGAATACGAACTGGGCGAACACTCCGTGGATCAGGGCCATGTTCTTTCCGAACATGGCATTGAGATCCACGCGATAGCGGCCCAGCATCGCCTGGATGAAGATCATCACTGCGACGCCGAAGCTCCAGTAGCGAACCGCGGGTCGGCGTTCGGTGAATGCCAGCACCGCCGTCAGCAAGAGCACGAATCCGCCGATGCTCCACGCGGCAAGCCGATGGCCGTGTTCGACGAGGTAGCCCAGGCCAAGATCCTGGAAGAGGAGCGAGACCGATTCCCAGGGATGGCGATAGCCCTCGGGATCGACCATGCCGACTTCCATCGTCGTGGTCTGGGCGCCGAGAAACATGACCGGCAGCGCAGCGACGCC
Source organism: Gemmataceae bacterium (assembly GCA_019748295.1). GTDB lineage: Bacteria > Planctomycetota > Planctomycetia > Gemmatales > Gemmataceae > JAIEPT01. Next base: position 19,642 of record JAIEPT010000092.1, on the reverse strand, counting down.
CGTCAGCACGGCGAGGGCGCGCACCCAGCCGGGCAGTGGCGTCGAAGGTGTCGGCGTTTCGTTCATGGTTCCTTCTCCCCTCTCCCTCCGGGAGAGGGGGTGAGGGCTCAGGCCCCTCGCATTGATCTCGTTATCAGCCGCCAAGCCCCAGGGGAAGCGAAGCGCACCCTGGGGATCAGTCCGCGGTCTGTATCCCCACCGTGCGCTGCGCTTACGGTGGGGCTTGGTGCACAACATGAAGTTCATGCACCGCTCTAACCCCTCACCCCCAACCTCTCTCCCCAAAGGGGAGAGAGGGCCAGAAAATCCTAATGTGTCTGGCTCGGGAGAACGCCGACGGCTTTCTCCGTTTGCATCAGGTTGTCGTCCGCCTTGCCTTCGAAGTTGCCGTACTCGTAGGGGCCGTGGTAGACGACGGGCGGGATGTCGAAGTTGCCGTGGCCCGGAGGGGTCGGGGCGGACCATTCCAGGGTGTTGCTCTTCCAGGGATTCCGTTCGGTGCAGCGCTTTCCGAAGAAGATGCTGCCGAGGAAATTGATCAGGAAGATGATTTGCACCAGCCCCAGGGCGATGGCGCTGATCGACACGAAAATGTTCAGGTTCTGCAACCCGCCTTCGAGAATAGTCCCCTGAGGCGTCGAGATGCGGCGACGCATTTCGGCCACGCCCAGGATGTGCATCGGGAAGAAGGTGAAGTTGCCGAGGACGAACGTGAGGAAGAAGTGGACCTTGCCCCACTTGTCGCTCATGAAGCGGCCGAACATCTTGGGGAACCAGTAGTAGATTCCCGCAAAGATGCCGAAGAGGCTGCTGGTGAAGAGCACATAGTGGATGTGGGCCACGATGAAGTAGGTATCGTGGATTTTGATGTCGACCGGGGTGGCGGCCATGAAGATGCCGCTGAGTCCGCCGATGATGAAGAGCGACACGAAGCCGAGCGAGAAGAGCATCGGCGTGGTGAACTGCAAGTTGCCTCGGAAGAGGGTGCCGAGCCAGTTGAAGGTCTTCACGGCGGAGGGGAGGGCGATCATGATCGTGGCGACCATGAAGCCGGTGCCGAGGCGGGGGTCCATTCCCGACTGGAACATGTGGTGGCCCCACACGATGAAGCCGAGGCCGGCGATGCCCGCGATCGAGTAGATCATCGCGCGATAGCCGAAGAGCGGCCGGCGAGCGAAGGTGCTGAGGATGTCGGAGACGATGCCCATCGCCGGCAGAATCATGATGTAGACGGCCGGGTGGGAGTAGAACCAGAACAGGTGCTGCCAGAGGAGCGGTTGTCCGCCGCCCGGCCCGCTGTGGTAGTTGCCGAAATCAAGACCCGAAGGGGGCAGGAAGAAGGTCGAACCCATCGTCTTATCCATCAGTTGGAAGACGAGGGCGACCGTGAGGACCGGCAGCGCGAAGGCCTGGAGGATGGCGGTGATGAACATCGCCCAAATGGTCATCGGCATGCGGAAGAGGGTCATGCCCGGGGCCCGCATGTTGATGATCGTCGTGATGTAGTTGACCGAGCCCATCATCGACGAGACGCCGACGAGGAGGGCGGCCATCAGCCAGCAGAATTGGCCCCAGCCCGAACCCGGAAACGCGGGCGATTCGATACCCTGCCCCACTCCAAGGCTTCCGCTGGCGAGCGTGGGATACGAGGTCCAGCCCGCGCCGGCATGGCCGCCCGGCACGAAGAACCCGGCGACGGCGAATCCGATCGCGGGCCACATGAACCAGTAGGAGAGCATGTTGAGCTTCGGAAACGCCATATCGTCGGCGCCGATCATGAGCGGGATGCAGTAGTTGCCGAAGGCCCCGGTGAGGAAGGGGATGATCACGAAGAAGATCATGATCGTGGCATGCATCGTGAAGAACATGTTGTAGGCGGTGTCCGAGATCACTCCCGCGTTGTCGGGGAAGTAATCGCGGAGGATCGGGATTTCCGCCATCGGCCAAGCCAGCTTGATGCGGACGAGCAGCGCGAGGATGCCGCCGATGCCGAGGAAGATCAGCGACGTGAAGAGGAACTGGATGCCGATGATCTTGTGATCCTGGGAGAAGACGTACTTCCCCAGGAAGCCCGGCTCATGATGGGCATGCGCCGGTGCGGTCGAGGGACTGACGCTCATATGCGAACTCTCCATCGGAGCGGATTGCTTCGTATTCGTGGCGACAAGTTTATTAACTTGTCGGGCCGGATTTCATTTCGAACAAGTTAGATAAACTTGTTCCCACAAAGGCAGTTACTGGTTGGCCGCGACCGCCTGAGGCGGGGACGTGCCGTTGCGTTGCTGTTTCTCGACGCCGGCGAGCCAGGCCTGGTAGTCGTCCATCGTTTCATGCACGTAGAGCCGGCCGACCATGCGGACGTGGCCCCAACCGCACAGTTCCGCACAGGGCAGCTCCCAGATCTTGCCGGGGAGTTCCTTGCCTTCCTTGTCCACGTTGGAGCTGATCGGCGTGAACCAGACAGGGATCATCTTGCCCGGCAACGCGTCTTGCTTGACTCGCATGTGCGGCAGGTTGAACGAGTGGATGACGTCGCGCGTCGAAAGATGCACGAGCACCGGCTTATTCTTGACCGCGTGCACTTCGTTGACGACATGGACGTCGTCGTAGTGCGGCGAGAACTTTTCCCAATCGCGTTTACCCGCGTTGGCCTTGATCGTCTGCATTTCCTTCAGGCGGGCGCTGTTCGGATAGCGAACTCGCCACTCGAACTGTCGGGCGGAAACGTCGCAGACGATCGGCGACTCGCCGTCCTTGATCTGCTTCTCCATGCGAGAGAGATACTTGATGTCGGCCCAGGTCGAAATCTGGGCCATCCCCAGGTAAAGCAAGATGGCCGCGGGAACCAGGGTCCAGGCGATTTCGATCTTGTGCGGCGTGTTGAAGACGTTCGCCAGCGGCCGGATGAACCCTGGCAGTTCGCCCTTGTGAATGTCGCCGGCCTTCAGGTCCGGAGTGCCGCGATAGGCCCACATCAAGGCAACCAGGACGCCTTCCGTGAGGATGAAGAAGATGCCGGTCACCACAAGGATGATGTAGAACAGGTTGTCCACGCGGGAGGCGTGCAGCGAGTGCGGCTCCACCATCCACCAGCCGACGAACGGCGCCGCCACGAACAGTCCCACGCAGGCGACCATCGTGATGCCGAACAGAAAGCTCCAAAACTTGCCCACAGGGTTCTCCTCGCTCTGGCGTTCGATTCGGCTTGTGGATTCGACAGCGAACAGGCAGGCCGACCGCTTTTGCGGTCGGCCTCGGTGCGACGTTACTCGGGGATTTCGATGCCGACGTTCTTCCGCATTTCGGGATACGGCAACACGCGGACGAAGTTGACCAGGTCCCAAATCTCGTCCGACTTGAGATCCTTGCCGAAGGGGTTCATACCCGACCCGACAATGCCTGAATGGATGCGGGCATAAAGATCGGAGTCGCGTCGGCCGCCGCGGAAGATGCCCTGCGTCAGATTGCGCGGCCGGCTCAGCGTGCCCCAGTCATCGGCCTTGTAGGGGGCCTGTCGGCCATAGTTGACGTGGCAGCCGTTGCAGTTGGTCTTCTTGTCCTCGAAGAGCTTCTTGCCGCGTTGCACGGATTCCTTGAGTTTCTCGACGTTGGCGATATCGTTTGGATCGAACGCCATCGTGGGAACCTGAATGGCATTTGCCGCGGCCTGGCTTTCCTTCCACGCCTTCACGACGCTGCGGCTCGCCTTATTGATGTACTCTTCGAGACCGTCTTCATCGACCATCTCCATCTTGGCGGCATCGAAGGCGCCCAGCACGGTGCGGACTTCGGTTTCGCCGCGGATGCTCAGGTGCATCACGTAGCTGACAAGATCTTGAATGTTTTGCTCCGAGAGCAGGTTGAAGGACGGCATCGCGGTCCCTTCGACCCCTTGGCGAAGCGTCCGCGCGAGATCGCCGCGGCTCGCCTTGAGCGACGCCTTTTCCACGCGATTGACGGTGGTGAACTTGAAGAGGCCCGAGCGGAAGTCGCGCGGATGCGGGTTGACCCACTTGCCGGTCGGCCCGCGACCATCGCCGGTGATGCCGTGGCAATGGAGGCAGTGTTCGCGATAGAGCACCGAACCGCGGGCGAGCGTCGTGACATCGACCTGCAGACCCTCGGCCGCTTTTTCATCGGGGTTGCCGTCCTTGTCGGTAATCGCGACCTTCGGATCGCGCGGCTTGCCGAACAGCTTCTCCAGCGTTTCTTCCATGATCTTGCGATCGTCGGCCGAGATCAGGCCTGTGTCGCGGACCAGATCTTGGACGAGAAATTCCTTACGCTTGGCCGAATCCGCTCGGTAGAAGGGATGATCACTGTCTTCCTGCTCGGTCAGATCCTTAATGCTCGCGATCGGCAGCTGGCCCGGACGATCCGGCAACGGCCGTTCTTCCATCATCTTTTGGCCGTTTTTGATGACCGGATCTTTGCGCAGCCCGTAGGTCCGCTCGGGACCATATTGGGTTTCGCAACCGACGACAGCGAGGCAGGCCAAGAGGATTCCGACCGCCGACCGACCGTGGAAAGGATGCATGAGTGATCCGAAAGTCACGGGTTGTCCGGCGTGCGTTTGCAGCGTGGGCGAAAACGCTTTGCGCACACCGCCTCCATATGCGGAAGAAACGGCTCTCGCATACCGCGGGGACGGCGAGGGCGGGCTCCTTCCGAACCCAAAGTTCATGGGGTACGGCTTTTCTAGCCGTGTCGCCCCGTGCGTCAAGCAGAGCGAAACCCCTGCGATCCGCTTGTGAAGTTTTTCCCAATGGGCAATCATTGTGCCGCACGGGTCCGCTGCGATGCGTGCGGCAACGCCGCCATTGTGATGAACCGTGAAAAGTTTCACAAGTTCACAACCGAAAATCGGATGCAAAGCTCAGATTTGCTGCAAGTCCTGCGTCTTGGGAAGATCTTCCAGGCTGGTAAGGCCGAAGAGGTCGAGAAAACGAGGGGTGGTGCCGTACGAAACGTCACGCTTGTCCGCTTCCGCACGGTAGACGACATGGATCAGTCCGCGGCGAACCAGTTGCCTCAGCAGCGAACCTGACTCCGCTCCGCGCCAGGTATCGACTTCGATCTTCGTGCACGGTTGGCGGTACGCGATCAGGGCCAGCACATCGACAGCCGCTGTGGACAGTCGGGCTTCCTTGACGCCGCCGAACACCTTCTCGCGAAGCGGATGAAAAGCCGAGCGAAGCGTCAGCGACCAGCCGTCCGGGCCATGCGTCAGCGCATAGGGGCGAGCTTGTCGGCGATAGAGGGCATTCAGTTCTTCGATGGCCTGCTGAAATTGCTCTTTGCTGAGGCCACGAATGATCTGCCGACCGCGCTCATGGGAGAGCGGAGCGGAGCCGACGAAAAGCAAGGCTTCAAGGATGCGTATGGGAGGCGGGGGCGGCGTGTCGTCTTCGGCCTTCGAGAAGAAACCCGTCCCCTCGGTTTCGCCGACCGATTCCAGGGCCTCGACGAAGCCCGCCGCCAACACGTTTTCTTCCGCCGGCTCGCTCATGGGGCGAGCGCCAGCAAGCGCTGGACGAACTCGCGATGCGAGGGGGACGCGAGGCCGCGTTGGACGACTTCGGCGAGCCGGACGCGATCATCGCGAATCAGAGCCGCGGGATCGAGCCAAAGGCCAGGAAAGATGCGGCTTTTCAAGATGCCGTCTTCGGGAGCCAGCGGCAGGAAATCGTCGTTTTCAAGCACGAACCAGTCGATGATTTGGTCCATTACACGCCAAACGACGTACTCACGCACGCCGCTGCGGCGGTAAACGTGAAACTTCGTATGCAAGTCGAAACTGACGCTGCTCGCAGAGACTTCGGCAATCAGTTCCGGTGCTTGCTCAAGGTAATCGTCTTTCGATATCTTCGCTTGTCCGCCGCATTTCGGATCGATGATTAGAGCCGCATCCGGTTGCGGCAGATTTTCCAGGTCGAGCCGCATGGTGGAATTGTCGCCGCCGAACACACCAGGCGACCCCGCAACATAGGCGCTGAGCCACATCATGAGGCGGAAGTGGGGCTCGCCATGACGAGACCATCGAACCGGAGATGGCATGCAAACGACTCCCTCAATCAGCTCAGCTTTCTTGACGTTAGGCATCAAATCGTACCGCCGCTCGAACTCGGCGCGCGTCAGGCGATCGCCCGGTTCCAGGGGCGGGATCGTTTCAGCGGGAGCGATGGGGCGGCGAGGGGCGGACATGGCCGAAACTCCGTGCATCGTCAGTTGCGGTAGGCGTCGATCCAATCGATGTTGAACGTCTCGGGGTTTCCCTCCCAAAACGCGGAGGGGACCGGAATCTCGAACCAGCCTTCTTCCATCGGACGCGTTGCCGGCCGGCCGTCTCGGTCCAGCAGGCGAATCGGCAGAAACAACGGATGGCCCGCATTGATGACCGCCCGCTCGTTGCCAAGGCTCCATTGCCGCATGCGCAGACCGGCTTCGCTCCATCCCACCGAGGCGGCCACCGAGGTCTTGCCGTGATGCACGTCAAAGCTTTCGAGATGCGCCAGCCGCAATCGGATCACGACCGACTCGGGCCACTGAGCGCCAAGCCGTTTGACCACCGCGCGGCTAATCCCTTTTGGGCTGCGGATTTCGAGAACCGTTTCCTTTTCCGTGCGACGAATGTCGCACGTGTCCTTCGGATCCTTGAGCTTCACCTCGACGCTGTTGGCCGATTGCTTGTCCGGCAACGGCGCCGCCGCGAGGCGAACGGAACTCGCGGGAGCCGTCAAAACGCATGCCGCCAACAGCCATCGCATGGTGCAATCCTCGTGGAGCGTCTCTCGCCATTGTACGGCAAAGGGCAGAGAGAACGCCTGCTCTGCCGGGAGACGTTTCCTGCAGAGAGGACGACGACGTGGAACTTGGTTCATAACCGCTGTGCATGTTTGCCGCTTGCGGCTTGGCGAGATCAGCGCTTTCTCCGAACGCCAAGCCGCAAGCGGAATGCAGGGGCTTCGAAACAGTATCTCCGCGCGGCCAGCAACCAACCCCACGCTATTCGAGGGGGCGGCCTTCCGGATCGCCGTTGCCGAAGGGAAAAGGCCGAGTCATGCGGCGAAGATGCCAGACTTTCACGGGCCGATACGGCATCCAGCCGCGCATCATGCGGAACTGGGCCACCGGCGTCTCGTCGTACGACTCGAAATACCACTTGAAGTGATTTAGTTCTTCATCGTCGCCATCGAGGGACACGAGATAGGCGTCCCACCCAACCCAATCGCTCGGCTTGCTCCACATGGCGAACCCGCGTGCGTCCGTCGGTTCGAAGCAAACGACGGGCGATTCATTGCGAATCGCGAATGCGAGTTGCCCCGCCTTATGCCAGCGATTGCTGAGCAGGTAGGTCTTCGGTTTGCCGACGAGGCCGCGTTCCTTCAATTGCCGACCCAAGGATTCCCAACCGCTCGCCTCCTTGATCGGATCATGGACGCCGAAGCTCAAAAGGCCGAATCGGGCCTGGAGCAAAATGAAAAACAGAATGCCGATCGTAGTTGCCGACATGACGATGACTTTGCGGCGCCACTCGGCCGGGTTCGCTTGCCGCTGCATCGCCCACACGGCTCCCGCGAGCGGATACAGCGGAACGAACGCCAGAAGCGTCCAGTGCGGAAGGATGGGCCGTAGGAGCGAGATGGGCAGGAAGGCGATCAGCGGAACCAGCGCGAGGCAGATCAACAATCGATCCGCTTCCGGCAACGATCGAAATCGGCTCAGGCCGGCCGTCAAACGGGCGATAAGCCGATACCAGACCCAGGGGAACAGGATGAGAGCAGGGCCGACGACGAAAGAGAAAGGTCCAATCCAGTTGACTTCCAACACCGTTGCACGCCGGCTTTGGAAGAGGAACGACGCCCACCCATGTTGCGCATTCCAAATCAACGCCGGCACGAAACCCAGCATGCCGACGGCTATTGCCAGGTAGGGACCGGGGCGCAACAGCAAATAACGGCGAGCGGGCGACAGGACGAGATAAAGAAAGACGCCCATCGGCAGAAAGGCGGCCAAGTACTTGCTCGCCAGCGCTCCGGCGAAGGCAGCACCGACGCCGAGCCAAGGGGCCAGGCGATCCGGCGCTTCGATGACGGCATGCAGCAGTGCCGCGATCGTGAGGAGCGAGAAAAACACCAGCGGCGGGTCCGGCAACACCAGTCCGCCCGCGCCCGCGAAGTAGCCCGTGAGATTGAACAGCAACGCCGCCGCCAAGCCCGCTCCTTCGCCATAACGCCGGGCCGTGAGTCGTGCCAAGACCCACGTCGAACCCGCGGCCAGAAGCACGAAACCGAAACGCAAAGAAAGGGGATGCACCCAACCGCCGAAACAAAGCAGCCCAAAGCGCTGGACCCACATCGTCATGGGCGGGTGATCGAAGAAGCTCCAGTCGGGATAGACGACGTAGAGGTAGTGGTACGCTTCGTCGTTGGTCGCCTCCATCACGGCGGACCAAAGCAGACGCAGCACGAGTACCACTGCGATCAAAACGAACGTGGCTCGGCGATCGCGATCCGATCGTTCGGCAGCCGATACGGCTTCCGGCAACGGCGCTACCACAGCTTTTTGCAACAACGGCATCGACATCCTTGAATCGACGAGAGAGCGAAGAACTTCGGTATACCGGCTGCACCTCGTTTTCGCCATCGCCATTCGGACAAACTGACAAGAAAGCAATTTAACGCGAATGATCCGCGTTCGATTCATCGGCCGAGCTATCGGTTCGCCCGAAGCACTTTATTCGCGAGGTCGTCGAGCTTCGCGAGAAAACGGGACCGGTCTTTCGCCGCCATCGCGGAGGGGCCGCCGGATTGTCCGCCGTATTGGCGGATCTGCTCCATCAGCTCGCGCTGCGCGAGCGCGGCGCCGATGTCGTTGTCCGTAAACGGCTCCCCCTTGGGATGCAGCACCAGCGCGTCTTTTTCCAGACACCGCGCGGCGAGCGGAATGTCGGAAGTGATCACGATGTCGTTCTTCGCTGCCTGCTCCGCGATCCAGTCGTCCACTTCGCCGAAGCCGGGGCGTACGACCATCTCGACGAGTTCGCTCGCCGGCGCATGCATCGTCGATTTCGCGACGACAAGGACGCGCAGCTTGTAGCGGCCCGCCACACGGTAGATTTCGTCCTTCACCGGACAGGCGTCGGCATCGATGTAAATCGTCGGCACTTCAGTTCCCCCTGCAACCCGTGGAAACAAGTTTATCCAACCCGCTTGAATGTCTTTAAAACTTCCAATTCCGACAAGTTAGATAAACTTGTCGCCACGAAAGGCAGAGAGAAATCCGCTGCCGCTCTTCCGACTTGCAGTTACTTGCCGAAGAGTGCGGCGCGAAATGCGGCGAGGTCGGAGTGGCGCTTCTCGGGATGCCGTGCTAGAGCCCGCTCGAGGGCGAGCGCGATCTTCTCGGGAATCTCGGGACGGCGTTCGCGGATCGGCGTCACCTGCTGCTTGAGCAGCACCGAAAAACGGCGATTCGCATCCTTCGGCAGATCGAAGATGAAGTGGCCGGTCAACAGCCAATAGATGGCGGCGGCGAGGCTGTATTGATCGCCGAGCGGTGTGGGATTGCGGTAATCGGTCAAAAACTCCGGCGGCCAAAACGCGGCGGCTTCGGGGTCGGAAAACGTCGTCACGCCGCCGAAGGGGGCATCCGCCAAAAGCCGCGACAGGCCGTACTCCGCCCACCGCGCCGTTTCCTTCCCATCGACATCGCCGACCAGGATGCCGGAAGGGCGAATATCGCGATGGACGAAACCCAAGCCGTGCGCGTGTTCCAGTCCTGTGATCAATTGCTGCGTCCATGCAAGCACGCGTCGAATCGGCAGCGTTCCCTCTGCCCGGCTCACCTGATTCGCACGCGTTGCTTCGGACTCATGGTCGAAGGCGAACCAAAGGAACGTCTCGCCGATTCCCAACTCGCGCAGTCGGCGAATCGAGGCGTGATGCAGCGTCGCCAATCGTTTTGCATCGGCGAGAAACTGCCGAACCTGCGGACCCGTGGCCGGATTGGTCGGGCTGACAATCAGGAGAGAGACAGCATGGCCGTCGCCGATTCGACGCCCTTCCAGCGCCAGGCCTAGAGGTTGAGTGCCTGCCCAGTGCAGGTCTTCGTACCCCTCGATTTCGGGCAACTGCAAGCGAGCGCCGCGGTGCGAGTCGGCGTGGAAGCTGATGGTTTCGGGAGCCGCCGCCTCCTCGCCTTCCATTCGAAGCTGGAAGACGGTGTGCCCCGCGCGGATTTGATCGCCCTGATGCAGATCGACCGTAATCACCCGATGTCCGTTGACATACGTGCCGTTGTGGCTGCCCATGTCCACCAGTCGGCAGGCCGGCGGATTGACCTCGATCATGAAGTGAACGCGCGAAAAGTAGCGGTCTTCGGCCGGCAGACGGAAGTGAGCGTGCTTCGACCGTCCCACGAGAAACGTATCATGCCCCGCAAAGTCGAAACTCTGCCCCTTGTGCGGCCCATCAACGACCGTGAGGGTGATCTTCATTTCAAGCTCCCCTTTCCCCTTTGGGGAGAGGGGTTGGGGGTGAGGGGAAAGAACGGTGCACAAACTTCATGATGTGCGCCAAGCCCCACGGTAAGCGCAGCGCACCATGGGGATCTAACGGTTGCCGTGCTGCAAAGCCGAAGAAGACAAGCGTCGGCACCGCTCTGGCCCCTCACCCCCGGCCCCTCTCCCCAAAGGGGAGAGGGGGAGCAGAATTTGCAATGATGTTCATTCGCCGTATTTCGCGACGAGCGTGCTGATGCCGTCGAGCGCTTTGCGATACGTCATGCCGTAGGTCTCGACCAAGTCTTGCGCGGCTTCGCGGATCGCTCGTATCTCGAGCACTTCGATGGGGATGTTGGCTTCGCGGGCTTCGCTGTGCAGGCCGGATTGGCTGAGGATGATCACGGCCGCATGGATGGCGACGGCGGCGCGAGCCTTGTCGATCCCCTTTTTTCGAAGCCAAGCATGGTGGCGATTGAGGACGGCTTCGAAGTCCGAAGTGAACTTGGCCTCGTCCACCTTGCCGGTCTGGAAGAGTTCGAGGTGTTTGTAAAGAGGCTTGGCGAGCCGCGGCAGCACTACTTCGATCAAGGCCTTCGCCATGGAAATCTCCAGGAGGAGCTGCCGCGTCCTGCGCGTTCTTTCAGGGAGCCGTACATCCCAATTCCTTGAACTATTTTAGCTCCGGAAGAAGCGTGGGGCAAAACAAGGTTCCGCGCTAAGCGAAGAATGGGGCCGAAACGGGGCGAAATCTTCCGCCCACGAGGAATGGACGGCGCTTCCCTTTCCGTCGTTGCCGGTGCTGTTCCCCCGAAGGTCGTTGTCGCCGTCGTCTTCGGATTCGCGCGCCTTTGCCAAGATTGACGTCCTTGCGTCAAAACCATCTGCCGTTTTCAGCTTCGCTGATCAAAAGCTGCGGATCGCCACCTCTGTCTTTCGCTTGCGGCTTAGCGTTCGGAGAAAGCCCTGATCTCGTTTAGCTCATAGGTTGCAAAGAAATGGGCCTGCACAGGTACGGATCGATCCTAAATCAGCGTGCGCGATTTCGCATCAGCACCTTTCGCACCAACCCGAAGCGTCACGTCAGCGAGGAATTTCGCGTCGACCCTCGCTGACTGACGCTTCGGGCTAGTGCGGGAGACTGGCATGTTTTGATCGGAATCGCGATGCCCACTCGTATTCGAAAGGCCGCTAACCCGCTGCCGATTGGCGCACGCTGGTTTAGCCTTCCAAGACGGGCACGCTTCCCAGCAGCTCGCGGACGATCATTTCCGTCGTTCGTCCTTCGACTTCGGCTTCGGGCTTCAGTATGAGGCGATGCCCCAGCACCGGAAACGACATCGCCTGCACGTCTTCATGCGTGAAATAGGTGCGCCCATCCAGCAAGGCCCGGGCCCGCGCGCACTTCAGCAAACTGAGCGATGCCCGCGGACTGGCGCCTAAAGCGAGGTCCGGGTGATTGCGGCTCGCTTCGGCCAGATCGACGATGTAGCGGTAAAGCTCGTCCTTGCCGTAGATGACCTGCAAGCACTCTTGCGCTTGCAGGATCAACTCCGGGTTGAAGATCGGCTCGACAAGGGCGTTGGGCCGACTGTGCAGACGAAGCATGTTCGCCTCGTGCTCGCGTCCCGGGTAGCCCATTTCGATGCGGAGAAGGAAGCGATCAAGTTGCGCTTCGGGCAGACGATAAACGCCTTCCTGTTCGACGGGATTCTGCGTGGCGAGCACGAAGAACGGCGGCCGCAAGGGGAGCGTCGTCCCTTCGATGGTGACCTGCCGTTCCTGCATCGCTTCAAGCAACGCCGACTGCGTCTTGGCGGGGGCGCGGTTGATCTCGTCGGCGAGCAGCAGCTGGCAGAAGATCGGGCCCTTGCGAAGCACGAAGTCGTTCGTCTTGCGATCGAAGACGTAGGTGCCGGTGACGTCGGCGGGGAGCAGATCGGGCGTGAACTGAATGCGGTGATGCTCAAGGCCGAGCAACTGAGCGAACACTTTCGACAGCGTCGTCTTCGCCACGCCGGGCACGCCTTCGAGCAGCACATGGCCATCGGCGAGCAGCGCGACGAGAAAGCGCTGCACGGCCTTTTCCATGCCGACGACGACCTTCGCCACCTCCGCCTGAGTTCGGTTGCGCAGTTCACGGATGCGAGGCGCCCACTCCATCAGGCTCGGTTCCGTTCTCGGAATAGGCATCGACATGCGGATGATCTGCTCTCTCGATACGGGCAATGCGGACAAGGCTTACTGCTTCGCGGCGATTGTATTTCTCCCTCTCCCTCCGGGAGAGGGTTGGGGTGAGGGAAGCGGCCACCCATGTGTGGTCAAAGAGCAGTCGCATCATTGACGCAACCGCATGGGTATAGCGTTCTGCCCTCACCCCCGGCCCCTCTCCCGGAGGGAGAGGGGAGAAATACAGTCGGGGCTTACTGCTTGGCGGCGGGCAGCCTTTCGGTGACTACCGTCACGGGGACGGCTCCGCCGAGATGATCGGTGATGCGAACCTGGAACGACCAGAGTTGGGCCCAGTCTTCCGTCTGTTCGTTTTGGCACACCTTGATGAGGATCTCGTTGCGGCCCGCCTTCAGCGTTCCGGAGCTCACATGCTGGTCCATCTGCATGCCGTGATGGTATTCTTCGCGGAAGTAGATTTCCTTGCCGTTGAGCCAAATGCGGACGGCATTGTTGCTGCCGCAGCGCACTTCGACTTGCTTCTCGACGGGCGATTCGACGGCCGCGTAGGCGTAGGCGACGGCCCCTTTCAGCTTGCCGACGAGATCGTTGAGGTCGACGATGCCCATCGCCTTGGCCGTCTCGGTCTCCTTCCACTGCACCTTCGCATCTTCTTTGCCGGTGTAGGTGTTTTTCAGATCCTGGCTTTTTTCCGGCGGGTAGGCCGTCTTGAATCCCACGCCCTTGCGATTGTCGAACGGCCCGACCCACGCCCAACGCGTGATGAATCCGAAGTGTTTCGTGAGATCGATCTTTTCGCCAAGCTTCTCCAGCCGGTCAGCGATGAGTTGCACCTGGTCGCGTTCTCGAGCATGTACGAGGGCTTTGCGGTAGGTCTTGAGGGCGGAGTCCTTTTCCTTCGCCTTGAAGTGCTTGTCGGCTTCTTCGAGCAACACGCCCACCGCGTCGCGCCGCAGTTCGGCCCCCGGATCGTCGAGCATCGTCGGCAGCAATCGCTTGGGGGTCGCGGGATCGATGCGCGTCAAATACTCGTAGGCAAGGCGGCGTGCGGGGCCGGCGTGTTTCGTCTCCTTGACGAAACCTTCGAGCATGCTTGCATCGAGCTTTCTGCCGGCCGCAAGTTCCTTTTCGGCAACGGTCTCGATGGCGGAGCGGATCCAGTTGGCGGCGGCGGGCGAAGCGTCGTCGAGCGCGGCGAGGCAGACCGGGATCGACTTGGGCCCTTCGGCAACGATCGCCTTCCAGGCAACCGCCGCCTCGGCATTGCCGGCGCCTTCCTTGCCGACCGCTTTGATTTTGGCGAGGGGGCCGCTCAGATCCTGAGCGTGCAGGCAAGCGGTCCAAGCGAGACAGGCGGCAACGATCATTCTGCGCATCGGTCAGCCTCCGGAAAACGGCCCAGCATGCGACTTGGTGAGGTTAACGCTTGCCGGCCGAACTTCAAGAGGCGAGGCGCCGACGTTCGGCAGCGTCAGCCGCCGGCCCGCTTCACCTTGTACCCGAGCTTCTCGAGTTCGCCCACGATCCGGTCGCGCTGGTCCCCCTGAATTTCGATGCGGCCATCCTTCACCGTGCCGCCCGTGCCGCAGCGTTGCTTGAGGAGAGCGGCGAGGTCTTTGAGTTCTTCCTCATTGAGCGGCAGATCAAACACGGTCGTCACGCCTTTGCCGCGGCGGCCTGCGGTTTCCCGTCCCACTTTCGCGGTGAGCACCTTCTTGGACGCTTCCTTCTTCGGCCGCTCAGGCGTTTCTGGAGCAAGGCCGCCTCCGCCCAGCAAGCGAGCGATCAGGCCGTTCACTTCCTTCTCGATGAGAGGCAACACGCCCGGCTCATCCTCGATTGCCCAGTATTCGATCTTCGATGCCCAGGCTGGGAATCGCTCCTCCATGAGCGGCAGATGTTCATCCTTCTTGAGCGCCACGACCCGGGCAGCCGCGGCGAACTCCGCTTCGCTCACCGCGCATGGCATCCGCGTGCACGCATCGCCGGGGCGGACGCCCAGTGAGATCGCCGCTTCAAGCGTGCTCTTGGCGATGGGGCCGACATTGTTGATCCCGCGCTCGATCGCCAGGCCGCGCGAGGTTGCTTCCCACGGCAGGCCCATGCGAGACGCCGCCGAGTTGAAGACAAGTTCGGCGTATCGGCTGCGGTAGTAGTTGCCGGTGCAGAGAAAGAGGACGTTCTTCTTCGTTCGCGATGCGGCCATCCGTGATCCTTCATTCGCGCGGGACTTCATGCGGCGTGTAGGCCCTGACCAGATTTCGAGGCCGTTCTTGTGTTCTACTTTATGGGGCCCAGAGGCCGCCGATAGCGGTCAGTCGTCGATTGCGTAGGCTTCGACCTCGAATGGATTGTCCAGATATGGATCGAGGCCGCGCATCCACAACACGAAACTCGCCGCCAGATAGATGGGCAGCATGAGCGGGCCCCAGCGTTCGTATTGCCGGACATGCACATGCTCATGCCGCCGGCTGCGTTCCAGGCATTCCGGATCGCGGCCCAGGATGACGTGCCCCAACGTCATCGCCGCCGCCCAGCCGAAGCCAAGCCCGCGATTCGTCAACAGCCACGTTGCAAACCCGCCATGCACTTCGAGCACGCCCCACACGACTTGCAATCGCCCGCCCGTCGGCAACGAAAGGAGCACGACGACCAACCCCAACAAGGTGGCCGGAAACGCCCAGAGGTACAGCAGCGGACGCAGGAATCGCATCTATTTCCGTCCCGCCGTGGGTTCGAAGACGCCGTTGCGCCTGACGTTTTTGCCTACCCCATGCCAAGACCGATGATGGCAGACGCGCCGGCCGAGAAGGTCCGCTAACTGCTGACCGAAGGAGGGGGCAAACTCGAACGCACTCCATGCCGAGTCGCGATCGGGTGGAAAGTCCTGAGACAAGGCGAATGTGACGCCGATGTCGCAACCGACAGGAACGGTGTTGTCCCACTTCCTCAGCGTGCCCCGTGAGAACGGCCGCGACACGTTGTATTCGATCCCCTCATGCTCCACGACGCCCCATTCGGTCTCGTTCTCGGAATCGAACGCGAACTCGGGCCACCCAAACCGCCGCCGCATCGCCTCGCAGATTTCCGGAAGCGAAAGCCGGCTTTCGAGGGCCAAGTGCTCCATCAGACGGATGCGATCGAATTGCATGGCAAGTTTCACCGACGCCTTTGAATCCTTCGTAAGTCGTTTAGCTTATTGAAACGTGATTCGTTGCATACGCGAAATGCTGGTTTTGCGTGGGCGTTTACAGAATCTCAACCAGCGTCTCTGAGCAGCGAGCCAGGGCTCGATCGCCGGTCAAGAACACCGTCGCGCCGACTTCCGCGGCGGTAGCGTAGTGGATGGCGTCGGGCGTCTTGAGTTGGTACTTCGCGCGGAGCTCGGTGGCGCGCTCAATGACGGCTGCAGTAATATCGAGCAGAACAATCTCGATGCCGGCAAAGAACGTGTCGAATTGTGCGACCGTGACAAGGTCGCCCAGGCGAAGAGGCTTGGACCTGCACTCCAACCGACTTAATCGCGGGACGTAGCCAACGTTCCTCGTGCACCCAACGACGAAGCCAAGCGTGCCACCAGCGGCGCTCGAGTTGCGGCATCCCCCTCGACCGGATCACGACGTTCGCATCGAGGTAGATCAGCGATCGCTCCAGTCATCGCGGTCGGCTCGGACCTGAGCCAAGATTTCTTCACCGCTCCGCAAAACTGCGGCCCCTCCGAATGCGTCGGCAATCGACCCTTGCAACTGGGGCGCGGCCGGGGTGATGACGAGTTCAGCCTTCCCCTCCGCATCGGGAAGCGGACCGTCCGGGATAAAGGTCCGGCCGGCATAATGTCCGCGAATAATCAGTGTCTGGCTCATCTCATACCTCTCCAGTCCGACGACATAATATCGTTTCCCGGCGTCTTCCGGAAGCCGCCCTTCTGTTCGCGAAAGGCCATGCGTAACGTCAGAGCCTGAGCGCCATGCCAGCGAGGGTTTGGCAGAAATGCCGGAAGGAGCGTGACGCATCATCCCGCATTCAAGCGAAACCCTCGCTGGCGCTCAGGCTCTGACGGAGTCGAGCCGAACCCAAGGAATTGCGTGGGCGGATGTATCCCGTAAAATACCATCCAGAGAACTCAGTTGTCTCGAACTAGGGCCAAATAATGGACAATTCGCCGCTGCGGGAATGGGCCAAGTCGACGCCATTCCTACCATTCGGGGTCACCATGTCCAACGGTCGGCAGATCCAAGTAACCAGTCCGGAGATGATCATCCTCGGTCGTCGCTGGGACACCGTTGCCTTCGTGGACGAGGAAGGGGCCGACCGCGTCGTCGTGCTTCAGCACTCGCACATCAACACCATCGACGCCTACGACCCGGTCCAATTTCCGCCGACGCCGGAGTGAAGCGGGGCCAGCCAACAAGCCACCCGCCCCCTCCTAGGTTCATTTTGCGAGTCAAGGCGAACCATCCGAATGTTTCAGCCTTCATTCGCTACTCGACGTCTTCCGCAAGGTCTTCAGGTAAAGGAGTCCAATTTCCGTTCTGGTAGGCAGTAAGAAACTCGATTGTAGCCGCTCTGTCTTGGAACTGGCCTTCAACTTTGTTGCCGTTGTCATAGCGGATGATGATCTCATACTTGACAAGCGGTCCGGTCGGAGCGGCTTCGTTGTAGCTCTGCACAAAGGAAATCGCATCTGTCACGGTCACGCAGTCCATCCCGGTCCCATGTAGAGGAACGACTCGCACCGCGTTGATTTGTCGAACCACTGCTCGCTCTAAGTTCAGCATGAAATCATCGAGACTTTGCTTGTTCAGCTTCAGCAGCCTTTTCCAGACACGCGGACGTTTCGCTTTGTCGATTGCGGCCCACTGTTGCAACTTCCTGTCGAACTCGGCATCCGGCGTAGTCTCATCAAACCGAGCGTCTACACCGACTGAATCGAATGCTTCAATCACGGATTCGTAGGTCAAGTAAAACACCTTAAAGCCGATAGACTTCAGCTGATTCAGTGCCCCAGCAGTATATTCTCCGGCAAGAATGCACCCCAGCATAGGCGCGCTAAACCGATGCTTTTCGGCGATTGGAAGGATAGCCCCTTGAATTTCCTGAACCTTGTTCCTGGAGTGCTTCGTATATCGTCGCCAGGCACTTTCAATGAAAGCGATGGGAGTTCCGATTGTCGTCGGGGTTCCGCCTCGCTCAAGAACGTAATCCAGATCGTGTCCGTTGCCGAAGGAGTCTACCCATCGTAGTTTTCTTCCTGTTCGTGCTGGGCGCAGTCCCTTCTTATCCAAATAGAGGCCGTGCCTGTTCGCGAAGTCCTGCAACAAAGGCTCGATGGCCGATTCGCAGTATTCGCCGATGAATTGACCCCACTTGTGACCTGCGGCTTCGGCCATTGATCTATCCCTTTACCCAAAGCTGCCCCTCATGCAGGGGTACGCGGTGTTTGCGGTTCTTCCACTTGATGTTTCTGTCCCTTGTTTTGAGGAAAGAAAACGAGCGAAATCCCGATGCGACGGCAAGACGCCCCATCCAAACGTCAACGGGGACGTAAACGCTGTAAGGTGCAGAGTCCCCGACGACAAAGCACACCCGAGCATGTGGCGATGTGACCCGTCGCAAATCCTTCCAGACCTTTGCCATGTCCAGAAAGTAAGCCGCAATCATTGTGTGGTAATTTTTCTTGCCACCATGTTCATGCCTTGCCTTCTCCAAAGCATCGATGACGGCTTCGATTTCTTTCCGAATTGGGTCAAGTTCAGGGGATCTTACAATCTCGGATGTAGTCGATACGATCGGAGAAATGTGCTGGGTACAGGACCGCACTAAGTACTTTCTGACAGCATCTTGCAAGCACCCCCAGCCCTCAATTTCTCCGAAAAAAGTCATCTCCAATCGCGTCGCGTCGGCATAGTCGAAATTGTTGGGGTATGGTGGGGAAGTGATGACGAGAGTTGCCCACTCATCGGGCACTTCGAGCATCGATCGCGCATCGCCCCGGATCAAGCTTGACTTATGGGCCCCAACAGGACGTTCCGCTAGATCGAAACAAATCTGTTTCGCCTTCGTCTTAAATGCCTCAAATGGATTGCTGGTCTTTGCCTTCGTCTTTTTCGGCAAGACGTACTGCCAGTTAGCCGTGCCAACAGGGGAGCATTGCCTAAGAATCGACGCAAGTGCCAACCAGCCAAGTTCCTTTTCGGTTGTATTTTCCACCTGACGCCAAGCAGATCGGAGTTGGTCGAGGTTGGCGAGGATTTCGTCTGGAAAGCACTTTCGGGTCAATACAGAGTGAGATTCCAAGTTCGGCTTATTTTTCTCAGCCCGTGCCAAGATTTCCGTCGTATATGCTTTGAACTTGTCAGCGTTTGTAGTGTTCGCTGTCTTCGCTCGGGCGAGTCGGGCTACAAACGGATGTGATTCAACGCCGAACGATGGGACCTGCGCTCGATCTGCTTCAACTAGGACTGTCCCACTTCCGGCGAACGGGTCCAGTATTCGAACTTCACTTTTCTGTTCGGCTATTGCGGTCCGAATTGTCTCTCGTGCCCATAGGGCGGAGAAACCTGCCGAGTATCGGAACCAGCGATGGATAGGCAGCGAAAGGTTATCAGCGAAAGTGGAAGATGTCTTTGAACTCGACAATAAATGGCTGTCTTCCTCTTCTTCAAACAGACTCCGCTGGAACGGGTTTTTCGCCTTCTTCGTCATTGCCGTTCCTTTTGGCTTGCCGACGTGTTGTTCGACCACTCTTCCCGTTCTCGGGGGAATGTCATCGTTCGGTCTTGCCATCGTAGCTTTGCAGAGCCGCTTGCCAAGCAAATTGTGTTGCGTGAACTGCGGAAACGGATAAAGCCCCGCCTATCCGGCGGGGCTTAACGATTGTGCGCCAGGCATGTTGTGTCTCAGGAGGTGCAAATCCTCTGCGGGCGGTGATGGCCCGAACCGCAAGGCTAG
>JAIEPT010000177.1 GCA_019748295.1 Gemmataceae bacterium | reverse complement strand
GCGTCGTTGAAATTCGCCTTCTGGTCATTATTTAAGCCTATGTAGCCCTCTCGCTCCGCGAGAGGCAAGCGGATGAAGGCCATGCGATCGCATGGTTCGCTGCCGCTTACCTCTCGCGGAGCGAGAGGGCTACATAGAAGTCGGTGAGGTTAATTTTTGTCGGCGTCGTTGAAATTGATTTTCGCGTCGTTGAAATTCACCTTCTTGTCATTGATCTGGATATTCGGACGTAGGTCGATCTGGTTCTTCGCTTGATTGGCCAGGCCGAAAAACCACGCTTGGAGCACGAAGAAAATCAATGGATATATCACGATCGACACGATCGATAAAGCCAGCCCGCTGATTGCCATTCCCTTTCCGCTTCCTGTCTTATTCGCAGTGGCGAGGCCGATACCACTCAAAACGACTCCCACGAGTGCGATGGTGAGCCCGATATACCAAACCAGCCAAAGGCAGGGAATTATGGCGAAAACGATCGCAACGATGCCAAGCACCATGCCCGCTATGGCAAGTCCGTTCGTTCCGCCGGTCGATCGCGGAGCGTCGAAATCGTCGTCCCTGCTCCGTCGGCCACGGACAGGTCGGTCGTTTTCCAAATCCATGTCGTCATCGGCGCGAGAGCGAGCCGGCGCAGACGTTGGCGCCGCAGTAACCGTGTCGGCGTCGCCGGGCAGCACGAAGACGTTTTGGCATTTCGGGCACTTGGCCTTCTTGCCGGCCATGTTGTCGGGGACGTTGATCTTGGCATTGCAGGCGGGGCAGGCAGCTTGAAACGGCATGGAACACTCGACCCAGCGAAGGCGCGGTTGCTCGAAACGCGACCCAACATGCCCGCGTCAACCAGGGACGCCTTCGACTACCCCTGGGAAACGCTTATCCCGCGGCGTCCGCTCATCCTTGAAATGACGAGGCTTTGTGCAAGATCCGCATGCGGTCGCCACAGTCTAACGCCTCGCGCACGGGCCGCAAGCGAAAAGACATGCGTTTTGAGCAGGATCGTTTCCAAAACCCCAGTCTTGCGCTTGCGGCTTAGCGTTCGGAAGAAGCCCTGATCTCGCTAAAAAACCGTCGGTGCAAGTCTTTCGCTTGCGGCTTAGCGAGAACAGGGCTTTCTCCGAACGCTAAGCCGCAAGCGGGCGCAGACGTTTTCGAAACAATCTCAAGCGATCTAGGCAATCTCGAATTTGAAGCGAGCCGCTCCGCCGAGCACGAAGCGATATCCCGGCGCGAGCGGATAGTCCTGACCGGGCAAGACCATGTCGGCTTCGATCTGCGTTCCCGTATTCCCGGGCAACGGCCTTAGCAGAAACTCTTTCTTCGCTCGCAGGCGCACCACCATCGCATGTTGCCGCGAAATCTTGCGGGCGTCCTGCGGTTCCAGCCATTCGTTGAGGTCGATATCGGGAAAATCGCCGGCTACGGGATCGAGCCGGCCGATCGTGAGTACGTCTTTGGTAAGCGGAAAGTACTCGCGCGGTTGGCGATCCTCGCCGTAGAGCACGATGCAGGGCGTCCCCGCGCGCGGTCGCGAAGGCACGAAGGCAGCTAGATGAGCGGGGGGCGGAGCAGCGATGACCGGGCGAACGAGTTCGGCTCCGCATACGCAGAAGTCGTCGTCGTAGTGCGAACCGTAGGCCTTGCCGCACTCGGGACATCGGCGATCCAGGATCGGCGTGCTCATGGCGCACCGTTACCACTTGCTCACGAACGCTTCCGCTTTGTCGCGGAAAACGGGGACCGCTTCCACGTGGAGGAGCGAGAGCACTTCCCTGATTTCCGAACGAATCCGGCACATCGACATGGCGCTGCCGAAGGTTTTCAGCCAGCGGTGGAAATCGCGAAGCATGGTCAGGCCGTTGGCCGAGATGCGCCGGACGTTTTTCAGATCCAAGAGCACGCGGAGGTTGTTGCGATTGAGGTTTTCGCACAACTCTTTCTTGATGTGCGAAATCTCGGCCTCGTCCACGATGCTCTGATCGTTGAATCGGACGACCGTGACCCCGCGTTCGATGCCGATGCGAAGTCGGCCCATGACTTGGCCGCGGACGACGTTGAGCTTGTCGATGATCGAAGCGGCGGCGGAGGATGCGGTGGTCGAGCGATGGAATTCGTCGCATTCGTCAAGCAAGTTGCGCGACGCATCGACGTCGAGGCAACCGACCGCCCATTCTTCCAGGTCGCGCTGCGAAAGAGCCTTTTCGTTGAACTGAATCAAAAAAGCGAGATTGCCGACTTCGAGCCGATCGCCGGGGTGCAAGGGCCATTCTTCGCCGGGGGGCAGTACCGCCCCGTTGATGACCGCGACATGCCCGCTGTCGAAATCGCGGATGAAGACCTTCTTTTCGCGCACGACGAGAGCACAAAGCTTTTCCGGCAGATTTTTGTTGCGCAGTTGGCAGACTTGATCCGATCCG
Organism: Gemmataceae bacterium; assembly: GCA_019748295.1. Classification (GTDB taxonomy): domain Bacteria; phylum Planctomycetota; class Planctomycetia; order Gemmatales; family Gemmataceae; genus JAIEPT01. The sequence continues at coordinate 22,154 of JAIEPT010000177.1, read as the reverse complement.
ATCAGGAACAGATCGACGGAAATCGGGATCGGCATCCCCTTCCGGCCGCCTTTGGCGACGATCAGATAAAACTTCATGAGTCTCCCCTTGGGCTTGGATGGAAGCCCACGAGTTGAACGGCCGTGAGGCCGCACGATGTGCCCATCTTACCCTGGCCCATCCCGCGACTTAAAAGAATCTTTGGGAACAAAGCTATTTTAACATGAAACAGATACCGATGACGCCGCTTGTAGCCGTTATGCCTTCCGCCAAGGGCGACTTTTGCCGATCTTCAGGAACCTACGCTGGGCGAAGGGTTTGTCCTGCTCGTCCTCGATGTCGCCGATGATCTCTTCCAGAATGTCTTCCAGCGTTACCAAACCTTGGATTTTCCCCTCTTCGTCGCGCACCAAGGCCATATGTCGTTTCGCTTTGCGGAAGAGCCGCATGGCGTTGGCGATGTCTTCGTCCGGCTTGAGGTAGAGGGCCGGGTAGAGGGCGTCTTCAAGCACCACGAAATCGCTCATGCCGACCATGAAAAAGAGATCTTTCGCGTTGACGATGCCGACGATGTTGTCGATGTCGCCATCGAACACGGGCATACGGGTGTGACCCTCAGTGCGGATCAGTTCGAGCACTCGAGCGAGCGGCGTCTTGATCTCGACCGCCGCCATCTTCTCGCGCGGCACCATGCAATCGGAAACCTGTTTGGCGGAGAGGCCGAACACGTTCTGCACCATGATCGCCTGGTCGGAGTCGAGGATGCCCGCTTCCTCCGTGTCCTCGATCAGAAGCGCCAATTCTTCGACCGAATGAACCATGCTTTCGTGATGCGATTTGAGCCCGCAGAGGCGGACGAGGAAGTTCCCAGTTCCGTTCATGATCCAAATGATGGGCCGGGCGGATAGCTCGAAGATCCGCAGGGGCGGAGCCACCCAAAGCGAGACGCGGGCCGGCGACAGCAGGGCCAGCGACTTGGGAAACAATTCGCCGAAGACGACGTGGAGAAACGTCACCAACATGAAGGACATCGTGCCCGCGACCGCATGCCGGCCCAAAACGTTGAAGGGTTCCGGCAATGCCGAGAAGGCTCCTTCCAAAGCATTCGATAGCGACTTCTCCGCAACCATTCCCAGGCCGATGCTGCTGAGCGTGATGCCGACTTGCGTGGCCGCGATGCTGCGATCAAGGTGATCGATCGCGGACAGCACCGCTTTCGCCCCCGACACGTTTCGCGCCAACATTTCCTCGATGCGAGACCGCCGCACCGCCACAAGGGCGAACTCGGCGGCCACGAAAAACGCATTCAGCGCCACCAAGGCCGGAATGGCGAGAAGCCCCAGGACCATCGTCAGTGCAGACACGCGATCTCCGTGAAAAAACAGGGATCCCACCCGGTCAGGATAGAGGCTTGCAGCAGCCGGGGGGAGAGATCGACTCTGTTTGAGCAAGCCACGTGCCTAGCGAGTGCATCCTTCTGTCCGGCGAGTGGAATCGAAGAAACTTTACGAATGTCCGAAATCGCTGAGTTTGGCGTTTGCGTTCGGCCGAACCAAGGTTTACAAAGCAGCAATCACATCTTCGCGGTTGGGGTTCGGTTTCCATGTCGAGGTCGCGACGGAGCGCGTATACGCTCATCGAATTGCTTGTCGTCATCGCCATCATCGCCATCCTTCTGTCGATTTTGGCTCCCGCCGTGCAAAAAGTGCGCGAAGCGGCCGCACGGCTGCAATGTGCAAATCACCTCAAGCAGATCGGCCTCGCGTTTCACAGCCATCACGATGCGCGTCGCATTCTTCCCGACGGCGGCGAAAACTGGAATTCGACCCGCACCATGATCGGCGGAGCCCCCGCCGCCTCGCCCAATCAAGGTTGGGGATGGGCCTTCCAGATTCTGCCTTATCTCGAACAGGAAGCAGCCTGGAGATCTCCCAGCGACGCCGAATGCCGCGGCACGCTCATCCCGGCCTGAACCGGCTTCAGCTGGGCTGGGGGAACTACTTTCGGCTGGGCTACGTCACGGGAGCCTGGCAGACGGTGCAGGCAGCAGGTGCAGCAGCACGCCTGCCGCAGGCTCCGCTGGTGGTTGCGGCGAAAGCGCGGCCGGAAGGGGAGTTCGTCGAGCCCGCCCGATCTTCGACTGTACGACGAGTACGGGCGAAGGCCCGCTGAATCGAATCGGTGAGCCGGATGCGGGAGAACCGCAAGTCCGGTTCGACGAGCGGGGAGTGGAAACGGAGCCGAGCACCCGCCCAGCCGCCGCGCCGCTCCTCGACTCTACTAAAAGACGAAACACATTCGGAGCGTGAGGACTACTCTCCATTCGACGTGTGATCGTGGACGATGCGCCAGCCTTCCGGCAGCTTGCGCATCACGAGCGTGAAGAGGCCGGTGGGCGACTCCTTGGCAAGCGTCAGCGTCCATCGGCCACGCACCAGGGCATGGCTCTCGCCCAGCATTTCGACGGCGATCTCGGAAAATGCGAGTTTCCCCATCTCCTTCTTTTCGGCCTGGTATCGCTTGCGATAGCGATCCAGCGTTGCCTGCCACCCAGCGGTCTTCGTGTTGCCGGAATAGAAGCTCAAATCCGGCGATTTCCAGTAGCCGACCATGAAGCCTTCGAGGTCGCCACGGTTCCAGGCGACCACTTGCTCGTCGAGTACCTTCCGAACCGCGTCGGGCGCGGCCGGCGGTTGCGCCAGCGAAAGGGAAACGGCGAACAGCACTGCGGCTTGCATGATGCGTCCTACTAGGCGTTGACTTGGCGGATCAGCGGTTTGCCGGAGAGCCCGGCAAGCAGGTTGTCGATCGAAAGTTGGGCCATGCGTTGGCGAGTTTGTTCGGTCGCGCTGCCAAGGTGCGGGGCGATGGTCGCGTTATCGAGCCGCAGAAGCGGATGATCGCGAGGCAACGGTTCCGGGTCCGTGACGTCGAGGCCCGCTGCCCAAATAGTGCGTCGTTTCAAGGCCTCAGCGAGTGCGTCCGTATCGACTACCGCTCCACGCGCGACATTGATCAGTGCTGCGGTCGGCTTCATCTTCGTGAGTTCCTCTTTACCGATCAGATGACGCGTCTCTCCAGAGAGGGGCACGGACAGCACAACGTAGTCCGACGTCCGGAGCAGTTCATCCTGGCTGACGTGCTTGACGCCCAGCGATTGTTCCACATCCGGCTTGCGATGCCGGTTGCAGTAGAGAACGGTCATATCGAAGCCGCCAGCGCGCTTCGCGATTTGCGTCCCGATGCGGCCCATGCCGATGATGCCGAGCGTGGCGCCATGCACCTCGCGGCCCAGCATATAGGAAGGATCGTAACGCACGAACTCCGGGCCCCGCGCATAGCGATCCCCCTCGACTACGCGCCGTCCTACGGCGAGCAGCAGAGCGAACGCCATATCCGCGGTGGCGCCATCGAGGATGCCCGGCGTGTTGCCGACCTGGATCTTGCGAGCCGTCGCCGCGGATATGTCGATGTGATCGACGCCGACGCCGAAATTGCTGATGACGCGTACCCGCCGCATCCGATCGAGCAGCGTGCCGTCAACCGTCGGATGCCCATACGTGTAAACCGCCTCGATGTTCGCATCAACGGCATCCCAGGGAAAAGGTTCGACCGCATCGCGCAGAGTCGATTCGATCCAAGGCGAAACCGGCAAATCCGCAAGCACACGAGGTCGCAATGCCATGAGCAGCTCCAGCGTGGTCCTCACTGCTTGGGTAGCAGCCGCTGTTAGGCGGCTGCTACCCAAGCAATGAGGACTACTCTATGGCGTAATCTTCAGGATATCCGCAGCTTCCTCTTCGAATTCTCGCCGTCGGTTCTCGGGCACGAAATCCAGTTTCCCGAGTCGCGCGCTTTCAAGCCCGATGCCCGCGGGTCATCCAGGCGATCGCGGCGGCGCCCGCGCCAAGGGCGATGCCGGTAAGGGCCGGATGAAGCGAAGCCCGCGTGTAGAGACTTGTCTTCATCACATAGCCATCATGCGCCCCGCGGACTCGGCCGCCTTTGCCGGGGCGGTTCAGCGTTCCTTCGGGGCTCTGCGGCGGGTGGTCGTGCAGTTCCTGCTTGGCGAACACGTTCTTTCGCAGCCAATCCATCCCGCTCGGCGACATCTCGTTCATCCAACTCGTGGCATACGCCGCCCCGCCGATATAGATGTCGCGCTGCGGGTGGACAGCCGCATGGCAGATGGCGTTCGCGACCTCGTCGGGATGGTAAACCGGGTCTGGGAGCCGAGCTTCCTTTCCGGTGTAGTTCTTGGCGTGCTGGGCAAAGGGGGTATCGATGCCGGTGGGCTTGATGAGCGTGACGGAGATCGCCGCCTTCTCCATCTCCAGGTCGATGCGGAGCGCATCGGTAAATGCTTTCACCGCATGTTTCGTCGCCGAGTAAAAGCCCATATAGGGGAAGGCCATGTCGGAAGCGACGCTGCCCAGGTTGATGATCGCTCCGCCGCCGCGTTTTCGGAGATGGCGAGCCGCCGTCGCGGAACCATAGACGACGCCCCAAAAATTCGTCTCGAAGAGCTGGCGATTGTCTTCGTCGCTCGAATCCTCCACGCGGCCCCAGATCGAGCTGCCGGCATTGTTGACCCAAGTGTCGAAACCGCCGAAGTGTTGGTTGGCGATGTGAGCAATTTGCTCGATGTCGTTGCGATTGCCCACGTCCGCTTCGACATACGTGGCATTGCCTCCTTCGCTTTCGATCTGACGAACGATGTCGGCGAGCGCATTGGCATTGCGGGAAGCAAGCACCAGGCGGGCGCCCTGCTTGGCGGCCATGCGGGCGGTGGCGAGGCCGATCCCGCTCGACGCCCCGGTGATGACCATGACTTGTTGGCGCAGCGGTTTGAGCGAGACCTTCATGAGCTGGGCTCCTTGCTTTCAGTCCGAGAGAAAAGGCTCCGGAAAAATACGGCCTGAAAGCGTGCAAAGAGCGAGCCGCTTCAAGGCCTGTGCAGTTGGAAGATTCCTCCAAAACTGGAACCCTCGGCTTGCAACAGGCCGTATCGCGTTTACGATGGCTGCGAGATTGACGTGTCTCCGCAATAACTTCCTCGAGGATACGCCGTGAAAATCCAGGTCGTCTTCTATTCGATGTACGGGCACATTTATCGCCTTGCGGAGGCGGTGGCCGAGGGCGCTCGACAAGTGCCTGGTGCGGAGGTCAGCGTCTATCAAGTGGCGGAACTGGTGCCCGACGCGGTCCTCGAAAAGTCAGGAGCGAAGGCGGCCCGGCAGTCGTTCGCCCATATTCCCGTGGCCAACGCGCCGCAACTCGCCGATGCGGACGCGATCATCTTCGGCACGCCGACGCGCTTCGGGAACATGGCCGCCCAGATGCGGAACTTCATGGACCAAACCGGCGGCCTTTGGGCCAAGGGGGCGTTGATCGGCAAGGTGGGCAGCGTCTTCTGCAGCACCGGCACGCAGCACGGCGGCCAGGAAACGACGATCACGAGCTTCCACACCACGCTGCTGCACCACGGCATGGTGATCGTCGGCGTGCCGTATTCCTGTCAGGAACTGACGAACATGAACGAAATCACTGGCGGCTCCCCCTACGGGGCGGGGACGTTGGCCGGCGGCGATGGTTCGCGCCAACCGAGTGCGAACGAGCTGGCGATTGGCCGCTTCCAGGGGAAGCATGTCGCGGAGATTACGAAGAAGCTCGTGGGGAAGTAATCGGCTTTCGTGGCGTCCCCGGTCCGGTGGCGTTGCTTCGGTGGCGTTGCTTCGCTCAACCACTCTCCGGTGGTGTCGCGTGTCGCCCGGCGCCCGGTCCGGTGGTGTCGCTGCGCTCAACCACCGGCTACCTTATGTGACCCCTACCGGGGTCGATCTGCGCAGGCGTCGAATCGTCTTCCTGACGCCATGTCGTCGTGACCTTAGGATGAGAATTCATCCCGCGCCGCGATCGACCCCGGTAGGGGTCACATAGGGTAGCCGGTGGTTGAGCGAAGCGACACCACCGGAGGGTGGTTGAGCGCAGCGACACTACCGGACCGGGGACGCCACGAAAGCAGCCATCACCGCCGGCGCTGCACGCGCGACAACGCCTCGTACGCGGCGCGGCGGACTTCTTCTTGGTCGTCGAGCCGCGCATCGAGCAAGACGGGCAGGGCACGCTCGGCGTCGGTGCCCATGCTGCCGAGCATGCGGATCGCTTCGGCTCGCACGGTCGTTGGGCCGTTTTGTGCCGCTTCCATGAGGAGCGGCACTTCCTTCTGGTTCGCATTGATCGCGGAGCGGCGAGCCAATGCCATGGCAGCCGCGGCCCGAACGCCGGCGTCGCCGTCTTTCGTCAAGGCTTGCAAGGTCGGCACGCAGCCTTTCGCCGCTTCGCCGGCTTCCGCTAACGCGAGTGCGGCCTCGCGGCGAATCTCGGGCGATTTATCCGTGCACAAATCCAGCCGTGCCTTGACGACTTCCTCATCCCCGGGTCCCTGGAACTGCGAGAGGGCGGCGGTCGCTTCAAGCCGAACGCGTGCATCCGGATCGTTCATCGCCTTGCGCAGGGCAGCAATCGCCTTCTCCTTGTTCTTCCGGTTGTTCCCCAGGCCCATCGCGGCGTGTCGGCGGACCTTGGGGTCATCGTCGCTGATCGCCTCATGAAGGATCGGCGTCACCTCCGGCGATTGCCATTCGAGAAGGCTCAGCGCCTTGACGACCAGATGCCGGCAGTTCCCCTTTTTGTCCCGCAGTTGGGCAATCAGATCGGGGATCGCCTTCGGGCCAATGGTCGCGATGGCGGCGGTGGTGTCCCATTCGTCGTCGAGAATCGCCAGCAGTTTCGGAAGAATGTCGATGGCATTGGGGCCTGCGATCTTCGCGAGCGTTTCGGCCGCGACCCCGTTTCCCTTCTTCGCCCATTCGCGGAGCGCCGGGGCCGCGTCTTTCGCCTCGAAGCCCATGGGAGCCAAATACATGGCGGCATCCCAGCGGACGCGCAACTCGGGGCTCTTCAGCTTCTCCGCAAAGAGCGGCACCGCAGCCCGTGCTGCCTTGATGTCGATACGACTGAGTGCCACGGCGCACGTCCAGCGGAAGTCCGGGTCGTCCCCTTTGAGGCCATCAAGAAGGAGCGGCACCGCGCCGCGCGAGGCTTTGCCGAAATGACCCAACGCATCGGCGGCGATGACTCGCAATCCCGGATCCCGCATCGCTTCGGCCAAACTCGGAATCGCATCGTGGGCATACCAGCCAATTTGAGCGAGGGCTTCGGCCGCCGCCCAGCGAACGCTGGTGTCGGGATCCTTCAAGGCATCGATCAAGGCGGGGACGGCGGTGCGGCCTTCTTCGCCCAGGTCCCCCAGGGCGGCGGCAGCGGATCGACGCGTGCGCCCTGATTCGTCCTTGAGCGACTTGAAAAGCACATTCATCGCAGTTGCTTCATCATCGTCGCCGATGAGGACGGCCGCGCGGGCGGCGCTGATGCGGACGCTTGGGTCGGCGTCTTCGAAATCCTTGTGCAACATCGGCAACGCTTGCCGAGCGCGGAGGCCGATCAGTCCCAAATCATCGGCCGCGAGCGAACGGGTCTTCCCCTCGGCCGCCTCAAGTTCCTTGATGAGGCGAGGCACATCGTCGCTGCCGGCGCCTCCCAGGCCGACGATCCAGGGCGAATCCTTGTCGCCAAGCTGCCAGATGCTTTCGGGCATCTTCAGGCTTGCGCGGAATCGCCAAACGGGGCAGTCCTTGCCGCGAAGCGCTTCGTGAAATGCGATGTTCTGATACTGGAAGACGCCCGCTTTCGAGCCATGGGTGACGGCCGTGAGAATCGCTTCCTTTCCCGCGAGCATCTGCTCGACGCCGCTGCGAAGCCGTTCGCTGGAGCCGAAATACGCGAGCGACAACTCGGGCCGTCCGGTGGTCATTGTCCACCAGTTGTCCTTGAGTTCGGCCGCCTGATACCAGTAATTGCCGATGCAGACGACGGCATTCTTGCCCTGCAGAAATGCAATCGCCATCTTGCCGGGTTCCGCCCATTCGACGACGATCCGCGGTTCGCGCGGGTGGTTCCCCTCTGCGACTTTGTGCCGCATGGTCTCCGGTTCGACCTTCCCCTTGAGATTGGAGATCCGCTTGAAGACGATCGCCTTCTTCTCGACGCTGACGGCTTCGACCTGCAGGACGCAGATCGATTCCGCGTCTTGCACGATCCAGCCGAGCGTCGGGGAAATATCGACATACGCCTGGGCAGTATGTTGCCCGGCGAAGACGAAAACCAAAGCGGCAAGCAAACAACGCATTCGCACTCGAAGCCTCCATTGCTTCAGTGGAGAAGTAGGGCGAGCAGCCGCTGTTAGGCGGCTGGTACGTCGCGCGCAAAAGTCTCTTAACGCACAGCCGCGACGACACCGACTGGGCGCTACGAGACTTCTGCGCGCGATATACCAGCCAGCTAACGCAGGCTGCTCGCCTAGAAATCCGTCGTATCGCGGTTGAACTTCGATTGGTAATCCTTCAGCGTGTCGTTGGCATCGACAGGGCAGATCACGCGCAGGCCGACGTATTCGGCATCCGTCATCCACCAGATGCTTTGCGGCCGTTGCGGATCGCGTTCGAGCCAATCTTTGTGCGATGCGCGGCGGAAGGCGCTGCGGCAACGTTCGGCTGGATCGATGAACGAGCCGCCGCGAGCGACGTAGGGATAGCGTTTCTGAATCGGCATCACCACGGGCGAAAGCGACAGCGTATCTGCCGGAGACTTGGCGTAGGTGTCCTTCTCGTAGCGGTCGAAGCACCACTCGGACACGTTGCCGTGCATATCGTGAAGGCCCCACGGGTTGGCCTTTTTCCCGCCGCACTTCTGGATTTGGTCCTTGGCGTTTTCCTGGTACCACGCATAATCCCCGACCTGCTTGGCATCGTCGCCCCAGCTATACGCTGTCGTCGTCCCCGCCCGGCAGGCCCATTCCCATTCCGCTTCGGTCGGCAGACGATAGGCCTTGCCGGTCTTGGCCCGCAGAAATCGGCAATACTCCTGGGCCGAGTGATACGACATGCACATGGCCGGCATGCCGGGGCCGCGATTGTCGAACAGGCCGAACTGGAAGTGATAACCCGGTGGCGTGGGTCGGGTGACGGCCGCGACGCCCTTTTCCTTCTCCGTCTTCGGCTCTTCCTGGCCGGGCTTCTTTTCCCAGAAAAGGTCGAACTCGTCCCACGTCACTTCCAGCTTGCCCATCCAGAACGGCTTCACCGACACCGGATGCTGCGGGCCTTCATCCTCATTGCGGCCCGCTTCCGTCTTGGGGCTGCCCATGAGGTAGCTGCCTCCGGGGATGGCGACCATGTCGAAGGCAACCTTGTCGGTCAGCTTCTCGATGTAGTCCTTATGTTCCTTCTGCGCGACCTTCGGGAGTTTCTCGGGAACTTGGCTTTCCGCCGCCTTCGGCGATAGGGCCACGATGAGGCCGGCACACGCGGCGACGGCGATCGTGCCGAAGCGAAGGATGAACGTCCTTGGCATTTATGGTAAGCTCCAGCTTTGCGGTCTTTTCAGGGGTCGAGGCGGGTCATGCTTTGCCGCATCGGATGCGTCTTTTCTATTGTTCTCCTCGCGTTTGGGGCAGTCAACGCGACCTTTCCCTCGGCGCCCGGCGATGGCGAGCTGAAGAAGTTCGTTTTCGAAGAAATCCACATGGCGACCAAGTTTCGCCTGGTGCTTTTCGCGGCGGACGAAGCCGTGGCCAAGAAGGCGGCGAAGGAGGCTTTCGCGAAGATTGCCGAACTGGATCGCATGATGACCAATTACAAGGACGACAGCGAATTGATGCAGCTCTGCGCGAAATCGGGCGGGCCGCCGGTGAAAGCGAGCGAGGATCTGTTCAAGGTTTTCACGCAGGCCCAGGAAGTTGCGACGAAGACGGAGGGGGCTTACGACATCAGCATCTCGCCCGTCGTCAAGCTGTGGCGCCGCGCTCGCCGGAGCCGGGAGCTGCCGCCTGCGGAGCAACTCAAGAAGGCGATGGCGCTGGTCGATTATCGGCAGATCGTGCTGAATGCGAACGATCGCACGGTGCAATTGCTCATCCGCGGCATGCTGCTCGATTTGGGCAGCATCGCGAAAGGATATGCGGGTGATGCGGCTTTGGAAATTCTCGCGAAACATGGCATTACGCGAGCGCTCGTCGTGTGCGGCGGCGATGTCGTCGCCGGCGATCCACCGCCCGGCGAAAAGGGGTGGCGCGTGGGCATTGCCCCGCTGAAGAACCCGGACGCGGAACCGAGCCATCACCTATTGGTGGCGAATGCAGGCGTATCGACCGCGGGCGATGCGGAGCAAGCCGCAGTCATCGACGGAAAGCGATATTCGCACATCGTCGATCCGAAGACCGGCTATGGTCTGCAAGGCCGCCGCAGCGTGACGATCGTCTCACGGCGTGGCCTGGTTGCGGATGCGTGGGACACGGCCGTCTGCGTGCTTGGGTTGGAACGCGGGATGGCGATGATCGAATCGCAAGAGGCCCTCGCGGGGCTGTTGACGTTCGAGACGGAGCAGGGGATTGCGACTCGCGTGTCGAAACGAATGGAGCCGTATTTGGTGAAGGAGTAAGGCGAGCAGCCGCTGTAAGGCGGCTGGTACGTCGCGTGCAAAAGTCTCAGGATCTCCAGTCAGCGAAGGTGTCGTCGGTGCGTGACGAGACTCTTACGCGCGACGTACCAGCCGCCTTACAGCGGCTGCTCGCCCGAATCGAAAGGTGAATTCATGCCGCCGCCGAATGACGCCAAACGAGTCGCCGCCATCGTGACGGAGTATCGCCGGCACAGCCATGCGGATGTGATCGTCGGCAAGATCCTGGAGGGCTTCAACCATCAGAATCGCGACTATCCGCGGCTGCGGCTGGTGTCGCTCTTCTGCGATCAGTTTCCCCAGCGCGACATGGCCCGGGCACTCGCGAAGCAGCACGGCTTTCGCCTCGTCGATCGCATCGAAGACTCTCTCACGCTGGGCGGCAACGAAGTCGCCGTCGATGGCGTCCTTTGCATCGGCGAACACGGCAACTACCCGGACAACGATCGCGGTCAAAAGCTCTATCCGCGCCGGCGATTTTTCGAGGCGGCGACCGACGTGATGGCTCGCCTCAAGAAGCCGGCGCCCATTTTCAACGACAAGCATCTCTCGACCAACTGGCGCGATGCAAAGTGGATGGTGGATCGCGCTCGCGAACTGCGGGCGCCATTCATGGCGGGGTCGTCGATTCCGGTCACCTGGCGTCGCCCCGATCTGCAGTTGCCCAAGGATTGCGAAATCACCGAGATCGTGCAGGTCGGCTATGGACCGTTCGAGGGATACGGCTTCCATGCACTTGAAGGCATGCAGTGCATGGCCGAACGCCGCAAGGGGGGCGAAACAGGTGTTCGCAGCGTGCAGTGTCTGCAAGGGCAGGCGATGTGGGACGCGATGGACCGCGGCATCTTTTCGCGCACCTTGCTCGAAGCCGCGATGGGCCGCGTGCCGGCGCATGCCCGCGACGACTACCGGAAACTGACCGCCTCCGCACGCGATGCCGGCCTCTTTCTCATCGAATATCGCGATGGCCTCAAGGCGGCTCTCGCGATGCTGAACGGTTGGGCGCATGAAGGCGATGGCGGCGCGTTTACGTTCGCATGCAGCATCAAAGGCGAAGAACGGCCCCGGTCGTGTCTCTTCTATTTGCAGCAACCCGACCCGTTCGGCCATTTCGCCCATCAACTCCGCGGGATCGAGTCGATGATTCTGACGGGCCGCCCCGCCTATCCTGTCGAACGCACGTTGCTGACGACGGGCATTCTGGAAGCGGTGATGATTAGCGTTGCGGAGAAGCAACGCCGTGTTGAAACGCCGCAGTTGGAGGTGCGCTACGAGCCCACCGACTGGGCTCACGCCACCGGCGACCCGCCGGCAGTGATCAAGCGATAGCCTAGGTAGCCCTCTCGCTCCGCGAGAGGATAGCGGAAGAATGCCGCGCCACTGCATGGTTCGCTGCCGCTATCCTCTCGCGGAGCGAGAAGGCTACCTAGGGCGCAGGCACTTTTCGCGATACGCTTTCTCAGCCGCAGTTTCTTCATCCAACAGCGGGCTTCGCAAGTCCGCGGGCAGAGGAACGCGGTCTTTCGTCAGCCGCAACAATGCGAGCATGCGCGGTAGGCCGATCGTTTCGCCGTGATGGCGTTGCAGCCATGCTCGGGCTTTGGCGCCCGCATCGCGTCGCAGTTCGGCGTTTCCCGCGAGTACCTCAAGTTGCCGGCCGACATCGTCGGTCGTTTCGCAGTGGAACACCGGCGGAAGGTCGCCACCGTACCACGGCGAGTAATGCTCGTTGCGAACACGGATCAGCAGCGGTTTGCCGACCGACATCGCTTCGAGCCCTGTCGCTCCGAAGTAGCCGTAGACAAGCTGATCGAGGACGATATCGCAGGATCGGTAGTAATCGATAAGCCGAGCCTTGCCCACGGGCGGCAGCAGCAGGAAGCGGTCGGACATGTTCGCTTCCTTCACATGGGCAGCCAAACGATCCGCGTCGGCTCCCCACATGAGAAAAACGAATCGCAACGACGGCGCCCGCTTCGCCGTCTCGATCAACGTCTGCAGCAGATTGCCGTTTCCCTTCACCTTCGAGTCGATGCGTGCCGTCGAAAGCACATAGACGCCTTCGCCCGCGCGTGCCTCCCATGCTTTGCGCGCGATCGGCTCGCCGGGAGCATAACGACTGTCGTCCATCGGGTAGGAGAGCAGAACTGGGTTGCGAAACCCAAGCCGCCGACAATGACCGATCGCATGCGGATTGCTGACGAAGAGAAATCGGGCGGCATGAAACGAAGTCGCGATCAATAGGCCGAGATCGCTCGCCAGGCCGCAATCCGTCTGAAAATCGTCGCCGATCGCAAAGGAGCAGTAAGGCCGACCCGATAGGTAGGACGGCGCCGGAAAGTAGGCGCCAAGGCTCACGTCATGCTTCTGCAGCATCGCGGCCCAGGGGAGCAAATAGCCGTAGAGGCCGTCAAACGCCTTGAGCGTCTCGAATCGCAAATCGGGATGCTCCGCCTGCAATCGAAACAGAGGATGCCGATCCCCCTCTTTGGCCGACTTCCACGCATGTTGGTACGGATTGTCAGTCGTCAATTCCGGCGTGACGCATGGCACGACAGGCCGCAGATTCGGGAAGGCGGTGCGAAAGGATTCGCCGTCCAGCAAAGCGGGCCACTCGCCGTCGAACTCCTCCCACTCCGGCATCGTCAGCGCCCGCTCGTCCCACGCATGTAGGTAGACGGTGGCACGATGGCCGGCGGATTGGGTGAGCCGGGCCCACTTGTACGCGGTCTGAGCTACGTTGTGAACGAACGCCGCATTCAATGGTTCCGAGGCGGCATTGTCGTGCTCGAGTGCAAATGCAATCGTCTCGAGCGAATAGTCGCGGAATCGCGTGAGAAAGCAGGGTTCGACCGCGGGATGGTTCCAGGCCCGATCGTCATAAGAGTCGCGCGGCGGCGTTCGCGGCTCAATCCAGCGACGCCGCAGCTTGCCGAGCGCTTTGCGGAACAAGGTCGGAAGATCCATCACGCCTTCTTTTCGCCCAGGAAGTAATACTGTGCCTCGATGCCGTCACGCTTGACGACCTCAAGCCCTTCCTCGCGATACCAGCCGAGAATTTCTTCCGGCTCATAACGGTAGGCGAACGGCGGATGATACCAGTCGTAGTTGACGAGAGTCGAGTATTCCTCGCCGAAGACCGGGTTCCAGAAACACTTCAAGAAATAGTTGTAGATCAGCGTCTGAACGGGATAGGAACCTTTCTTGATGCCGAAAAGCGGGAGATCTTCCTCGATGGAGACTTCTCCTTGGATCGCTTGGAGCGCCCGCCCCAAGACGGCGAATTGCCGCGAAACGGCGAAGGCCTCGCGCGTATCCATGGGGATGATCGCCTTGCGAAAGGCGTCGTCCAGCGTCTCGCGAGCAAGTCCCTTTTTGCGGTAGACGGTGATCGCAAGCCGGCCGCCGACTTTTAGGGCTTTGCAAAGGGAAGCGAAAGTCCGTCGAGGATCGGGAGTGTGATGCAGGGCAGCACGACAAATGACGTAGTCGAATTTTTGGGCAGCGGGGAGGGGGTTGCCGATGTCCCAACGGATCAGTTGCCCGCACAATGCAAGTTGGGGAATTTCCTGCGTAATGTCGCCCAGCGACCGATGGATGTCGGCGCCGAGATAGGCAATGCCGCCCGCAGTGTCGTCCTGAACCAATTCCGAAGCAATGCCGCCGAAACCGCAGGCCGCATCATAAACCGAAACTCGTGGCGACGGATTCGTTCGACCCTTGGCGCGAATCTCTTCGAAAAGGTCGTTCCATCCCATCTGGCCGCCAGGGATGATTTTCTTCACCTCCGCCTGGCTCTTGAGGAATTGCAGAAAGCCCTTCTCGCGGCTCCATTGCAGCGTGTAGTGCTCATCGGTGGAGGTCGTTTCGTCTCGGAGCAGATTGAGTACGCCTCTTTCGATCGGATACGGGTTACGACAGCCGGAACACACGGCTGAATTGTTCTTTGGTTCCTGCAGTAAAGCCGAACCGCACTGCGGGCATAAGAGGCCGAACTGCTGAAGGGTATCCATGTCGATGCTCCGTTCCGCTGCGCTCAGCGGATCTGGCTGTAAATGACGTTAAACCGATAGGCGGCGTATGGATTTTCGTCATGGACCGCGCCGATCTCGACATGCACGTTCAACTCCTGGCCAAGTCGAAGAAAATCTTCCTTGCGAAAATAGTAGCAAACGATTTCAGGCGTCGAGGCAGGAGGTTCCTTTTTGAAAAACGAGGCGAGACGTTTCCAGGGACCGCGGTGCTTTTGCGGAGGCGGCGGAAGCGGACCGAACTTGGCATCCAACTCCTTGCTTACTTCACCCGCGCGTTTCAGAAACGCTTCCTTGCAACTTTCGTCCGGAATCGATCCAACGAGTGCCTTTCCGCCCGGCTTCACCATCCGCACCATTTCGCGAAGAATCGGTTCCACCTTGGCGAAGCTGTCGAAGTTGGTGAGCACGTCGTAGCAGACAGCCCGGTCGAAGGCGCCGTCGGGGTAGACCATCTGCTGAGCGTTCGCCACCTCGAAGGTCGCGTTCGGCAATCCGAGCGTGCGGGCCTTGGCCACGGCGCCCGGAGCGATGTCGAGGCCGACATATTGCTTGCACAGCGGCGCGAAGCCTTTGGCGAGCATCCCCGCGGCACAGCCGACTTCGAGCAAGCTGTGGTCCGTCGTCAATTCGAGCTGCTGCTGCACCGAGCGCATGAGGCCCTGGTACATTTCGGGCCGCATCCAGAGTCGCGGTTCGCGGCCGCTGACCCAGCAGAGTTCGCGCCAGTCCGGATTGTCCGAAATATGGCTCGCGCGATCCTCGAAGAAGAGCGGGATCTCCGATTGCATTTCGACTTGGGGCATAGGTACGGATTCTCCTGCAAGCGGTTTAGCCGCGACGCGCAGCGGAGCGCGGACTTGACGTCACGCCGCGGCATGGCAAGCAGTCCTCGCTCCGCTGCGCGTCGCGGCTAACCAATGCTACGCCGCGCGGCGTTCGGCGACGGCGGCTTGGTCGATGCGGCGCCATTCGACGACCGACTTGAGGCCTTCGTCCAGTTCCTTCGTCGCCTTGAATCCGATCAGGTTTTCGGCCTTTTCGGTGCTGCCGAGGCGGTGGGTGACGAAGATGTGTTCTTGCGCATGATACTCGGGCTGCAGGCTGGATCCGGTAAGCTTCAGCAGCTTCTGCACGAGTTCGTTGATCGTCGTCTTGGTGCCCTTGCCGACGTTGAAGAACTCGTCGGAAACCTGGGCCTTGAGAGCCAGGATATTGCAGCGGGCGACGTCTTCGACGTGAACGAAGTCATAGGCTTGGCTGCCGTCGCCGTGAATCACGGGGCGTTGGCCGGCTTCGATTTTGTCGAGCACTTTCATGATCACGCTGACGTAGGTGCCCTTGTAATCCATGCGAGGGCCGTACACGTTCATGTAACGCAGGCCAACGTAAGGCAGCTTGTGCATGTCGTAGAACGAGCGGAAGAATTGCTCGCCGGCGACCTTCGTCGCGCCGTAGAAGGTGCGGTTGTTGAAGGGGTGCTCTTCCGTCATCGGGATCGTGAGGGCGTTGCCGTAGACGGAGGCGGACGACGAATAGACGACACGCTTCACGCCGGCATCGCGGCAGGCTTCGACGACGTTGTAGGTGCCGACGACATTCACCTCGACGGCCGAGCGCGGATTGCTGACGCATTCGCCGAGCCAAAGGGCGGCGAGGTGGAAGACGTAATCGACGCCGCGAAGGGCCGACCGCAGCGTGTGCATGTCGGTGAGCGAGCCTTCGATGAGCGTGACCTTGCCCGAGCGCATCGCCTTCGCCAGGTTCGCTTCCTTGCCGCGGACCAGATTGTCCAGCACGCGGATCTCGGCGGGCTCTTCCTGAATGAGCTGATCGACGATGTGCGAACCGATGAACCCGGCTCCGCCGATCAGCAGAATACGCGAACCTTTCAACTTATGCATCGCTTCTCCTTAGCGGGGTGATTCCTGTGTCCTGGCTCCCCTCTCCCTCGGGGGGAGAGGGGTTGGGGGTGAGGGGGCGGCGCCATGCGGGCGTTTCGATCTCGCCGCCAAGCCCCATCGTAAGCGCAGCGCACGGTGGGGATCTTGCTTCCATGTAACCCTCTCGCTCCGCGAGAGGTAAGCGGCAGCGAGCCATGCAGCGGAAAGGCATTCATCCGCTTACCTCTCGCGGAGCGAGAGGGTTACATGGAAGCGGATCGCCGCGAGGGGCCGCCCCTTCACCCCCGGCCCCTCTCCCCTAGGGGAGAGTGGGGAAATGCCGTCCTAAAGCAAAGTAATCTTGTCGCGGTGGTCCGTGATCTTCTTCGTCGCGTTGCGCGTGTCGAGCACGTGGGCGGCCAATCGGACGACGCGGGCGTAATCCACGTTCGTGTGGTCCGCGGTCACAATCACGAGATCGACCTGGCGCAGCATCTCATCGGTCAGCGGCGTGTTTTCCATCACGAGGCCATGTTCATCGAAGCTGGGCACGAACGGATCATGGTAAACGAGGTCGGCGCCGTCTTCCTTGAGCAGCTTGATCACGTCGAGGGCGGGCGATTCGCGCCAGTCGCCGAGGTCGCGTTTGTAGGAGACGCCCAGGATAAGGATCTTCGATCGCGACGGCGCCACGCCGAGCATGTTGAGCACGCGATGCGTTTTCTCGCGGACGAAGCGCGGCATCGAGCGGTTGATTTCGCCGGCGAGGGCGATGAATCGCGTGTTGAAGTTGTACTCGCGTGCCTTCCACTCGAGGTAGTGCGGATCGAGCGGAATGCAATGCCCGCCTACGCCCGGACCCGGATAGAAGGGCATGATGCCGAACGGCTTGGTGAATGCCGCATCCAGCACTTCCCAAACGTTCATGCCCATGCGATCGCAGAGCAGGCAAAGCTCGTTGACAAGGGCGATGTTGACCGCGCGGAAGGTGTTTTCGAAGACCTTCACCATCTCGGCCGCATCAGCGCTCGAGACGGGGACCACATGGTCGATCGTCTGCTTGTAGAAGGCAACGGCGACCTTGTGCGAGTTTGGTCCCACGCCGCCGACGACTTTGTTGGTGTTCTTCGTCGTGTAACGGGCGTTGCCCGGATCGACGCGTTCGGGGCTATGAGCCAAGTAGAAGTCGATATCGACCTTGAGGCCGCTCGCTTCGAGAATCGGTTGCATCACTTCATGCGTCGTGCCCGGATAGGTCGTCGATTCCAGACTGATGAGTTGGCCAGGCCGCAGATGCTTCGCGAGTTCCTTGGTGACGTGCTCGACGAACTGCAGGTCGGGATTCAGATTCTTCGTGAGCGGAGTCGGCACGCAGATGACGATGACGTCCATCTCGGGGACGCTGGTATAGTCCGTGACCGCCTTGATGAATCCCCTGCTGACGAGTTCCTTGAACTCATGATCCTTAACGTCCGGGATGTAGTTCTCGCCGCTGTTGACACGAGCGGCTCGGTCGGCATTTTGCTCGATGCCGACGACCTTGAACCCCACCTTCGCCTTCTCGACGGCGAACGGCAGCCCGACATAGCCCAGCCCGACGATTCCGACGGTGGCAGTACGTGACTCGATTTTGTCGAGAAGAGTCTGAACGCGCTGGACCACCTCGGCCTCCGTCTGGTCGCTGTGCACGCGCAACAGCGCCCCGGGCGCTTTACGAGTCAACGACTTGTGGAAGTCGTGGCGTGAAGGTTGGTGCATGCTGGGCTCCTTCCTGGATTTTGCATGATGCGGGACTATACGAGAAAGCCCAAAGCCCCACAAGTGCAAAGGCCAATGGCGGTAAGGCGTAAGGATAGGGGCTTTGGGGCAAGATGGCGACCGCATTTCGTTGGCCCAATTGGCCCGGCTCGCCAAGTCGACCGGAGCCGTTGGCCCGGACGGGTGCGAACAACGCCGTCGCCATCAGCTTGGAGTGTGAAGACATAAGGCGAGCGGCAGGAGCTAATCTACCTCCCTCTCCCGGCTCTCCCTCCGGCAGGATATTGCATCTTCGACATAAGTCGTTTGGATCTGTGGAAGCAGCCGCGGCGTGCCATGCTTGGGCGGGTCCCTGGCCGGGGTCAGCGAGCTGCCCGCTTTCACCGTCCAAGCATGCCCCCAGACCGAAATCTCGGAAGCTGAACGCTCGGAAGCTGAACGCTCGGAAGCTTCGCATGCTTCGCCGGTGGAAGCGGAAGCATTGAACAGCCCGGCCAGGGATCCGGCGAAGCATGGCACACGCCACACCATGAAACTCAATCAATGATTCTTCAACGCTTTCGGTCGAAAATGCAATAATCTTGCCGGAGGGAGAGGGGCCGGGGTGAGGGCGTGCGACGTGGCGCTGCGCGAGAAACGGCACCCTCACCCCAAGGCTCTCCCGGAGGGAGAGGCAGGTAGACTATTTCCTGCCGCTCGCCTAACGGCAACTCACTGCTCCTTAAAGAGCATGAGAAGGCCGCCTTTGCTCTCAGACCCCCCGGGCGCGATTGGCGGTTCCGACTGCAAACGTTCGGTGATCCGGCGCAAACGCACACTCGGCAAGGCGAGTGGCAGGAGCTAGTCTACCTTCCTCTCCCTCCGGGAGAGGGTTGGGGTGAGGGTGCCTTTTCTCGCGTAACGCCACGTCGCACGCCCTCACCCCTCGGCTGGCGCCGCGCTTATCGTGTTTGTTGCAGTATTGCTTGCATGGCTTGGACTGTACATTTGGTGCACTCGAGCTGCATCCAAATCAGCTTGGCGCCATGACGCAGATCGGTGAGGCTTGTGGGCCGAGCGCCGTCCAGTCTTTGCTGCAGCAGCGAGGCATTTCAGTTACACAAGAAATTGCGCAAGAGTTGCTGTCAGCAATGCGCGCAAACGGAATGAGGGGAACGACCCTCCAGCAACTTGTTCCCATCTTGCAAAGAGCAGGCGTTCAAGCCGAGATCCCGCGAGCGCTAACTAGCCTGCGGCAGTTGCAATCGTTCCTTGGGCATCCTCTGACGGAAGGCAGAGCCCTCGTTCAGATCACAAGAAATGGTCACGAACACATTGTGCTGCTAGAGGGATTTACGCAACGAAATGGGCGTTGGGTTGCTCAAGTCCTCGACTCAAACGAGGGCGCCAGGTTCTTTATTCCATTAGCGGAGTTTGCTGAGAGATTCGCCCGCCCGTCAGGCAGAGGCTTAGCCGTTCTTGTCCCCCCTAATTCCCGGAATGCAAAATGATGAGTGTTTCAAAAATATACAGTTCGCCTCCGTTTGCCATGGGAAGCCGACTCGAGGTGCGCGGCATTCTATTGGGCGGAGGAGGAGGCATTCTTATAGCGGACTCCGTTGAGGATTTTGACGTGGGATTCGCTCTTCCTATTCAGGATGACGACATTGACGAAAGGATGATTTTGCGTGGCATTTTTCCGCTCGCGGGGGGCAGGTTTGGCTATCAGTATCCATGCGTGATACGAGGAGTGATAGCAGAAGGCGACAATGGATACAAATATTCGCTCAAAAGTATTGCCTTCTTGGCAGTAACCGCCAGCGGCCATGAGACGCTGATTGTTGAGGACTGCACTACTGAGCAGGACGGAAGCGAGGAGAAAGAGTCGTGAGAAAAGTCGCCAGTATGTTCGACCTGCGGATCCATGAATGGCGCCAGCGCCATGCCAAGGGCGAAGCGACCGTCGTTCGTTACGCCGACGATTTCGCGATCGGTTTCCGCGAGGAGTCCGATGCCCGAGGATGCCTCGCGGCTTCGAAGGAGCGGATGACCAAGTTCGGCTTGGAACTGCACCCGGAAAAGACGCGATTGATCGAATTCGGGCGATACGCGGAAGAGCGGCGAATGAAACGAATGAAACGAGGCGAAGGTCCGCCTGAGACGTTCGACTTTCTGGGATTCACGCACATCAGCGGCAAAACTCGGCGAGGCGATTTCGCGATCCGCCGCAAGACGGCGCGGAAGAAATTCCAGGCCAAGCCGAAAGCCCTCAAAGCGAAGCGGACGCGATGTCGGCATGCGGCCGTGCCGCAAGTCGGCTCGTGGTTGCAAAGCGTGCTACGCGGCTGGTACCGCTACTATGCGGCGCCAGGCAACTATCGCGCCTGCAACAATTCCGCGACGCGATCCAACAGATGCGGCTTCGGATGCTGCGGAGGCGCAGCCAACGGGGCCGGGAGTGCTGTTGGGAGCGATTTGCTCGGGTCTGCAAGCAATGGCTGCCGTCGCCGAGGATTGCCCGTCCCTACCGCGATCCCCTTTTTAGGTACTTCTCATAAAAAGGGTCCTGACACCTTTTCCACGGCAAGGGGCAATCGATCCGGGTCGAGGTGACGGTCAGCGATCCGTATTCGTCGGCGCAGCCATTCACGTCCGATCCGGCGCAGGTCATCAACAGTGCGCCAGTGATCGCCGATCCGGGCGACTTGGAGATCTATACAGGACAGCAAGTATGGCTGCCGCTCAGCGTCACCGATGCGGACGGGGATTCGATCACCTGGGACGTGAGGAATCTTCCGCCGGGTCTGACGTTCGACCCTGTCGCGACGACGATCAGCGGGACGGTGGGGGCGTTGACCGGACTTCAGGGCGCAGGAATCTATCCGCCCAACCATATCGAACTCATGCGGAACCCGGAGTACGCACGGGGTTTCAATTCAGCCATTGGCGATTCATACGTAGGTGTGGCACTCTGGATCGGCGGTGCCTATTCCCTGTCGATGATGGCGGGTTGGTTTAGAGCCACGCCCGCAGTTGTCGCAAGTCCCGGCGTGCAGAATGCTTTGCAGCGTACCGCGGAAAATTCGGAACGTCTTGCGGGAGCGGCTCAACGTCTTGCCGTGAATTTGAATAATGTGCAAATTCAGAATGGGGTCGCGCGAGTGTCCGTTGGCCATGTCGATACGATAAACCGCGCCGACATTCGCACACTTATCGACCATTTGGCACGCAATGGGGCAACAACGGTAAGACTTGAAGCGATGCTTCAGAACCCGCGACTTTCGGAGTTTCTTCTGAATCCGCGAGCAAGGCGGTTACTCTTAGGATTGGATTCGGAACTCAACGTTCTTGGTGAAGTTCGCTTAGGAACTTCCGTCGAAAGGCTTGTCGAAATCGTTATCCGAGTGACCAACGGAGGCTAATGATGTTCGGAAACGATGATGCGTGGATTGAGAACCGAATTTTGCGGAATCTCGCAAAGCGAGGTCAGCCCGACCTCGTGCACGTGTTCTCTTCGCCTCTTCCTGTATCGGCTTCCATGAATGAAGCCAGATTCCCCGAAAGGCCGGTAGTTGCATTCGCAAAAGACGACCATTGGATTTTGCTCGGTGCGAACTGGCTTTGGTCTGAACCCGACGGATTCCGCGTCCGACTCGACGACATTCGGTCGGTGAGATCAGTAGAAGCAGAAGGCGCATCCAAACAAGAGGTCTCAAAGATCGAAATTGAAGTCGAATCTGGGCAACGCGCTGTGATATTTCCGCCTCCAGGTGAGCCTTGCTCATCTTTGCTGGGAGTGCTTCTAATGCTTGTCCGACTTCAAAAACCCGGTGCTGCGAGTGTTTCGTAAGGAGAGAAAAGGTGTCAAAGGAGAGAAAAGGTGTCAGGACCCTTTTTCGTCCAGCTCCTTCCTCGGCCGACCTCGCGCCACAAGCGTGCTTTGCAA
>JAIEPT010000333.1 GCA_019748295.1 Gemmataceae bacterium | reverse complement strand
AACCCTGGGCTCTGCTGGGGAACGCTTTCAGCGTTCGCGGTTCCGCACGCCCGAAACATTTGCCGCACCCCCGAATCAATCGGCGCCGATCAGTTCCGCTTGATTTGCTGCCAAGGGGCGAAAGGCAAGGCGGCCGACATCGCTCTTGCGCCACGTCCAGACGATCAGGTCGGCCATCGAGATTTCGGGCGACGATGCGACGATGGCGGTTCCATGACCGAGTCGTCGATGCACCTGGCCCCAGCTTTCGATCCGCATCCGCAACGGCGTCTCCACCTGGGCACAAGTCGGTTCCTGAAGTTCATGGGGCGAATCGAGGACGATCTCGAGGTTCGCCTTACGGCTCTCGGCCGCCGCGATCTCACGGAGTCGATCCGCCATGCGGCAAGCCAGATCGAGAGACAGCGCGCTGCGGACCAGCGATTCGCCCAGCACCGATTGCACCGCACCATCGAGCCCCAATGGCGTTAGGTGCAGCGTAGCGCGATCGAGCATGAAGCCGCGCTGAAGCGATCCGCAGGCCTTCCGCAGATACGCCCGCTTGCGCACGGCCGCGCTCACGGCCATGCGAACCAGGCTGCCCAACTTGTCGAGCAGCAGGGTTGGGTCGCGATCGACGCCGGCCATAGCCGCGAATCGATCGAGCCGCAATCCCGCTTCGAGCAGAATCGCCGGGCTGGGCCGGGCCAGACCCGCGGCCAACGATACGCCGCGACGAGGCCGGTCGAAGACGAAGACGAGGTCGTCCGCATCGTCCCGTTTGCCGAACGAGGAGGGAATCTCGGCGAGGTTGGCCTCCTGCAGATGCCAGTGAAGCGAGCCGAACGCGGCAAACGAGGCACGGCGCCAGCACTCGAAGAAACGGCGATAGAACGCGCTCGCATCCAAGGCGAGTTCGGAGGCTGGCGCGAACAGCGAATCCGCGGCCGAGGGAGCAGTCGGCGCTGCCTGGTGAAGGTTGACGGTGCAGGCGGTTTCGGAGGATTTCAATCCTTCGCGAAGGCCTTGCAGAAAGCAGGTGAGATCGTGTTCGTTGAGCGAGCCGAGCGATGATTCGGTCCCCTCGAGGATGAGCCTTCCGCCGATGCCGATCGCCGCGTCGCGAACTGTTCGCCATCCCGTCTCCCACGGCGAATCTTCGTTCCAGCGAATTTCCGAGATTGCCTGCGCCGCGAGCCGATCCGGCGCCTGCAGTCCCCCCAGGGCGATGAGTTCCTCCTCGCAGGCCGAACGCAAGTCGGGGCCGAAAACGGCTCCTAGGGCGTAGGCTGCTCGAGCGGTTCGCATCGCATCGGGAAAAGGCGGGTCAAGGGAAACGAGAACGCCCGTATCCCTTGCGCCGATTGCCTGGATTTCTTCGGCCGGTTCATCCTGGCCGTAGGCGTGCGCCAATTCGGGCTGGCCCAATTCACGGACCACCTTGGCGACCAGGTCATCGACAATCTGCCAGGTCGTGGTTTCGCCGAGATCTTCATGCGAAAGGAAGTGGAGAACGCCGTCGGCGAGTTCGCGGGCCAGGAAGGAATTGGGCGAGCCCAGACGTGCCGTGGCGGCGAAAAGCCGCCCGCTGATCCGATCCGCATCGAACGGCACGGTTCGGCCGTCCGCTTCTCTGACCCACGTCGGCAGCCGAAACGTCACGAAAGTTTCTCCGATTCCCGTTGGACCCTGCAGGGAGCGTCATTCTACAATGACACCCGATCGGCGGCGTCCTGCACGCGAAGCCGATCTTGCCGCCGATAACGCGCCGCCTCGAGCACCTCTATTCATGCATGGCAGCACCGCGAGCGATCCGACCCTTCACCTCGATCTTTCCGGCGCCGTCGCCCTGGCGACCCAACTGAAGAAGCATCTGGCGACCGTCTTCCTCGGCAAGGCAGGCGTGATTCACCATGCGCTCATCGCGCTGCTCGCCGAGGGGCATCTGCTGATCGAAGATGTGCCGGGCGTCGGCAAGACGACGCTGGCCAAGGCGATCTCGAAAGGCCTTTCCTGCAAGTTCCATCGCATCCAGTTCACGCCCGATCTGCTGCCGAGCGACCTGATCGGCACTACGGTCTTCCATCAGCCCAGCGGCCAGTTCCTGTTCCACGAAGGCCCGATCTTCGCGCAAGTGCTGCTCGCGGACGAAGTGAACCGGGCGACGCCGCGAACGCAGAGCGCCTTGCTCGAAGCGATGAGCGAACGCCAGGTAACGGTCGATGGCCAGCCGCGCCCGCTGGGCCCGCCGTTCCTCGTGCTCGCGACTCAGAACCCGTATGAATTCGAAGGCACGTATCCGCTGCCGGAAAGCCAGCTCGATCGCTTCTTGCTCCGCATCCATGTCGGCTATCCCGCACGTGCCGCCGAGAAGGATGTGCTCACTTCGCATCGGCAGGGGGAACCGGTCGATCAGCTCAAGTCGATCCTTTCCCCCGCCCAGGTGCTTGCGTTGCAGGATTGCGTTCGCCAGGTGCGCGTGGACGAACGCCTTTCGGATTACCTGCTCGATATCGCCCACGCCACGCGCACTTCGCCGCAGGTGCATCTCGGCGCCAGCACGCGTGCAGCTCTCAGCTTCTACCGCGCGGTTCAGGCAAACGCCCTTCTGCAGGGCCGCGACTATGTGATCCCCGACGATCTCAAGTCGCTTGCGATTCCGGTCCTCGCCCATCGCATCATCATGAAAGGACAGCGGTCGCGCGACGGGGCGGATCCGGCCGAGACGTACATCGCCGACCTGCTGACCCAGACCCCGATCCCCTCATGATGGATTGGCTCCAGCGGCTGATCGCCAAGCTCCCCTTCCGCCGAGAAGGGCTGGCAACGGCCGGGCTCGTGCTCGGCATCATCATCACGGGGCTGATCAAAAGCATCAACCTGGTGCTGCTCCTCGGCAGCTTTCTCGCGGCAATCGTGCTCGCCAATGTTTTTCTCGCACGCCGCCAGGTCCACTCGCTTGAAGCGACGCGCATACTGCCCGACCTGGTCCACGCCGGCGAGCCGTTGACCTGGCGGCTCAAGCTGCGCCGCACGGACGGCCGACGTGTGCTTGGCCTGATGGTCGAGGAAACCGACGTTCGGCAGAAGTGGTACGTGGACGAACTGGCGGCCAAAGGGATCGCGTTTCTGGAGGGGACCAGCACGCTGCCGCAAAGGGGCGTCGTCCGCTGGCGCGCTCTCAAAGCGTCTTCCGGATATCCCTTCGGGCTCGCCTATTTCGAACGCGTCATCGCTCAAGAAGACGAAATCCTCGTTGCTCCACGGCTTGGTGCCCTGCATCGCGGCAAGCTTCGCCATTGGCTGCGAATGCACAGCCCGAGCCAGGGACTCGCTCGCGTCGCGCTGATCCGCCATCCGGCCGCACAGATGGAGATCCACGGCCTGCGCCCCTTCCGCACCGGCGACAGCCCGCGTTGGGTGCACTGGCGCACCTCCGCCCGGCGCGGCGAATTGATGGTCCGCGAGTTCGAGGATTTGCCGAACGACAACTTAATGCTCGTGGTCGATCCGATCGTGCCTGAAGGCGAAACCACGACGCCCCAACTCGAGCGGACGCTCGCCCTGGCCGCCACGATCGTCCACGAATGGTGCCGGCAGAAAGGGGACCGCTTCATCCTCGTCCTTGGAGGCCCCAAGCCGAAACTGCTGCAAGGCACGACAAGCCGTCCGTTTCTGATCGATGCCTTACGCGAACTGGCACTCATCCAGTGCGGCCCGCAAACCGACACCTCAGCCCTCAGCACGCTGCTCAGCGATCCTTCGCTCCCCGCGGCCGCGTGCCTGGTCGTCGCATCGGAAGCGTCGAACATCGGCGACGCCCTCGCGGAAGACTCCGCCCTGCGCCCCGCCATGCTGAACCTTTCCGCGGGCGACGACCAATCGTTCTTCGAATGGACCCCGGCCGGTTTGGGTGGCACGCCCGGTTTGGGTGGCACGCCCGGTTTGGGTGGCACGCCCGGTTTGGGTGGCACGCCCTGAGTGTAGCGAAGGGCGTGGAAAGGGTGCTGACGTAGCATCCAAATCGGATTGAGCCTTCGGAAGCTTCACCACGCCCTTCACTACGTTCAGGGCGTGCCACCCAAGCCAAACCATGCCCCCGACTAGGCGCTTTTTGGGAGTGTCGCCTTGGCATTCGCCAGACAGTGCAGGTTGACCGGATTGCGAACCGCTTCCCCGGTGAGGATGCGGCGGGCTTCCAGTGCCCCCTTGTCGCGCATCTCTTGAAACCCCTCGACCGAATAGAACGCCGAATGCGGCGACAACAAAATGCGCGGATGCTTGCGGATGCGTTCGTCGTCCAGCGGTTCGCGCTCGACGACGTCGAGCGCCGCATACGCGACCTGGCCCGATTCCAACGCGGCCAGCAACGCATTCCCATCGATCGTCGGGCCACGCGAAGTGTTCACGACATAGGCCCCACGCGGCAGCAGCGACAGCGTGCGGGCGTTGACGATGTGGCGCGTCTCCGGCGTCAGCGGGCAATGGACGCTGAGAAACTCGGCTTGCCGCATGAGGTCCTCGAGCGAATACGTGCGCTCCACACCCAATGCCTTGTCGAGCCCATCGGGCCGACAGGGATCATAGACGAGCACGCGCATGCCGAGCGCCTTGCCGCGCAGCGCCATGGCCGAACCGATGCGGCCGCAGCCGATCAATCCCAGCGTGCGGCCACGAAGCCGCGGCGTGCCGAAAACGACGGTCGGGTCCCACTGGCCGGAGCGAACGGATTGATCGGCGATCAGCAATCGCCGGGCGATGGCGATCAACATCATGAGCGAATGGTCGGCCACTTCCTCGGTGCCGTAATCCGGGACATTGCAGACGACCATTCCGCGCGAGCCGGCGGCGACGAGATCGACGTTGTCGTATCCCACCCCGCAGCGCACGATACCGCGGCACTTGGTCAGCGCGGAGATCGAGCGTTCCGTAAGCTTGATGTCGTGATAGACGAGCAGCACATCCGCTTCCGCGCCAAGACGAGCAACGTCTCGCTCATCGATCGTCTGCAGAAGGCGGATGTCGGCCACCTCGTCGAGGATCTTTTTCTCGGGCCCCGCCTCCGCGAGGTAATCGGTCACGACGACTTGAAAGCGTGGCATGGCAACCTCGAGGAAAGGACGGAAGCGAGAGAATAGGTTTACTCGCTTCTTGATTCCGCGAACAGGACGGGTTCGACAAGCCATTTCGCGGGCGAGCCGCCTATCATGACGAGGACGTTGTTTCCTCGCATCGGCGATTCGCATGATCCTTCGCACGGTCAAGCTCAGCAAGAACTACGGCAAGTTCCGCGCGCTCGACGCGCTGGACCTTGAAGTGAAGAAAGGGGAGATCGTCGGCATTCTCGGACCCAACGGCTCGGGGAAATCGACCGCCCTTCGCATTCTCCTGGGCTTTCTGCGTCCTACCTCGGGTGAAGCCGCGATCGCCGGACACGATTGCTGGAGCGACGGCGTTTCCGCCCGCAAGCAGGTCGCGTATCTGCCGGGGGAGCTTCGCCAATACGAGAACATGACGGGCCGACAGCTCGTCCGCTTCCTGGGCGAGTTGCGCGGGCAACTCGATTTCTCCGAAGTGCCGCGCTACGCGCAGGCTTTCGACATCGACGTGGATCGGCCGCTTTCGACGCTTTCCTCCGGCATGAAGCGAAAGATCGCGCTCATGACGGTGCTGATTCCCAAGACGCCGTTGGTGATTTTGGATGAGCCGACGAACACGCTCGATCCTTCGATGCGCGACGCCCTCTTGAGCCAACTCGAACAGGCACGCGGCCAGGGGCAGGCCGTTCTGTTTTCGTCGCATGTGCTCAGCGAAGTGGAGCAAGTGTGCGACCGCGTCGCCATTCTGAAACTTGGCAAATTGGTTCATCTGCAAGGCATGAACGAGCTTCGCGAAGTCCGTCGCATCCGCGTGCATTTCGCGGGGCCAATGGTGCAGCCGCCCCAGTTCGCATCAATCCGCCGCTGGCGCGGAGAAGACGGCGACCTCGTGCTCGAATGGGTTGGCCCGCTCCAAGAGTTGCTCCGTTGGCTGGGCACGCAGTCGGTGCTCGATCTCAAGATCGAGCCGCTCGGCCTTTCCGACATCTACCAGCGCTTCCACGCCGCCGCATGACCGCCACTGTCCGTGAACCAGGATCGCGGTAAACCAACACCCACTCCGTTTAGCCACTCCGGAGGCGGCGGTCAAGAAGTCGTTTCCGAACCCCTGTCTTCCGCTTGCGGCTTAGCGTTCGGCGAAAACCATGGCCTCGCTAAGCCGCAAGCGGAAAACCTGCGCTGACGGTTTCGAAACAACTTCTCAACGACATCGTTCGGCGAGGTCCGCATGCAGTATCGACCGTCTCTGTCCGAATTCCAGGAACTCGCCAAGTCGCACAGCGTCGTCCCCGTTTGGCGTCAACTCGTCGGCGACACGCTCACGCCCGTCTCTGCCTTCCGCAAGATTCAGGACGGCGCCTGGGCCTTCCTCTTCGAAAGCGTCGTCGGCGGCGAACGGGTCGGACGCTACAGCTTCGTCGGCTCCAGCCCCTTCCTCATCTTCCAGGCATGGGATCGACGCGTCGTCGTGCAGGACCTTCGCACGAATCAACGCGAAGAGACCACCATCGACGATCCGCTCAAGAAGCTGGAGGATCTGATCGCCAAGTATCGCGGACCGCACCTCCCTGGGTTGCCGCGCTTCAGCGGCGGCGCCGTCGGGTACGCGGGTTACGACATGGTCCGCTATGTCGAGCGGTTGCCGAACGCGCCGCCGGACGACCGCGGTTTGCCTGACCTGTGCTTCGCGTTTTACGACCGCATGGTCATCTTCGATCACATCACGAAGACGATTGCCGTCGTCGCCCATGCTCATGTCGATTCAGCGAATCCGGAGGCAAGTTATCGCGATGCAAGCAAGCGAGTCGATGAACTCGTGGAACGGCTCGATCGGCCCGTCGAAGGCTTGAAGCTGGTCGATATCGCACCGGTGGGCCAGGTGACACGGAAGTTCACCTCGAACTTCGGCCCCGGCGGTTACGAAGCCGCGGTCGAGAAAGCTCGCGAATACATCAAGGCGGGCGACATCTTTCAGGTGGTCCTCAGCCAACGGCTCACGACCGAGACCACCGCGCCGCCGTTCGATATTTACCGCACGCTCCGCGTCGTGAATCCGAGCCCGTTTCTCTTCTATGTGCAAGCGGGCCCCGATCTCGCCCTCGTTGGCAGTTCGCCGGAGATCATGGTCCGCGTGGAGGAGGACAAGGTTACGATTCGTCCGCTCGCCGGCACGCGCCGCCGCGGCAAGACGGACGAAGAAGACGAAGCCCTCGCCGCCGAGCTGATCGCCGATCCCAAGGAGCGGGCCGAACACATCATGCTGGTGGACCTGGGTCGCAACGACGTGGGACGTGTGGCTCGTTACGGCACCGTGCAGATCAGCGACGTGATGGCGGTCGAACGCTACAGCCATGTGATGCATATCTGCAGCAACGTGACCGGTCGCCTTCGGCCCGGCCTATCCGCGATGGACGCCTTGCGAGCATGTCTCCCCGCCGGCACCCTCAGCGGTGCTCCGAAGATTCGCGCGATGCAGATCATCGACGAACTCGAGCCGCATCGCCGCGGACCCTACGGCGGCGCTGTCGGCTACCTCGATTTCAGCGGCAACATGGATACGTGCATCGCCCTCCGCACGATGATCCTCAAAGGCAAAACCGCTTATGTTCAGGCCGGCGCCGGCATCGTGATGGACAGCGTGCCGGAAGCGGAACGCGAGGAGTCGATGAACAAGGCGATGGGTCTGCTGCGAGCACTGGAAATCGCAGAGAACCAACTCGGCAAATCTCAGTGACGTTCTCCAAGCCCAGGGGCGAGCGCCGCGAGCTCCTGGGTTCCAGACCGAAATCATGTTGCGCTTCCGACGCTCCGATCCCAGGAGT
The DNA here is from genome assembly GCA_019748295.1 of Gemmataceae bacterium. Classification (GTDB taxonomy): domain Bacteria; phylum Planctomycetota; class Planctomycetia; order Gemmatales; family Gemmataceae; genus JAIEPT01. The sequence continues at coordinate 16,622 of JAIEPT010000333.1, read as the reverse complement.
TCGCTGCGCTCGCCCCTGGGCTTGGACTTGAATGGGGAATCGCTCGCAAATGGAACTCGCCATCCACGTCCGCGATCTTCGCAAAGTCTACCCGGCTCGGCCTGAACCGGTGAAAGCCGTCGATGGCCTCGACCTCGAAGTGAAACGCGGCGAGTGCTTCGGCTTGCTGGGGCCGAATGGCGCGGGCAAAACGACTACCATCGAAATCCTCGAAGGCCTCTCCACGCCGACTTCGGGAACGGTCGAAATCCTGGGCCATCGCTGGGCGAGCGGCGACAATCGCGAGCTGCGGCAACGGCTCGGCATTACGTTGCAGGAAACGCGTCTCTCCGAGAAACTGACCGTCCGCGAAACCGCGCGCCTCTTTCGCAGCTTCTACGATGCAGGCCCCAATCCCGACGACGTGATCGCCCAGGTCGGCCTCACCGAAAAAGCAAACGCCTATGTCGGCAAGCTCTCCGGCGGCCAAAAGCAACGGCTTGCCATCGCGTGCGCCCTCGTCGGCAACCCGGATCTCTTGTTTCTCGACGAACCGACAACCGGGCTCGACCCGCAATCGCGGCGACAATTGTGGGACATCTTGCGACGGCTCCGAGAAGAAGGCCGCACCGTTCTCATCACGACGCATTACATGGATGAAGCCGAGAAGCTGTGCGATCGCGTCGCGGTCGTGGATCACGGCAAAGTGATCGCCCTCGGCGCCCCGGCCGAACTCATCGCCCGGCTCGGCGGCGACCATCTCATCGAGTTCGCGCTGCTGGATGGAGCAAGCGTCGAGATCGACGAGTTGACCGCGTTGCCCGCCGTCGTCAAAGCGTGGCGCGAAGACGAAACCTGCGTCCTCGCCGTTTCCGCGCCGCACATTGCGTTGCCCGCATTGCTGGACCGCTTGCAAAGCCGATCGCTCGCCCGACTGACGACGCGACACGCGAGTCTCGAAGACGTGTTCGTGACGCTCACCGGCCGCCATCTCCGCGACGACGCGTAGAACTGCGCGCTTTCGGCGCCGCGCCGGACGCGGAAAGGGACAGAGCCAAGAGCGAAACGACGACGATCGTTTTCATCCGGCGGCTCGCTGGAATTGGATCGTGGTTTCCAGCATCATCGCAAATGGCGAGGTTCCGCAAACGAATTGCTGACCAGGGATGACGGTTCGGTTACAATCGACCGCTGAAATCTCCCCACATCTTTGCATGGAGCATCGTCATGAGTCGCTTCCTGGTATTCGCCGCCGCTTGCTGGTGGGCCGCCCCCGCGGTCGCCCAAGAGTTGCCGCTGGATTTGAGGCAAGTGCCGTCGCACGCCCTGGGATTCGTCCATATCCGGACCCACGATTTGTGGAACAGCCCGATGATGAAGATGTATCGGGACGGCTTGGCGAAGTCTGGTCCGGACGTCGTCAAGCTCATTGAGCAACGCATCAGCCCCGATCCCTCGACCATCGATCGCGTCACGGTCGTATTGATGCCGGGAGCGGGCGCGGGGCGATCCCCGGTCGAATTCGCGGCCTATCTCCACCTGACGAAGGATGTGGACGAAAAGAAGGCGGTCGAAGGCTTTGATCGCCTTATCGTCAAAGCCAAGAACGGACCGGAAACGTACTACGTGCGTCATGACATGGCGATCCGCATCCTCGACAAGCGAACGATTCAAGTGGGAACGCTGACGGTCGTCGAAGCGTTGGATCGAGGCGACGCCGGCGGGAAAAACCCGTTCGTCGATGCGTTGCGCACGGCATCGGAAGGAAAGCGCACCATCGTGGCAGCAGGCAATCTCGGCATCATTCCGCCGCAGGCGCTCGGTCAACTGCCGCCCCAGATTCGGCCCGTGTTTGAGGCCGACGTGGCTCAGCTCGCGATTCAGTTGGGGAAGGAAGGCTCCATCGAAGTGTCTCTGCAATATCGCGACCAGGACGCTGCCCAGGCTGCGGAAAAGAGCGTGGAGCAACTGCGCGGCATGGCGAAGATGATGCTCGGCAAAGTGAAGCAGGAGGCGGAGCAGAAACTCGCCAACGCTCCCGCGGCCTCGCTTTTCGACATCGAGAAGGCCGTCGAAACGATTGGCCCCGCCCTGGCGATCGGCTCGATCAAGCAAGTCGAGGAATGGATGGACCAGCTGCCCATCGACCGCAAAGGAACGGGCCTGACGGCCAAGGCGCCCCTCCCGGAAGAGTTGCAGTCCACTGCGCTGCTAGGGGCCCCCGTGCTGATTGCCCTGTTGGTGCCCGCGGTGCAGAAGACGCGCGAAGCAGCCTCGCGGACGCAGGTGATGAATCACTTCAAGCAGATCGGTCTCGCCATGCACGGCTACGCCGATGCGAATCGCCATTTTCCCACGCCCGCCTCGTCCGACAAGAACGGCAAGGCCTTGCTTAGCTGGCGCGTCGCCGTTTTGCCTTACCTCGAACAAGCCGGGTTGCACCAGGGGTTCAAGCTCGACGAGCCGTGGGACAGCGACCACAACAAGAAGCTGATTCCGCTGATGCCGAAGCTCTTCGAGAATCCCTCGGCTCCGGCGGAACCTGGCATGACGCGATTCCAGGTCGTCGTCGGCGGGAAAAAGGGATCCTCCGCGCTGTTTCTGAATCCGTTCGAGAAGGTTCGCTTCGCTCAGATTACCGACGGCTCTTCCAACACGATCATGCTGGTCGAAAGCGAGAAAGCGGTGCCTTGGACCAAGCCCGAGGACGCGGCACTGGACGCCAACGGCGGACCGCCTCGGCTTTTCCGGCAGCCCACCGGCTTCATGGTGTTGTTCGCAGACGGGTCCGTGCGGGTGCTTTCGGCAACGATCCGTCCCGAAACGCTGAAGGCACTCATCACCCGTGACGAAGGGTAAGCGGTCGGCGACATCGATTTATTCGCGTGGTTAGCCGCGACGCGCAGCGGAGCGCGGGCTGGGCGCCATGCGATCGCATGGCGCGCTGTCCGCGCTCCGCTGCGCGTCGCGGCTAACCGGGAAACGGCGCGTTATAATGAGGGGTCCTTTTTCCTTTCGCGAGGGAGGCGAAACGATGGCCAAGAAGGTGATGCTGCTTGCGGACCCAGGCATTGATGGGGCTTTCGCGATCGCGCTGGCGTTGCACGATCCGAACCTCGACGTCCTCGGCATCGGAGCCGTCGCAGGGAACGTGTCGGCCGATCAAGCGACCAACAACGTTCACATCCTTCTCAACCAATTCGACCCGAAGCGCCTGCCCCGCGTCGGCGCCGGCATCCCGACCGATTACCCCGAAGATGGCCGGGCCATCCATGGCCCGCAGGGACTGGGGGCTCTCACCTTTCCGGACGCCCGCCGGCACAACCTTTTGACGGCCGAAAAGCTGCTGGTGGAACTGGCGAAGGACAATCCAGGCGAACTGACGATCATCTGCATGGGCCCCGCCACGACCCTGGCTCGGGCGTTGGATTTCTCCGCCGAATTGCCGCACCTCGTTCAGCGCATCGTCATGCTGGGCGGTTCCATGCATGAACCTGGCAACGCGGGGCCGGTGAGCGAATTCCACTTTTGGTGCGACCCGGCCGCCGCTCATCAGGTGCTGCATTGCGGCGCCCCGATTACGCTCATCCCGCTCGACTTGATGCGAAAGGCGCTCTTTTCGCCCACCGATCTCTTGGAACTCCCCGCCGATTCGCCCACCCGCGGCTTCCTCCGCCGCATCGCCCCTTACGGCATCGCGGCCACATCGAATCTCTACGGCATCGAAGGGTTCCACCTCAAAGACGTGCTAGGCGTCATCGGCGTCGCGTTGCCGGATCGGCTTCACGTCCAATCGATGGCGGTGGATGTGGAGAGCGCCGGCGCCCTGACGCGCGGCATGAGCGTCTTCGATCGCCGAGCGTGGGTGCGTCCCATCCCGAACGTCGAAGTCGCCGTCGATGTGGATCGCCAAGGCATCCGCGACTATATGCGATTCGTGCTGTCCAATACATGAAACGATGGGAGAACGGCGCTAACGACGAAAACGCCGGCACGTGGTTTTGTTGTGGAAGCAGCGAAGCTTCCACAACAAAACCACACCATTTGTCAGCTTCGCTTCAACTCGACTCGACCGGTTATTCCTTCACCGGCAGGCTGGCTGCTTGCAGCACTTCGTTGGTCGCGTCATCCTGGATGAACGCGACGACGTGCAGATCGCGCAGACGCATCGGGCGTTGGGCGTCGGGGAACGGGTCTTCGTTCTTCTCGAAGTTGTCGAGATATCTGCTTAGCTTCGCGCGAAGTTCGCTCACGTCCACGGACACCTTCTGGTCCGCAACCGCGAAACCCTCGGCTCCGCCGGGCATGGCGCGGACGACGCGGTGATGGTAGGTCAGGCCGTTGCGGCCGCGATAGCGGACCCAGTCTTCGACGACCACGACGCGGAGCTTCGTCTTCTCGCCGAGTTTCGCCTCGCTCTGGACGCCGACCTGAATGTCGATCTTTCCTTCCTTGCGAACGGCGGAAAGCTTCAAGCTGACGCCGGCTTCCTTTTCCAGCAGGGGTTCGATCGCGGCGCGGTATTCCGAGTATTTCTCCGCCGCCTCATCCGGCCCGCCGCCGCCGGGAGCGGATGGCTTGCCGTTGATGAGCGTGGACGGCGTGCCGCGAACGGCTTTGCCGTAATACTCGGCGCGGGCCTCGCTCTCGGCATTGGTCAGCGCGTCGGGAGCGGGCACATGGAGGTGGTACTGAAGCAAGACGACATCCGCTTCCTTGTAGGTCGTTTCCAATCCATCGAAAGCCATATCGGCGGCGACGCACGGCGGGCACTGGGCGCCCGTGAAGAGTTCGACGAGCACGGCCCGATTGCTCTTCCCCTTGCGGCCCTTGAAGGCCTCCGACTTATAGCCAAGGCCCTTGTCCGCATGCTCCTTGTAGGCCTGCATCTCCAGCTTGTCGGCTTTCGCGAGCAACGCCGTCGCTTCTTCCTTGCGGCCCGCTTTGCCTAACGCTTCGCCGACGACGCCGAGGATGCGGAGTTGGGCATCGGCGGGGGTCTTCGCGTCGAGTTGCTTCAGCAACGATTGGCCCACAGTCGCGGCTTGGTCATAGAACTCGTTCTTGGAGAGTGCCTCGGTCGCCTTGATGCTGAAGTCGGTCTGCCAGCGCGGGCCGTAGGCGTCCGTGGATTGGAGGGCGGTTTCCACCCACTCCTGCAGATCCTTGGCGGCGACCTTTTCCTTCTTCGCTTCATTGATGAGGTCGAGCGTGGCCGCGAACACGCGCGGATCGCTGGGCGTCCGCAGCACCATCTCGCGGTTGAGTTCGTATTGGTTCTTCGCAACCGTCAGTTCGAGCGTCACCGGGATGGAACCGACTCCGCGGGCGATGGTGCCGTATATCTTCTTGGCGCCCGCTCGAGGCATTTTGCCCTCGAAGCTGAACTTGATGCCGTTCTGCAGCGTCAACCCGAAGGTGAGCAGATCGCCCTTCGCTTCGATGGCCGAGATTTTGGTGGGCGGGATGGCTTTGAGGCTGGTGACGGAACCCGTGAGCTTCTCGCCCGAGCCTTCGAAGTGAAGCAGCCAAAACGAGGCGAACTGATTGTCTTCGAGAATCGTCGCCTTCCAGTTGCCCGCGAGGCCATCCCCCTGAGCCCAGGCGGGAAGGGCGGCCATCGCCCAGGCAAGACACAGGGCGGCAAAACGCATGGATCTTCCTTTCATGCGAAAGTGGAGTGCACGGTAGACGGATGTTCTACGACCGCTTCGCGATGCAGTCCCGTGCCTCGCGGCTTACAATGCGGAAGGGAGGGATGCGATGGCTCGCAATGTGTTCCGCAGCGGCAAGCAGAATCGCCCTAAGACGACGTACAAGGGCAAACGCTACCTCTGCGCGACCTGCCGCAAACGCAGCCCGCGACCGGTCAAGGAACCGGCGCCCTGGTACTGCCCCGCATGCATCGCACGACGCGAAGAGGATCCCCAGCGGCGCCGTGCGGCCCAGTCTCATTACGCAAACGGACATCCGTTATCGGGATCGGCGAACGCTTCGTAAGTCGCGGGCGAATTGAGGAACTTCGCGATCTGCAATGCTTCGCCCGGAACTTCCGGATCGGGGTCGTAGACGAAGAGGCCGAAATCGGCGGAGATGCTCGTGGCGGCGAGGCGGCGGAAATCGCGCAGGCCGTTGACGAGCGTTTCGAGGCAGCGTTTGCGCATCGCGCGTCGGGCATCGTCGGACGCTTCCGACGAATCGATCTCGGTACGGAACTGTTCCCAAAGCGCGGTCAGCGCCTTGTTCGCGTCGGCTGCCTTCTTGTCCGTGCACGGCCAGTCGTCGATGAAAAAACGGTCGCCGGAATGCTCGAGCGATTGTTCGCTGTTCGCGCGGAAGACCAGCGAGGTGACGTCGCCGTCGATGCAGATCGCAAGGCCGTAGAACGTTTCGTCCGGGGCTTTCGTCCGGCACTTCGTGAGAAACGCTTCAACTTGCTTCGAGACTTTCTCCCGCAAGTCCGAAAAGTCGAGTCCCTCGAGCATGGTCACCCCGGTTAGCGAATCATCGTGTGCGGTCGCCTACGGCTCCCCGCTAAACTAAACGGTCGTTCGTTTACTTCTTGATGGCCCGGGCGTATTGCACCAACTCGGCGTACTGCACGAAGAAGTCGTGCTCGTCGGTGCCCATGGGGCTTTTGAAGAAGCAGGCCAGTTGACGCGGGGCGCCGTATTCGTCGCGGCGTTGACAAAGGGCGGTGAAGCGGACGCTGTCGAGCAGGAGCGGGGCGGCGAGGATCGAGTCGCATCCTTGCCAGATGAACTGCAGAATCATCTTCGTGTTGAGGAAGCCCCGGTAGTGGATGTGGTTCCACGCTGTCTTCCAGTCGTCCATCGACGGGATGTACTCGATCGTCACCAACGTGTTCGGCTTATAGCCGACGATCGAGGAAATGACCTGGTCCTTCGTCTGGACTTTGCTCGCCTTATTCACGGGGTCATCGAGCACCACGCCGTCGCGGTTGCCGAAGATGTTGTGGCCCACCCAGCTCAGCACTTGCAGATTGCGGTGCTTGAACATGGGGGCAAGGACCGTCTTCATCAGCGTTTCGCCGGTCTTGCCGTCCTTGCCCGTCGTCGTTGTCTTGCGCTTTTGGCAAAGCTCCATCGCGGCGGGGAACGAGGCGCCGAGCGACGGCGTGAAGTTCACGTGCGGCATGCCGAGGTCGAGCGACGCCCACGCATAGAGCGTGCTCGCGGGGATTCGGCTCTCTTTGTTGTCCAGGGCCGCTTCGAACTTGGCGATCGTCGAATAGCTGTCGTCGATCTGGAACGGCGGCTCGGTGGACGACGCGTTCGCGACGATCACTTGATCGAGCTTGTGGCGAGCCTGGAAATCCTTCAGATCCTGCTGGATCCGCTGCACTGCCGCACGCGGCGTGTCCACGCGTTGCACGTCGGACCAGTCGGCCAACTTCGAGATCGTCGGGCCGCTGCCGTAGATGGTGCCGGGGCGGATGTTCTTGTCCCACTCGTCGAGATCGGCTTTGCAGCCTTCAAGCAGGCGTTCGTCGAAGATGTTGGCTCGCTGGTGCAGTTCGCTAACGGACTGCCAGTAGCTGGATTTGCGGATGTCGTGGCCGCCAATGACGAACGAGTCGGCTCCGTCGAGATCGAGGTGGGCGAACTCAGGTTTTTCGGAAACGAGGCCGACGCTGTCGATGAGATTCTTGCGGAGCGCGGCGAGGCCCAGGACGGCGGTGGAGCAAACGCCGCCCCATGCGCCGACGAGCCAAAGTCCGATGCGACGATTGCTCATGAAGCGAAATCCAATTCCGGAAAATCATCCGCGCGAAGGGCCCGAGCTGGGATGGGCGCAAGCGGGAGGGAGGGCAGGCGTCGGTTGAACCGACACATCTATTGTCGCAAGTGCAAGATGAAGGGTCAAGCGGCGCAAACGTGGTTAGCCGCGACGCGCAGAGGAGCGCGGACAGCGCACCATGCGTTCCCGGGGTGCGCTGTCCGCGCTCCGCTGCGCGTCGCGGCTAACCACGTCTGCTACTAATCCAAAAACCGATCTGGAATCGCTTTCTCCAGCGTCGCTCGTGCCGCCGGCTTGCTCGTCAACAGCTTCGCGACGTAACCGATGCGGTCGAAGAACAAATCCGCGGCCGGGACGATTTCGCATGCCCTGTCCTGAGCGCCCGCAAGGAACGGCGTCGCGGTCAGCGAACCGGTCAGGTCCATCACGACCATGCCGGGCTTGAGGTAGCCGGGCTTCAGGGTGCAGTTGCGTGCCTCGGTCGATTCGTCGGACGCGAACACGACCACATCATGCATCGTGCTGTAGACGGCCTCCAGACCGATGAAGCGACAGCCCAATTGCTTCGCGAGTTCGCCGCCTTTCTTCTTGTCCTGGCTCGCGAGGATCGGGCTGCCCCCCTGCTTGACGGCTTCCTCGGCAATAAGTCGGGCCGCGGCATTCACGCCGACGATCACGATCTGCCGGCCCTTCATCGGATGTTCGCCGCCGTATTTCTTCGCCATCACCGACTGAAACGCGGCCAACGCCGCCTGCCCTTCGGCATGGAAGCCATGCAGCGTTTCGTCCTTGTGGACGAGCAGGTCGATCGTGCTCGTGGATTTGGCGACGCCATGCATTTCGGGAGCGAACTCCATCATGCGGGCCTGATTCGCGTCATCCACGACGACCGCCACCATCTTCACGATGTCGATCAGCTTGCGAAACACCTTGAGGCTCCCCACTTCGAGCGGCAAGCAGCGGAGCGACACGCCGATCTCCACGAAGTGGGCATTCAGAGCCGCGGCCGTCATGATCTCGCGCGGGCCCTGGCCGACGATGCCGACGAAGCGAGTCGATTTGTCGATGCTGCGGAACTGCCACACGTCGAGCAGATCGTCCACCGTCGGCTGGCCGGGATAGGCTTCCATGCCGCGCTCAAGGGCGGCGTAGGTCCATGGGGCACCGATCTTTTGACCCAGGATCGCAAGCATCGTCGCCGCTTTGCCGAGCCCCATGACGACCGTGGGGACCGTTGCCTTCGCGACGATCTGCACCAAAGGCCAGGCCTCTTCCGGCGTGCGCGTCTTCGTCACCAGCTTCACGACGTCCGGCTTCTTGTTCCGGCATTCGTCGTAGATCGCCTGAATATCCTCGGGCGTTTCTTCCAGATTGACGTAGCTGATGACGCGCTTGGCGCCGGGGAAAGGCCGAATGTCGTCGGCGACGTCGAGTTCGATATCGACATAGTCGGACTTGCTGATGATGCATTGCCGCAGAATGGCGAGCCGTTCCGCTTCCGAATCGTCCCACTGTCCGCCATCGGCGCCGCGCCGGCACGTCATGATGATCGGCTTCTGCTTGGCGGTCATCAATTCGCCCAAGTCCGGAGCCTTGCCGAAGCGATCGAGCCGCACTTCGAGCAGATCGCCGAAGCGTCCAGCATTGAGCATGTCGGCGAGTGCGAGGCGGCGCGATTCCTGATTGATCGTGATGCAGATCATGCGGCTGCCTTGAATGCGGATCGGAAGGAAGTGTGCAAGCCTCTAGAGTTTGTGCTCCGATCAGCCGTACTCCAAGCGAAAAGCGGAAAAATGACGAATACCGGGAAGACGTCAGCTTCGGCCGCGGACCGGGAGGGCGAGGCTCCTGCCAAGGCGGCGTCGCAGAAAATCCGCGGCGAAGCTTCTAGGTACCAAATTTAGCCCGAAGCGTTATGACGCTTCGGGTTGGTGCGAAAGATGCTGCGGCGAATCGCGCACGCTGATTTAGGTGGAATAATTGCTCGAGTTCGTCGTCTTTGGTTCTTGTATGTCATTGCTTTTTTCGCTGGATGCTACGGCGGCAACCAACTTGCTGCTTACATCTTACCTCCCCCTTCTAAGGCGCCGGATTCGAAATAGCTCGACCACGGGGGGCTCGCTGGTCGCCTACGGCTCCCCGCTAAACGGGGTCACGCATCACTTGCCGCGGAACGTCATCGTGCCGGCTTTGACGTCGTAGTCCGCGACCACATTTGAACCGTCGCGGATGCTGCCTTCCAGCAACGCTCGGCCCAGCGGGTTTTCGATCTCCCGTTGGATCGCGCGCTTAATGGGTCGAGCGCCGTAGCTGGGATCGTAGCCCACGCGGACCAGATGCGTCTTCGCGGCATCCGTCAGAACCAGGTTGATGTTCCGCTCTTCCAATCGGCGACGCAGTCGGCCCATCTGGATCATCACGATGTCCTTCAAGTGGGACTCGTCCAGCGAGTGGAAGACGATCATCTCGTCCACGCGGTTGAGGAACTCGGGGCGAAAATGCTTGCGCATCTCCTCGAGTACCGCGTCCTTCATCTCGTCGTACGCTTCATCCCCGAACGATCCCGTGAAGTTGAGGATTCGCTGGCTGCCGACGTTCGACGTCATGATGACGATGGAGTTCTTGAAGTCCACGGTGCGGCCCTGGCCATCGGTCAGTCGGCCATCGTCGAGGATCTGCAGGAAGACGTTGAACACGTCCGGATGGGCCTTTTCGATTTCGTCGAAAAGGACCACCGAATACGGCCGGCGGCGCACGGCCTCCGTGAGTTGGCCGCCTTCCTCGAAACCGACGTAACCTGGCGGAGCGCCGACCAGGCGGGCGACTGTGTGTTTTTCCTGATACTCCGACATGTCGATGCGGATCATGTTCCGATCGTCGTCGAACAGGAACTCGGCCAGCGCCCGGGCCAACTCGGTTTTGCCGACGCCGGTGGGGCCCAGGAAGATGAACGAACCGATCGGGCGGTTCGGATCCTTCAGGCCTGATCGCGCGCGGATCACCGCTTCGGCCACCGCGGTGACCGCTTCCTCCTGGCCGATGACTCGCTTGTGCAATTCTTCGTTTAGATGCAGCAGCTTCTGGATTTCGCCTTCGAGCAGCTTCTCGACGGGCACGCCGGTCCATCGGCTGATGACCTTCGCGATGTCTTCCTCGCTCACTTCCTCCTTGACCAGCCGCTGACCGCTGCCTGCCTGGATGGAGGCGGTTTCTTCCTCCGTCTTGAGCTTGCGCTCCAGTTCATTGAGTTTGCCGAACTTCAGCTCCGCCACTTTGCCGTAGTCGTAGCGGCGCTCCGCCTGTTCGATTTCGACTTTCGTCTGCTCGATCTGTTCTTTGAGCGTGCGAAGGTTCTGCACGCCGCCTTTCTCCGCATCCCACTGGGCGCGGAGGGCGTCGGCCTTCTCCTTCACATCGGCGAGTTCCTTTTCGAGCTTGGCGAGCCGATCGCGGGAGGCGGGGTCGGTTTCCTTCCGCAGAGCCTCGCGTTCGATCTGAAGCTGCATCGTCTTGCGGTGCAGTTCGTCCAACTCCGCCGGCATCGAGTCGATCTCGGTGCGCAGCTTCGCAGCGGCTTCGTCGATAAGGTCGATCGCCTTGTCCGGCAAAAAGCGATCGCTGATGTAGCGGTTCGACATCACCGCCGCGGCCACGAGGGCGGCGTCTTTGATGCGGACGCCGTGATGCACTTCGTATCGCTCGCGCAGCCCGCGGAGGATGGAGATCGTGTCTTCCACCGTCGGCTGATCGACGTTGACCGGCTGGAATCGGCGTTCCAGGGCCGCGTCCTTTTCGATGTGCTTTCGGTATTCATCGAGCGTGGTGGCGCCGATGCAATGCATTTCTCCGCGAGCGAGCATCGGCTTGAGCAGGTTGCCCGCGTCCATCGCCCCTTCGCCTTTGCCGGCGCCGACGACGGTATGCAGTTCGTCGATGAAGAGGATGATCGTGCCCTGCGATTCCTGCACTTCCTTGAGGACCGCCTTCAGCCGTTCCTCGAACTCGCCGCGATACTTCGCCCCGGCTACGAGGGCGCCCATGTCGAGCGAAACGATCTTCTTGTTCTTCAGCCCTTCCGGCACATCGCCGCGGATGATGCGCTGGGCCAACCCTTCGACGATCGCCGTCTTGCCGACGCCGGGTTCGCCGATGAGGACGGGGTTGTTCTTCGTGCGCCGCGACAGCACCTGCACCACCCGGCGAATCTCCTCATCCCGGCCGATGACGGGATCGAGCTTCCCCTGAGCCGCCGCCTGCGTGAGATCGCGGCCGAACTTTTCGAGCGATTCGTAGGTCGCTTCCGGGTTCGGCGACGTGACGCGCTGATGCCCGCGCACTTGCTGCAGCGCGGACGATAGGCGGGCCCGGTTCATGCCGAATTCCTTCAGCAGCTTGCCGGCCGTGCCGTTGTCGTCGCAGAGTGCGAGCAGGAAATGCTCGACGGAAACGTAGTCGTCCTTGAGTTTTTTCGCTTCGTCTTCCGCGTTGCCGATGACGCGATTGAGCCGGCTGGTCATGCCGACCTGATCGCTGCCGCCGGAGACGCGGGGCAGCTTTTCGAGTTCCCGATGCAGCTTGATCTTGAGCGCATCGACCGGCGTTTCCGCCTTCGCGAGGATGGAAGAAGCGAGCCCGCGTTCTTGATCGAGCAGGGCCATGAGCAGGTGCTCGGCGTCCATCTGCTGATGCGACAGCTTGGAGGCTAACCGCTGCGCCCCGCTGAGGGCTTCGAGCGATTTCTCGGTGAAGCGGTTCTGGTCCATGAAAACTCCAGGGAAGCCGACGTTCGGCGCGGGGAGCGTCAAAGATCGTCGGCGGGATGTGTTGAAGCGGCTGTTCCGAGATACGGCTCGCAAAAGCCATACCAGCGAAAAGGCCGTGATGTAAGTGTCGAATTACGTTATCGATTGGTCGATTCTCGCTGGCTGGACACTGTATCGATCCTGCCGTTTTCCGCATCCCAGTTGAGCCGAAACTGTCAATCATTGTAGGGTGTGTCGAGTACGGTTTGGCACAAAAAAAGACGCTGGAAGAAGCTGCCTTGCTTCTCCCAGCGTCGATGCGAAACCCTCGCTGGCGCTCGGGCTCTGACGTTAGTGCCCGCGCTTCTTCGCGAGGTCGCCGTCGTCGATGAGTTGCTGCAAACCGCTGCGGTCGAGCGGCGTCGTGCGGACGCCGGTTTCCGGCACGGGCAGCTTCGCGGACCATGCCACGGCATTGGCGAGCAGCGTGCGAACGCTTTCCAGGCCGAGGTTGTCGTGTTTGTGCAGGCCGGTGAAGCCGAAGCCGCGGCCGCCGTCAGCACGTTCGTACGCCCAAGCGACGACCTGAGCCTTGCCGGCTTCCACGGCCTTGTAGGCATCGGGATTGCCGCCATGCGATTGCGCCTTGTCCTTGCCGCCCGCGATCGTTTTCACGGAAGGAAGGTCGGAAAGTATCGGCGTCACGCCCTTCATGTCGTCCACGAAACGCATGTGGTAATACCACTCGTCGTTGGTCGAAAAAGGCTTCACGCCGCGGGTAGTTTCGTGCTTGGGGATGTCCTTGAAGTTGGCGGTCCAGTGGGGATTCACCGACCAGAACGGTTCGAAATAGCCGCCCATCCATTCCAGGTAGTTCTTGCCCTGGTTCCCCTTGTTGACTTCCACTCCATAGTGAATGGCGACGAAGCCGGCGCCGCGTTTCATGGCTTCTTGCACATGCTTGTTGTCGGCCGCGGGGCCGCCGTGATTGAGGAGCACCACGACGGAGTCGGCGAACGACAGGTCCTTGGGCCAGTTGCCGGTGGTGTGGACCGTGGCGTAGGCGTTGGGGTAGTTGTCGTTGATGGTGCGGGCCAGGTAGACGGCAGCGGCCACGAACTCGTGATTGCCGCGGGCGCCGTGGGTTCCCTTGTCGGCGATGAAGACGATCCGCTTGGCGTCCTTGGCCGACTTTTGGGCTTCGTAGTTGAAGACGTCTCGGTCTTTCTTCTCTTCCTTCGTGTCCTGGGCGAAGCCGACGCCGGTGGACAGAGCGAAAACGCCGGCGGCGATGAATGCGCCGAACCATGCGAACCGCGAACGCATGACGAACCTTCCTTCGAAAATCAGTATCGGTGGGGTCAACGGCTTCGATTGTAGCTTCCGCTTCCCGCCCGCGACAACTATTTCGCTCGGGTTCGCCGCACGCACCTGCTTTCGCGGTGGTTAGCAAGTTGAAGCACCACGCCGTTGCTCCGCGATTATTAGGCGAGCGGCGCCTGCATTTCTCCCCTCTCCCTCCGGGAGAGGGAGGCAGGCTAGTACCTGCCGCTCGCCTTAGGTCACTTGCCTTTGGGCCAGTAGTGGAGCTGCACGATCAGCGGGCGGGGACGCTGCGGGTCGCGATTGAGGGTTACCTTGTTGTCGTCGGAAACGGCGATGCGAGCCTTTTCCACGCCGTCCAGAAACTCAGTGACGGGGAGCACTTCGTCGAACACCTTCGTACCGTAATGCATGGGGAAGATGTACTCTTTCGGCCGAATCTGCTCGACCACTTCCTGGGCTTCGCTGCCGTTGAGCGTGTAGATGCCGCCCACGGGAACCATCAGCACATCCACTTTGCCGATCTTTTTAAGTTGCTCCGGCGTCAACTTGTGCCCGAGGTCGCCCAGGTGACAGATGCGCCATCCGTCGAGTTCGACGACGAAGGCGGCATTCTTTCCTCGCTGCATCCCTTCGGAACTGTCGTGGTAAAGATTCACCGAATAGATCTTCGCGTCCTTCACGGCCGTATCGACGGGAGCCCACTCGGCCGTCTTGTTGGCCCGCTCCGTGAGTCCGCGAAGCACTTTCGCCTCCTTGGCATTCTCGATCACATAGAGGGCCGTGTGGTCGGTGTGGTTGTGACTGATGGTGACGGCATCGGCCTTCAAGCCTTCGGGTCGGCCGTAGGCGGTCACGAAGTGCGGATCGAAAGCGATCGTCGTCCCCTTGGGCGACTTCACCGTGAAGAACGATTGTCCATGCCACGTCACAACAAGCGGAACCGTGGTCCCCTTTTCCTGGGCAGACGCAAAAGGGAACAAGGCGAACACAGCCACGAGAACAAACGACCAGCGATGCATGCGACGGACCTCCTCCAGAGAGGACGCAAACGGCGAACGGGACTAACCGCGAATACTATTCAAGCCCAGGGGCGAGCGCAGCGAGCTCCTGGGATCGCTTCGCGAGAGAGTAGATGCAAGAGAGTAGAAAGTAGAGAAGAGACGACAGCAAGCCGCAGGCCTTCTTGTCTACTCTCGACTTTCTCATCTCGACTCTGTCGCCAAGCGAACCCAGGAACTCGCTGCGCTCGCCCCTGGGCTTTGAACGGTTACCCCAAGAACCACTTCATCAGCCGCCAGCCCTGCTTGAATTCCAAATCCGCAGAGGCGGCGACCACCTCATCGTAGCTCGTTTGCCCCTTCGCTTCGACTCCGGTCCCCGCAATCGCGAAAGGCACCATGCCGTAGCTATGGGCTCGCGTCCGCAGCGGCGTGCGGTGATCGGGCGACACCAGAATGCGCCAATCGCCGTACCGCGGCAACGCTTCGAGCATCGGCCTCACGATGTCGTAATCGATCCGCTCGAGTGCCTTCACCTTCTCGTCCGCGCGTCCTTCATGGCTCGCCTCGTCCGGCGCCTCCACATGAACGCAGACGACATCGTGATCCTTGAGAGCTTCGATGCCGTAGCGGCCCTTCGCGCCGTAGTCGGTGTCAAGGTAGCCGGTAGCCCCGGGCACATCGATCCGCTTCCAGCCGAGGAGAATGCCGACGCCGCGAACCAGATCGACGGCGGAAATGATCGCTCCCTTTTTGCCGTAGACGTCCTGAAACTTCTTCAGCGACGGCGCCCGGCCCTGGCCCCACAGCCATACTTGCGTGGCCGGTTTCTGCCCGACCGCGCGGCGTGCTTGATTCGTCGGATGATCCGCGAACAACGCTCGGCTTTCGGTCATGAGGTGGTTCAGCAAATCGCTCCCCGCCCCCTTGGGCACATGGCCGGCGATCGGCTTGTCGGGAATATCGTGCGGCGGCTGCGTTTTGGTGTCGGAACCGAAGGGAGCGTCGGCGCCGCGGTAGACGAGGATGTTGCGGTAGCTGACGCCCGCATGGAATTCGAGTCTCCCCTGTAGCCCGCCGAAGCGAACGGGGCCGCCGAACTTCTCTTGCATCGTTTGGATGAGGGCCTTGCCATGCTCGTTGGTGATGTGCCCGGCCGTGAAGTCTCGCATCTCGTCGCGGTCGACGTTGACGAGATTGCAGCGAATGGCCCAATCGCCCTGACCGAGGGAAATCCCCATCGCCGCCGTTTCCAGCGGCGCTCGGCCCGTATAGACCTCGAGCGGGTCGTAACCGAACAGGCTCAGCGTGGCGACGTCGCTGGCGGGCGTCAGCGTCGGCGGGACGTTGTCGGTTCGGCCGACGACGCCCATGCGGGCGACGCGGTCCATATTCGGCGTGTGGGCTGCTTGCAAAGGCGTTTTGCCCCCCAGCGATTCCTGGGGTTCGTCGGCACATCCATCGGGAATGACGATGACGTATTTCATCGGCGAAAAGCTCGGAGTTGGCGTAGAGTTTCGCCGATCATCCTATGCCAGGCTTCGGATGTTGGCGAGCAGCCGCTGTTAGGCGGCTGGTACAGGATCACGCAGAAGTCTCGTGATGCCCAAGCGGTCCGCGTGTTCGTTGCGGGGCGGTCTCTGACTGCCTCACACGGGCCGACCGAAGGTCTCCATGACGCTTCCGGGGACGACGTCTCCAGACCGCGGTCTGGGCGTGACGCATTCGGGCGGATGATGGAGACCTTCGGTCGGCCCGTGTGAGACCTTCGGTCGGCCCGTGTGAGACCTTCGGTCGGCCCGTGTGAGACCTTCGG
>JAIEPT010000031.1 GCA_019748295.1 Gemmataceae bacterium | reverse complement strand
TCCATGCAGCCGTGCCGAAGTGCAGCTGCACGGATATTATACGCTCAAGACGGTTATTCGGATAGGCTCTTAGCGATTCCGGATTGCCCACGCGATCGCTACTAAGGCGCAAGCAGGATCGCGGAGTGTGAATAGTCGGGGATGTGGGCGTCCAGTTAGGCGAGCGGCGCCTGCATTGCTCCCCTCTCCTTTCGGGAGAGTTCGGAAGAGGGGCCGGGGGTGAGGGCGTGCGACGTGGCGTTACGCGAGAAATGGCGCCCTCACCCCAACCCTCTCCCGGAGGGAGAGGGAGGTAGACTAACTCCTGCCGCTCGCCTTAGGCGGAACGCCACGGAGGGCGTTCCCTACAGCGCACTACGTTTACCGCAGCAAGGAGACGGGTTCGATTTGCCGCAGGCTACGCAGCGCCAGCAGCCCCGAGAGCAACGCCATCAACATGGTGATGATGACGGACGCCAGAATGAGCCACCAGGGAAGAATGATCTTCGCCCCAATCTCGGCTCCCAGGCGAGCAATCAGAAACACGCTGGGAATGGCGAATACGATTCCCGCGGCGCCGACCCAAAACGACTGCGCAAGCACCGCCATCGCCATCCGCCAGCGCGGAATGCCGAGGGCCCGCAGCACTGCGAACTCTTTCAGCGATGCCAGGGTCGCCGATTTGAGCG
Source organism: Gemmataceae bacterium (assembly GCA_019748295.1). Classification (GTDB taxonomy): domain Bacteria; phylum Planctomycetota; class Planctomycetia; order Gemmatales; family Gemmataceae; genus JAIEPT01. Next base: position 23,804 of record JAIEPT010000031.1, on the reverse strand, counting down.
TCTGATACGTCACCACCGTGCCGACCAGCAATCCGAGAAACGCCGCGAGGCTCAGTGCCACGCCTGCCTTCGTCTTCGTCAGCCAATGCCAGCGGCTGCGAAAGGAAAAGTCGTCCGCCGTGAATGCGGAGAGCTTGCGAGGATAGTTTCGCAACCGCTCGACGACCTTCGGGGCATCGGCCGAATCGTAGCATTTGGCGAGCAAGAAAGTCACTTGGTTCGGCGGCGGGCGCAACAGCATCCTTGCCGTATCGAGCGAACAAAACACATAGGGGCCCGCGAGACTCTTAAGGCCGGAAACGGTCCCCATCACCCGTACCCGCCGTCCGATGATCTCGGCCGTGTCGCCGATTTTGGAGATGCCGAGCCGGTCGAACTCGCTTTCGTCCACGACGACGGTTCCCGGCTCCGCCATCAATGCACGATGCGTCGGCGTGAGTTGCTTCAAGGCGCCGAGCGAATCTTCCTGCAGCCGTGAGCCGATGACGATGCAAAGTTCCATGCCCCCGGTCGGCTTGCTCCAGTATGCGAAGCCTTCCATGTAGGGCTCGATCCGCTCGATTTCCGGCCCGGCGAGATACGCAAGCCACGGCTCCGGAATCGGCCGGCCCAGATCGACGCTCGGCACTTCCGGATGGCCGACCCAGATGTCGGCTTTCGACATATCGATGGGGATGGAGGTGATCGAGAAGAGCCCCAGCAGCAACCCGCATTGCAATGCGATCAGCAACGCGCTGAACGCCACCGCGAGGACGCCGGGGAAAAAGCGTTGCCGTTCGTACCAGAGCGTGGCAAGGGCGTACGACATACGGCTCATTGTAGCGAGACCGTATGCCGCACGCCCTTGGAGCGGCGGAGAGGGAACCGATTAGTTCGGTCGAAATTCGTATGGATCGCCGGTCAGCTGGGTCCACATCTGCTGCTGTTCGACCGACAGCATCTGCAGGAAGCGTTCGCGGCTGGCACGACGTTGAGTTGCGTATTGGCGATTCTCTTCATCCGAGTTGATTTCCGCGGAACGCACTCCGCCGGTCTTTTCGTCCGTTGCCTTTTCGATTTCGGCCTTTTGAGCCGGCGTCAGACGCAGGCGTTCCGCCATGTCCGTCTCGGAAAGCACGAACCAGCCGGGATACCGCGCATCGTTGGGCCGGGCATTCTGCGGCTTGATCGAAGCAAGCGTGATCGGCGGCCTCGATTCCGCGACCGGAGCGGCAGTCGCCGAAACCACAGTGCGCTGTGCATTCAAGCCAGGCGCCACCGATGCGATGGCCGCATGGACGGCGTAGTTCGAATCAGCCACGACGGGCAATCCCGCAGGGATGATGTTCCTATCAACCATGAACGGCGAGATGACGTTGCCCAAAACCGGGTTGACGCCGTAACGCGAATCGCCGGCCAGAGGGGCCGCCAAATCCACGATGGTGCGGCGGGCCATCAGATCATTGGCATCAATGACGACGAAAACCTGATTCGCCGGCGCCGGGTTGACGATGAGCGGCGGCAGAACGTCGCGGCTAAAGCTGACCGACCGGAACGGCGGCAGCACGGGGTTGTACGGCACGAATTGAACCTGGGCCCGAGCGCTCGCAGGCGCCAGAATGGCCAGGAAGCATACGGTAAGCACGGCTCGCATGGTTGCAACTCCTGATAGGTGTGGACTCGAGCATCCGGGCGGAACACGAGCCCGTCAAGGAAAATGCAAACCCCGCGCCGAAGGAAAGCGGCCCCTCGTGGCCTTCCGTTCAGTCCGAAAGACATGCGATCGCCGATTTTTGCCCGTTGCCGTCGCGAACCGCGGATGTAGAATTGGGGTCAGAGATGCATGTTCCGCTTCGCCGGAGCAGCGATTGGGGGCGTAGCTCAACTGGTTAGAGTACCGGACTGTCGATCCGGTGGTTGCGGGTTCGAATCCCGTCGCCCTCGCTACGATGCAGAGAGCCGCAAGTTCACAACTTGCGGCTCTTGCTGTTTGAAGCGATCTGGCGCCTCGGGGAGCATTTGGCAGCAATTTGGTAGCACCCGGTGGGACGTATGGTCGTCCCATTGCGTTCGCCTCGGTTCGCCGCGTGCAGATCAAAGCAGTAGCCCGAGACGTTCGGCGGCTGGCGAGATGAATGTGCGTTTTTCCTACGCAGGATTGGTTGGCGGATCTGCACCCCGGTCGGCGACGAAATGACTTCGATCATCGTCCCTTGCTTCAGCCAGGCGCCGCACCGCGATTTCCGCGCTTGCGGAAATTTGCAATTGGTATCGGGCGCTGCGATCCCCAGGGTGCGCTGCGCTTACCCTGGGGCTTGCTGCAAAACATCATCCTTATGCGCCGCTTTCTCCCCCAGCCCCCTCTCCCCAATGGGGAGAGGGGGCCGGACGCGGCCCGACTACTTTGCAACTTCTTCTCTTCGCTTGCGCCGCTCCTCGTCCCCCTTGCGCAGAATCTCGTCGCGCTCGTCGATCAATTCGTTCGCGAGCACATCGTCGTCGATGTACACCTCGTCGGCCCGACGCGAAAATCGGGGGCCGAGCACGTCCACCACCGTCGGCTTCGCGGGCGGCTGCGCGTAGGGGTAGAAGTAGCCCTCCACTTCCACAGCCTCTGCGCGATACTCCTTGCACTGCATTAAGAACTCATGCAGTTCCCGCAACCGATAGTGCGGCACGCTGGAGAACAAATGGTGCGGCAGATGGTAATCCTGCCCCATCGGAAAAACTGCGTGGCGAAGAAACGGATGCACGCGAAATACACGTGTGTTGTTGAGTTTCCCGCGGTCGCCGTTTCCATGTTGCACGATTTGCCGCAGGATCATGCAGAAGGAAAACGACGTGAAGATCGGCACGACCCACAGCACACCCCAATACATCCCCGCATAAGGCGTGACATACAGGCTGAGCCAACCTAGCGTCTGGAAAAGGAGGGTGACATACGTCAGACGCATCAGCGTCATCGAACGCATCGAGATGACCGGATGCACTCGGCTCTGGTGATACATCGTGTCGGGCAGTCGGCCGAAAAGAAGCATGGCGCCGAGCCATAAGGCGCCCGGAGCGATGGCGAGCCGCAACGGCTGCTCCAGCCATACGAGCGTCGCCGTCAAGATGAGTTGCGCGACGATATAGAGGATGCCGAGGCGAACCGTCGTCTTGGTCGGCTTCCAGCCCTTCTTGAGGTACGGGTTCTTGTCCGTCGGAATCGCGTTGTACGCCGCTCGAATCCGCATGTAGCGGAAAAGGTTGACAGGCCAAAGTTGCCGAATCAGCGTGGCGACGAACTTCGCCCGTTCGATCGGAAAATCGAGCCAATGCCCGCTCGTTTGCAGTTGCGAAACGTCCGGATCGTGGTTCGGATCGTTCACGAACTGATGATGGGCCAAATGCTGCAAGCGATAATGCTGGATGGATCCGAACAGCGGAAACATGCAGAGCCAGTCGGCCGCCAAATCGTTCGCGAATCGATTGGCGAACAACAGATGATGCGACGCCTCATGGGCCAACCCCGTGAGTTGATGCTGCCCCGCGCCGACCAGCACGATCGCGACCAGGAACACGGGAAGGTTCCACGCCCAGTGCCACCCCTGCGTCATTTGCGTCTGATGAAACGCGATTGTGCCGGCAATGACGAGGGCGAGAAAAACGTAAGTGCGGACTAGGTAGATAATGTTACTGAAGTTGTCCGTCTGACGCAATTCATGCAGCTTTTCCTTCACACGCGGGTCGGCGAGAGATTCGATCTCCAAGACTTCCATTCGGCGATCCTTTGGGCGAGAGCTGGATGCCTCCATTGTAACAACGCGATGCGAAGCTCGCATCGAACGATGCGCACGCTAGGGGACGCCGTCCGCGTAGAGCGCTCCCCGTTTGCGGCTTAGCGATCCGCGGCATCCGATCGCTAAGTCGCAAGCGGAAGACCTGATTGGACAACACGAGTGAATGTGCGCGCCATATCCCGCGGAGCGGGAAGGACGTCATGTCCTCCGAGCAATCGCTGGCAATCGCCTCCGAGGTTCGCTACAGTTCACCACATGAAGATACTCCTCGTTATCGGCGATGCCGCTGAAGTGCTCGACACGTTTTACCCCCTCTTCCGCCTGCAAGAAGAGGGCTGGAAAGTCGATGTCGCTGGGCCGGAGAAGAAGACGTATCACCTCGTTCAGCATGAACGCCCCGCCGATTGGGACATCACTCAGGAGACGGCGGGTTATCACCTCGAAGCGGACATCGCTTTTCGCGACGTGAAGCCCGAAGATTACGCGGGCTGCGTGCTGTCGGGCGGCCGGGCGCCGGAGTACATCCGTTACGACGAGGACCTGCTTCGCAACGTCCGCTGGTGGATGCAGCAGCACCGGCCGATCGCATCGGTCTGCCATGGCATCGAGATTCTCGCGACGGCCGACGTCATCCGCGGCAAGCGTGTGACGACGGTGAGGAAATGCCGATTCGATGCCGAGATTTGCGGCGGCCTTTATGTCGATGAGGAAGTGGTGGTAGCCGACAATCTGGTGACTGCCCGAACCTGGCACGACAATCCCGCCTGGATGCGCGAGTTCGTCCGCCTGCTCAAGGCCCCGCTGGCAAACCGCTGAGCAGACGACGCTGTTATTCATAGGATACTCGCGACCAATCCTAGCCTTCGGATCCCTCGCCATGCAACGCACGCTTATTCTCCTGAAGCCCGATTGCATCCATCGCCGCCTTGTCGGCGAGATCACCGGCCGATTCGAGCGGAAGGGGCTGCGGCTCGTCGGACTCAAGCTGGTCCAGGCAACGCGACAACTGGCGGAAAAGCATTACGCGGTGCATCAAGGGAAGCCTTTCTACGAATCGCTGCTCAGCTTCCTCACCAGCGGTCCTACGGTTGCCATGGTTTGGGAAGGCCGCGAAGCGGTAACGACCGCGCGTAACCTGATCGGCGCCACCGATGGGGCGAAGGCGGCTCCCGGGACCATCCGCGGCGACTTTGGCATCAGCGTGCAAAACAACCTCGTGCACGGCAGCGACAGCTCCGAAAACGCTGCCGCCGAAATCGCTCTCTGGTTCGAACCCGCCGAATTGCTCCATTTCACCATCATCGACCAGCCTTGGGTCGGTTAAGAAATTTCTTCGAAACCTTTGTTTTCCGCTTGCGGCTTAGCGAGTCGAGGGCTTTCTCCGAACGCTAAGCCGCAAGCGGAAAGCAATGATTCCCCCGCGTTGTCGTTTCAGTTCGATCGAACGGTATACCGCGTTTTTCGAATGATTCGGCAGAGAATTCGCATATTTCGATCCGGTTTCGCCGTTAGAACTGAACGCCGTTCGTTCGAACGCACGTTCGTGTGCGCGGCTGAGTGTCTACCTCTCCCGGAATCGATCAGGTATGCAACAGACGCTTGTCGAAAAGTCGTATCGCTATTTGCGCGATAAGCTCGCTCATGGCGAATTGAGCGCTGGTTCGCAGCTTGTGAACCGCACGCTGGCCGCCGCAATCGGCGTCAGCTTGGGACCGCTGCGCGAAGCCATCAACCGCCTGTCGAGCGAAGGCTTGATCGATCAAGTCCCCGGAGCCGGCGCCTTCGTGCGCAAAGCGTCGCGCCAGGAATTGGAAGACCTCTACGTGCTGCTCGAATCCGTTGAAGGCACCGCCGCGGCCGAAGCGTGCCGTCTGATCGGCGACCTGCAAGTGGAAGAACTCGACCAACTGTGCTTCGACTGGAATCGGCTCGCCGAAGAAATGCAAAGCACCGAAGGGCAGTCGCCCAGCCAGCAGCAGATGGATCGCTGGGCGAACAATGAAGAACGCTTTCAGTCGATCATCGTCGAGGCCGCTCGCAACACGGTGCTCGCCAAGGTCATCCGCGAACACCGCATGCTGGCCCGCGTTTTCGGCGCCCAGCGACTCCAACAAGTGTCGCTGACCCCAGCCAACATTTCCGAATTAGCCAAGGATTACTGCGAGCTGATTTCCGCTCTGCGACGCCGCGATGCAGATGCCGCTCGCAGTTTGTCGGCGCAGAAAGTTCAGAAAGAACGCAAGGTCGTCATCCGCTTGTTCGCCGCCGCAATGCCGGACAGCGTCAACGGGCATTGACCCGCTAACTCGACCATGTCGGCGAGGGGCGAGGGGGCCAGGCTCCTGCCGAGACGCAGGAAAGAACAATCGCGCGAAAACATCGAGTTTTCGCCCGATTCGTATTTGCGGTTCGGCAGGAGCCTCGCCCGCCTTGCCCTCCCAGTCGCCGACGGATATCCCACCGGATTCACTCGCCGGTGAGACCGGACGCGAGTTTGCCGAGCGCTTCGTGCGTCATCGGAAATGGAATCGTTTCGCGTTTCGCGCCGGGTTGCTGCGATGCCTTATAGCGGTGCACTTCGGCCTTCTCGCCTCCCTGCACATGCACTTCGTAATAGCGGACCTCGTCCCCCTTTTTCGCGGGCTGAGCGCTGCGGACGACGGCTTCGTTCTTCCCCTTGTCGGCTTCCAACAAACGAAGAGGCTCAAGCAGGCCGGTTGGCCGAGACGCGATGCCGCTGGCCCAGGATTTGGCATCCCCATCGGCGGGCGCATCGCGGCGGACTTCGACGGCATCGACCATCACGCTGAACTCGTCGGCCTTTTGCGCGTGGACTTCGATCGTCCAGGGACCATCGGTGGCGACGATCGTTTTGGGGGCAGCGCTGGAACCCGCGTCAGCGAGTTTTTCCAACACTTGATTTTCGAGGCTCATCGGTCTCTCCCAGTTTCTTGATGGAGCATTGAGCCCCGTCATGCGTCATGAGGCTAGGCTGCTCGTCGAGGATGGTCTGAATCGAAACAGGCCGTCCCCAGATCGCGGCCAGGTGCCCGAGCACGTCTTTGGCGTGGTCGAGCTTGAGGTCCACGCCGGAATGTTCATGGCGAAGCAGCATCTCGCCGCGGTTGCGGTAGTTGCCGTCCACGACATGAATCACCGGTTTGCCGAAGTTGGTCAGTTGGCTCAGCAAGCGTTGCTTGACCTTGTTGAACTCGCGCGAGTCGATGACGTAGTTCTTTCCCTGCTCCTGATAGGTGAAGGAAAAGAGCTTATGGTCCTCGCAGAATTCCGGCGTGAGGAACGAATCGATGAACGTCAGGTCGTTGTGAACTCGGCGAACCTCGAAGATCTTCTTGCGTCCCAGGTTCGTCGCTTTGTTCCAGCAACGCTTTTCGTCCATGTTGTCGCACTCTTCCCATTCCTTGCCGAATTGGCCCATGTTCCAACGGCGTTCGATGTCGCGGAAGAGTTCGATGCCGAGCTTGTAGGGATTCAGCCGGCCTCGCTGCGTCGCCATCGTTCCGGAGTGGTGGTCGGCGTAATCGATGCATTCCCAGGGCGTGAGGGCCCGCTCGGTCATGATGGTGCTGTGCCAATAGCTGGCCCAACCTTCGTTCATGATCTTGGTCTGGCCCTGCGGCGCGAAGTAATACGCTTCGTCGCGGATGATCGAAAGCACATCGCGCTGCCAGGGCTTGATCGAGGCATGTTCGATGAGGAACAGCAGCACGTCCTTTTCGGGCCGTTCCGGAAAAGTGCGCTCGGCCGCCAAATGTTCCTTCTTGCGTTGCTCTTCCTCTTCCTTGAGCGCCTTTTGCGGGTTGATGTACTCGTCCATGTATTCTTTGCTTTTGAACCGCGTCAGCTTCATCGCCTCGTCGTCGGCCGCCTCCTTGAAGTCGTAGCGCGACGTGTCGGGCCGACGGCGAATCGCCGTGGAGTGGATGTCGATGAGATCGTCGATCGACATGCAGCGATCGATGAACTTCTCGACCTCGTCCTCGCCGTACTTCTCGACATAACGGCGAATGCGAACGCCATGGTTCGCCATGTCGTCCATCATCTTGCGGCTGGTGTGGGCGAAGTACGCGTTGTTTTTGAAGAAGTCGCAGTGGCCGTAGACATGGGCCATCACGAGCTTCTGATCGACGGTGTGATTGCAGCGCATCAAGTACGCGTAGCACGGGTCGTTGTTGATCACCATCTCGTAGATTTTCGACAGCCCGTAGTCGTAGCTCTTCTTGAGTTCCTGGAACGACATGCCGAACGACCAGTGCGGATACCTCGTGGGGAATCCGCCGTAGGACGCGATCTCGTTCAGATCCTCGGCATCGACGACTTCGAAGATGGTTTCGTAGAAGTCGAGCCCAAAGCTCCGCGCGTGCTCCTCGATCTCCACCTTGAGGGCGGCGAGGTCGGGAGGCAGTCGTGTGTCGTAGGGTACGTCCATGGTTTCTACTTCTTGACAACAGCCACTATTAATGTGGCGGCAAGCGAAAGCAATCCAATGACAAGAACGGTGACCAAGCCCCACCACCGTCGATCGTTCTCTTCGATCGGCTTTGCAACTTCGGCAAGGCGTTGTTCGAGAACAGCGTTTTGCTTGGCTAAGACCTCGGCGGTCTGTCGCAGTTGCTGAACATCCGACCGGAGCTCGTCATGCCGTTCTCCCAACGTCTCGACGGCGAGTTTGACGATGCTGACGGCGCCCTTGAGGTCGTGATAATAATCCGGTTTCGGCGGCATTTCAGGATCCTTCCTGGTGGTCGTTGCAAGCTAGGCGCTGGCTTCCAACTCCAATGCGTCGAGTTTTTTCATTTGTTTTCGCATCGCATTGCTCAGGACGGCGCTCCACAGATCCAAGAATCCGCTACGCGCCTTGCGAACATTGCTTAGTTCTGCCGGATCGAAGTCGCCCTCCGCAGTCCCGTTCCACCGGCTTTCCGAGAGAACGAGGTGAACACGTGGCTCGCCCTTCTCGAAGCGCAGCGACCATTCGGCGCGAGTTCTGCTCGGGGTCTCACCGAGCGATGCGGCGACTACGCTTTCGAGGACGCCCTCGATCGAACGTACCGTGTCCTTGAAAGGCGAACCTGCCAGCGTTGAGTGAACGATCGATTCCATTGCTTTCGCCTTCCTTCACATCATGTTCAGGCCGCCACGACTGCGGCAACCAATCGGTATCCTACCATCCAAACACGTTCCGCAATCGTTCCACCGAAAGTCGCAACTTCGCTCGTTCTCGCTGCTCCCGCTCGATTTCTTCCGGAGCGGGTGTTCGCGTGTTGGGAGCGCCCAATCGCGCGAACTTCATCTGCTGCCATTCTTCGTCCGTCTTCGGCGCCTTGGCGGCGTATTCCTGCAATCCGGTCAATAAATCTTCGGGAATCGACTGCAATTCCTCCGCGGGGGTCGTTTCGTCGATGACGTCAAGCATCGCATGAACCGCCTCCCACCGAGTGGCCATGCCCTTGGTTCGCTTCTTGCAAATCTTCGCGATTCTCGACGCCACGAATGTCTTCCTCTTTTCCTACCCTCTCCCGCTCGGGGGAGAGGGTGGCCGAAGGCCGGGTGAGGGGGCGGCCCCTGCGGTGATTACATCTGCTTCCGCGATCAAAGACAGAGAACAATGAGGAACCGAGATCAGAGAACTGAGAACTGAGAACGGGCAAAGCCTGCTGGTTTCTACTTCCTCATTCTCCGTTCTCCGATCTCGGTTCCTCATTCTCTTCTGCTTTGGAAAATGGCAAACTTGCCAAGTCCCGCGCGGCGCCGCCCCCTCACCCCCAGTCCCTCTCCCCCAAGGGGAGAGGGGAGCCAGATGCCGATCACCTTCCCGTGCCCAGGAACTCCTTGATGCTTCCCAGGATATGATCTCGGTCCGGAATGCGGCTCGCGATCACGTTGGCGAACTTGTTGGCGTAGGCGGCCACATGCTCGTGGAACTCGCCGCTGCCGTAGGGGCTTTCCACTTGGCCGTAGCCGAAGAGGTTGAGCCGAGGGAGCAGTTTTTCGCGGAGGATGCCGAGGCACTTCGTGTTGTCGTCCCCCCAGTTGTCGCCGTCGGAGAAGTGGAAGGCGTAGACGTTCCACTGGTCCGCGGGGAAGCGCGTTTCGACGATCTGCGAGCAGAGTTCGTAAGCCGAGCTGATCTTCGTCCCGCCCGATTCGCGGACGTGGTAGAAGGTGTGCTCATCCACTTCATGAGCTTCCGCATCGTGGACGATGTAGACGGTTTTCAGGCCCTGGTAGTGGTGCTTCAGCCAGGTGTCGATCCAGAACGCCTCGATGCGGACGATCTCTTTCTGCTCGTCCGTCATCGAACCGGAAACGTCCATCATGTAGATGATGCCGGCGACGCTCTCGGGTTTCTGCACTTCCTTCCAGCTTCGATACTGCTTGTCTTCGCGGATCGGAATGATCTTCGGCTTCTCGATTTCATACTGCCCGGACGCGATTTGGCGCCGCATCGCTTTCTTGAACGTTCGTTTGAAATGGCGAAGCGACTCGGGGCCGGTTTGGCGGACGCCGGTGTATTTGTCCTTCGTCGTGACGATGTTCTTCTTCCCCTTGGGCTCGATTCGCGGCAACGCCAACTCTTCGCCCAGGATCTCGGCAAGTTCGGTCAGCGACATCTCGACTTCGAGGATGTGGCCCCCGGGGGAATCGCCCGCGCTTCCTTTGCCGTCGCCTTCGCCTTGTTCCGGAGTAAGCGCCTGGCCGACATTGCCGTCTCCCTGCCCGACTCCCCCGCCGCCTTTTTGGCCGAAGCGGAATTGGGGAATATCGATCTGCGGCAGCGGAATGCTGACGAGGTCTTTGCCCTTGCGCCCGATCAATTCGCCGCGGGATACGTACTTGGACAGGTCGGATTTGACCTTGCCGCGAACGATCTTGCGGAAGCGCTGATAGTCGCTATCGATCTTCTGGGACATAAGAGCCAAGGGATGAGGGAAGCGTCGCCTCCCGTGGTTGCCTTTGTTCCGGTTGCTGCTTTGTTGTCGTTCGCGGGACCGCGTGCTTCACGCAGGCAAGAAAGAACGGGATCCGGTGAACTGCATTCGTCCAAACGCTGTGCCAAGGATTGCTAATCGACAATGAACGCGAATTCACTTCAACGCATTCTTAAATTCATCTACCGTGATTCCAGCCGAGCGAATCAAGCTGCGAAGCGTTCCTTTCGCAATGGGGTTCTTGGCGGGAACCGACAACGATGCGATCTCACCGTCCTTGACCATGATGATGTGACTGCCAACCTGTCGATCCTGAACCCAACCCAATTTCTCGAATGCTCTGAGAGCTTCGCGGTGGTGCACGACAGGTATCTTCGCCATCAGGCCTGGACCTCCACGTGCGTCGTTTCGATCGTGAGCGGCATCCCTCGTTCCGACCGTGTTTGCAAGCACCCCTGGATCGCTTCCCGAATATTGACGATCGCGTCCTCCCGCGAATCGCCTTGGGAGACGCAGCCGGGAATCGAGGGACACTCGACGATCCATACGCCGTCTTCATCGCGATATAGGGTTACCTGAAAATTCATTCGGAACTGCCTCCTGTCGGTCTGAACCCGGGAACTCGCTGACGCTCGCCCCCCGGGCTTTGACTTTCTTACTACTTCTTCGTATGTCCGCGCGCGAAGATGCTTGCAACGAATGCCAGCACATCCGTCGAGCAGACGTCGCAATAGCCGTAGCTGCGGATCAGACGGCTCTTCACGACGTCGATCTTCTCCTGCGTCGCTTTGTCGACCACGTTCGACACCAAGCTCGTCAGCTTGATCGAATCCTTCTGGTCCTCGAACAGCTTCAGCTCCAACGCCTTTTGCAAGCGTTCGTTCGTCTTCCAGTCGAATCGCTTGCCGTCGATCGCGAGGGCGCCGATGTAGTTCATGATCTCGCGGCGGAAATCGTCCTTGCGGCCATCGGGGATGTCGATTTTTTCCTCGATGGAACGCATCAGGCGTTCGTCCGGTTCCTCGTAGTTGCCGGTGTAGCGGTTGCGGACCTTTTCGCGCTGCGTGTAGGCCTTCACGTTGTCGATGTAGTTGGAGCTTAATCGCTGCAATGCGTCCTCATCGGCCGCGATCGCGCGTTGGACCTCGTTCTTCACGACGTCCTCGTACTCCTGCTTGACGACGCCGAGCAGATCGCGGAAATGCTGCAACTGATCCTGGTTCGAGATGAGAGCATGGTGCCGTAGGCCGGCCTCCAGTTCATGCATCACCATGAACGGATTGACGCAGCCCTCATCCGGATGGGCGACCAGCGAATTGCTGATCTTGTCCTGGATGTAGCGAGGACTGATGCCGTGCATGCCTTCGTTGGCGGCCTCGCGCTTCAGTTCGATGACGTTGTCCTCGGTGAACCCGGGGAGCGTCTTGCCGTTATAAAGCTTCAGCTTCTGCAGCAACGTTAGGCTTGCGTGCTTGGGCTGTTCGAGGCGAGTGAGGATCGCCCACATCGCCGCCACTTCGATCGTGTGCGGCGCGAGGTGCTTTCCCTTGACCCGCTCCTGGCCGAACGACTTCTCGTAAATCCGAATCTCGTCCGAGAGCCGGGTGACGTATGGCACATCGATCTTCACGGTTCGGTCGCGCAATGCTTCCATGAACTCGTTGTTCTGGAGCCGGCGATATTCCGGTTCGTTCGTGTGGCCGAGGATGACTTCGTCGATGTCGGTCTGCGCGAATTTCTTCGGCTTGATCTTGTGTTCCTGCGACGCTCCAAGGAGGTCGTAGAGGAACGCGACATCGAGCTTCAAGACTTCGATGAACTCGACGAGGCCGCGATTGGCGATGTTGAGTTCGCCGTCGAAGTTGAAGGCCCGCGGATCGCTGTCCGAACCGTACTCGGCGATCTTGCGATAATTGATGTCGCCGGTGAGTTCGGTCGAGTCCTGGTTCTTCTCATCCTTGGGCTGGAAGGTGCCGATGCCGATGCGGTCCTGCTCCGAGAGGGTCAGGCGAAAGACCTTGATCTCGTCGAGCATCTGCGTCCAATCGCCCGCATACTTGGCGAGGCGTTCCGTCTGCATCTGCCGGCAGAAGGGGCATAGATCGCCTTGGATCACGACCTGGCGTTCGTTCCCATCCTTGCCTTCGTTCAAGAGCGCGGAAATGGTTGCTCGCATTTCCGCCGGCACGAGATGCAAAGGCTCTTCGTGCATGGGACACTTGGCGAACGCGCCATGCGGTTCCTTCCAGGCGAACGAGTAGAGAGCGCCTTCGTCCGATCGCGAGTAAAGCTCCAGTCCCTTTTTGATGAGGCGAGCGATCGTGCTCTTGGACGATCCGACAGGCCCATGCAGCAATAAAACGCGGCGTTCGGTGCCATAGCCCTGGGCAGCGCTTTTGAAGACGTTGACCAACGACATCAGAATGCGATCGAGCCCGAAAATGCCGTCGCCTTGCGTGGCGGCGAATTCGTGGAAGAAGTTGTAACGGATGACCTTTTCCTTGTGGTCGTGATATTCGGTCACGCCGTGGGAAAGGATCATGTCGTAGAGGCGTTGGAAGGCAGAGCGGGTGACTTCGGGGCGTTCCTTGACGATGTCCAGGTAGTCCTCGAAGGTCCCTTCCCAGTGCTTCTTGCGATAATCGCCCAGATCCAATTTCTGACGAACGGTATCCAGGACGGATTTTCCCACGGACATCAGGCATACCTCCAGAAGAGCGACGTCTCGGGGGAGGCGTCGGTTGCTCGCGTTGTCAATAAGGGCCAAGGATCGGCGAAAGTACGCGAAGAGGGACGTACTGAGGACCATCCCGGGCGGGATGGGGTTCGGTCGGGAGAAGGGGCGCCGCGCAGGGCGTGTGGAAAGTGGAGTGGATTGCAGCTCGTGGTTAGTCGCGGCGAGCGGTTGCATCCCTTCTCTGTCTTTGTTGTCCCACTTGCATTCTACCCTGCAATCATCGTTCCGTTTTTCCCGAGCCCCAAGTTTCCGGCAAAATCCGGTAATGGCGTTTTGCGATCCGTTTGCGCTGCAAAGCGAATTGCTTCTTCCTTAGACGCTTGAACGAAGCAATTTGCTTCATCGATTCGTTTCCTTGTTCGCGAGAACGACCGGTGGGCGTTCTACTGGAGAATCGCGGCGAAGCCGCTGCCTTGCGCGGCCTTCCAGCCTTCAAGGCGCAACGCGACGCATGCTTCGCCCACGCGAAGCGCCATCACGACAAGTTTTCAGGTTACAGGCAAAGCGAGAGAGACGACACGAGGCGGAACTGGTTCGCGGAAACGGAGGGTAGCGAACCGACGCTCGCCGCATCGAGCCAGGACTGCTGCATGCTCCCGGCCATCGGCAGCATACCCAGAAAGGGAGGGCGCCTGTCAAGGGGGAAGTGGATGCGAGCGGCGCATCCGGCGTACGGTTGCATCGAACGGTTCAGAGTTGATTCGGAAACCATGTCTCCCGCTTGCGGCTTAGCGTTCGGAGAAAGCCCTGAGACTCGATAAGCCGCAAGCGGGCAAACATGCACTGCCGCTTCGGACGAAATCGGTTCCGACCTCCACCGGTGCGCGCGAATCGCGATTTTCGACAGGGCGAATCCCTGATTCGCCTTACTTCGGATACGCAACAAGACTAGAATACCGCAGCATCTTTCCACTGGGACTTCGAGCGCGGCATGCATCTCGCGAGCGTCCATCGGCTGTGCTTCTACCTCACGCTGGCCTGGTCGGTGTTTGCGCTGGCCATGTCCGGCAGCTTCTTTATCCGTTGGATGCCGCTTTTCGCGCTCCTGGTCATCGGTTTGATCGCCATCGCGTGGCGTCATGAAGGACGCTGGGAGATGTCGGAATCGACGGCCAACCATCTCGCGCTCGTCATCGCGATTTTCTGCTTTGGTTGGATCCTCTTCAAGCTGCCTCGCACGGATGCGGACCTGATCGCATCGGAGATTCCCTGGCCCGCCGGGCTTCTGCCGCACCTGGCCCCGGTCGTCATGGTGCTGATCCTTGCCAAACTCTTTCGGCCCAAACGCCGATCCGATTTCTGGGTCTTTCAGGCGATGGGCCTCATTTCGATGATCCTCGCCTCCGTGCTTACCGGCGAAGCGCTCTTTCTGGTCTGGCTTTCCGGCTACCTGATTCTCGTCATTGCCTCGCTGGCGTGCGCCTACCGCATGAGCCGACTCGACCCCGATAGCGATCCGTCGAGCGCCCTTTTCTCCAAATCAAAGCGATCGCTGGTCGTCAAGCCGTGGCGCGGCTTGGTCGCCTGGGCAGCCCTGTGCCTGTTCGGGGGCATGTGCATCTACCTGCTCCTGCCTCGGTTCGGGTCCGGCCAGTGGAGCCCGACCAAGCTGATCGTCACCGGCCGACTGGCCCCCGCGAAGCCCAGCGGGGCCGGCGATTCCGCCATGGACCTCAACCGCAGCGGCCGGATCGAACTTTCCAACGAGGTCGCCTTCGAGGTCCTCGCCCGAGACATGTACGGCAAAGCCGTCGATCTGCCGCCCGGCACGTATTGGCGGATGGACGTCCTCGACTTCGTCCGTCGCGGTCAGTGGTTCTCGCTCTCCGATGCGATGCGGGTGGAAAAGCTTGCAAATCTCCATGTCCGCACCGCTCCGATGCGGGCGAAGTGGGATCCGCTGTTCGGAGCGCAGGGAACGCCGCCCAACATGCAGGCTGGGCAGGTTTATCTTCGATATCACGTCTACGCTGCCAACATCGGCGGCTTGCCGCTCGCGGAACCAATCGATCCGGAACTAGGAGCCGGCGGGTATCCTCTCGTGGGCACGGTGCGGCGCGAACTCTTCTACGCGCTCAAAGGGTCCGACACGATTCAACCGGTCCACACGCCGCGTCGTTTGCTGAAGCATGAGTACGGCCAAATCATTCGCCTCTCGCATGACCTTCACCGCCAGAATGCGGACGTGGAGCCCGAGTACCTCCAGTATCTGCTGGATCAAACCGTGCCGTCCGCGCTCCATGAACTCACTAAACGGATTCTGCAGCAAAGCGTGGAGGGAAGCTCGATCCGCTGGGATGACGAGGACAAAGTCGTCGAAGCGGATCACGAAAAGGCGGCGCAGGTTCTGAATCGCCATCTGGCGATCTCCGACCATTACAAGTATTCGCTCGATCGACCACGTGCCGAAAAGCGGATGGATCCCACGATGGACTTCCTCGTGAACGTGAAGGAAGGCCATTGCGAGCGATTCTCCGCCGCCCTCGCGCTCATGCTGCGATCCCAGGGCATCCCCTCGCGGATCGTCCGCGGCTACGCCGGGGCCGAACGGGATGAAAATTCCGACGTGCACATCATCCGCCAGAGCCGGGCCCACTCGTGGGTGCAGGCGTACGTGAAAAATCCGGCCACGGGAAAAGGCGAATGGCTGCTCCTCGACCCAACACCGGGCGGCGATTCGACGCAGACGGGCCTTCGGGGGCTCTTGGGCTGGCTCATGGACAACTTCGATCCTAAACACCTCTGGCATTTGCTCTTCGTGGACTACAACGCGGAGAGCCAAGGCGGCCTCTGGATGGCATTCTTCCTGCACATCTGGGATTCGATCAAACAGCATCCAATGAATTGGGGGCTGGGCGCCATCGCCCTGATCGGCACGGTCGCCGGCTGGCGTTGCCGCGGAAACATTCTCCGTTGGCTGACCTTGCTTCGCTCTCCCAGTCCCGACCAAAGTTCACCGAGTGCCACGGCTGCCGGGCAACGCTTTGTAAATCGATTCCGACAACTTGCGAGCCGATGGGGCATTGCGATCGCTCCGGGCCAAACGCCCGCCGAAACCGCACAACTTTTATCGGAGCGCTGGCGAACCGAATTGCCCGCGTTGACCGAAACGCCGCAGGCACTTGTCGTTCGCTACTATGGCATCCGCTTCGGCGCCGCCGAGGGGAGCGTGCAGCAACTCTTGGCCGAACTGAGCCGACTGGAATCCGCATCGCTTCGTCCTGCCGCAGTGTGAGGCATCGATGGCCCGCGAGCCTTCGCCCCAACCTGAGTCGTCCCAACGGCGTTTCGCCTGGCCGCGATCGGCGCAAATGGCGGCCGCCGTCCTCGTCATGCTTTCCATGCTCGGCCTCGCGGGATTCGCCTGGCGGCCCGAGCGTTCCGTCTCCCTTTCGAACGCCCCCGCCATCCTCGATCTGAACCGCGCGACCCGCGCCGACCTGCTGCTCTTGCCTGGCATCGGCGAGCAGATGGCCGAACGCATCGAAACCCATCGCGACAAGCACGGCCCTTTCGCTTCGCTGGACGAACTCCGCAAAGTCCCCGGCATCGGCCCCGCAACGCTTGATCGACTTCGCCCCTGGCTCGCCATCACGAAATCCGCCGCGTCTGCCCAGCCGCAGGGAACGCCGCTCGTCGTTTTGCCTGATGCGAATGCGAAGACGGCCAAGACGAAGCTCACCGAGGGCGCCGACCCGATCGACGTGAACAACGCAAGCATCGAAGAACTGCAACGCCTGCCCGGCATCGGCGTCAAGTTGTCGAAACGCATCATCGAAGAGCGAACCCGCAAACCCTTCGCCGACCCCGCCGACCTTCGCCGCGTGAGCGGCATCGGCCCTAAAACGATCGAGAAAATGCGCCCGTTCGTTCTGTTCGGCAAATAGCGACGAACGTTGCGTTCGGTAGGGAACGCCCTCCGTGGCGTTCCGCCGACCTGGACGTTGTGGACCCCCGCCATTCAACAATCCCCGAATCCTCGGCTTGTCTCTGACGCCACGCATTACCGCTCAGCCGGTTGTTGCAGATGGATTGCGGGGGCCGACATCGTCCAGTTCGGCGGAACGCCACGGAGGGCGTTCCCTACAGAACGCTTCGTTCGTAGATAGCTACGTCGATATGGACAATACTCTAGCTACCCTCACCCAGTTCCTCTCCTCTAAGGAGAGGGGGGGCCAACAACGTCAGCACATTCAGTCGGAACTTTTGGGCCGATGCAGGCGGATTTCGGGGTGCATGGTGTAGAGGCGGAAGCGGTCGCCGTCGTGGACGACGATGCAACTGGAGACGTTGGCTTCCACCGGCAGGATCGGGTTTTTATCGTACTTGGTCCAACGCCGCAGATCGTCCGACGCGGCTACGCCGCAGTTCCACATGCGAGCTTTTGGGCCGGTCGTGGCGCAGCCGTGGTAGAGGGCGTACCACTTTTCTTTGTGCCGGATCACCTGATTGAGGGCGATCATGTCGCGGTCGTGTTCCGCGGGGCCGGGCGTCATCACCGGATCGTCTTGAAGGTTGGTCCACACCTTCATGTCTTTAGACGTCGCCAGCCAGACGCCTTTATCGTTGCGTTCGTAGAAGAGATGCCACACGCCCTCGACGACCAGCACTGCCGGGGTGCCGTAAGCGCCGTCCGCGATCGGTTCGCCGCTTTTGAGACGGATGTCGAGCTTGCCGCGCGGTTGCCACTTCACCCCGTCGTCGGAAACGAGCAGGTGGGCTCGGTCCCGAATGCCCTCGGCGAACATCCAATACTTGCCTTCATGCGGGACGACGACCATATCCTCGACCCACAGGTCGGGAAGCAGCGGATTGCCGGGATGCCGTTTCCACTGAACGCCGTCGTTCGAGGTGGCGTAGCCCAGCATGCGTCGGCCTTCTTTCGTACCGTCGTAGCCGGTGTACCAGAGCTTCCAAAGATTGCCTTCGCGCAGAGTCCAGCCGCGTTCGCGGATTTTGGCGTCCCACTTGCCGGGTTCGCCCGTAAAGATCGCCTTCTCCGAAAGCTGGAATCGAGTCAGCTCCGGCGGAAAGACATGTTGAACTTCCTGCGTTCGTGCGGCTTCAAGCCAGCCGAGGAGGACAACGATCGCAGCAATCATTCGCAGCATCCTTGCACCCTATCCGCGAAGTTCGACGATGCGGCCTGTGCGTTGCGATTCGTAGATCGCAAGGATCACTTCCACGGCCCGCCGGCCTTCGCGTCCGTCCACGACGGGGGCGGTGCCGCTTTCGATGGCCCGCACGAAGTCCGCAAGTTGGCGGGCATGGCCCACATGCGAGATCGATGCGGGATTGCTCGATCCGCCAGAGGCGCCGACCTTCTGAGCGAAGCGAGCGCGAATCGAGTCGTCGTCGCTGGCGGCAGAGTCGAACTCCCAGCGAAGCAAGTCGTCCTGCTCGATGACCACGGAGCCTTTGTCGCCATGGATGCCGATGGTTTTGGGCAACCCAGGCCAAACGCTGGTGGCCGCCTGAATGACGCCGACGGCTCCGTTCTTGAAGCGCATGCAGGCGACGGCGGTATCTTCCACTTCGATCCGCTCATGAGCCAGCGTCGCGGTCATTCCCGCGATGGCGGAAACGGGGCCCATCATCCACAGGAGCAGATCGACGTTGTGGATCGCCTGGTTCATGAGGGCCCCGCCGCCATCGAGCGCCTGCGTCCCCTTCCATCCACCTTCGTCGTAGTAGGACTGGGCCCGCCACCATTTGCACGTCGTCTCGCCCAAGGTAAGCCGGCCGAATCGGCCTGACCCGATGGCCTTCTTCAGCTCGAGATTCGCGTCCCCGAAACGGGAGGGAAAAATGGTGCAGAGTTTTACCTTGTTCTTCTCGCACGTCTCGATGATTCGATCGCAGCGATCCAGCGTGATTTCCAAAGGTTTCTCGACGACGACATGCTTGCCCGCATTGGCCGCGAGCACTGCGGGTTCCAGATGGGCCCCGCTCGGCGTCGTGATGATGACGACATGGACGTCGGGCCGTTTCACGACTTCCGCGAGATCGCTCGAGACGACGCAATCGAGGTTGAGCTCCGCCTTCATCTTCTCCGCGCTTGCCGCATTGCGTCCCACCAGAGCGACGACCTTCGTTCCAGGGACATCGCCCAATGCGCGAGCGTGAAACCGAGCAATCATCCCGCATCCAACGATGGCGAAACCGAGCATGAAACGATCCTTGATGGAACTGTCTGCAGAAAAATGAGTGTCACCAAACGATTGGAGCGCCTTGCACTAACCCGAAGCGTTAGCGAGGAATAACTTTGGCCTCGCTAACGCTTCGGGTTAGTGCAGAAACACCCAACACACTTACTTCAACAACCAGCGAACCGCTTCGACTGGAGTGATCGCCTCATCTCGGCGAACGGCCGCTCCGTTTTCGCCGTACATCGCCAGCGGGAACTCGCCGCTGCCGGCGCCCTCGGCGTTGTAAACCATGAGCGGATGCGGAGCAATCAGGGCGGCGAATGAGGGAAGGCCGCCGTAACGCAGAGCGCCGGGCAGCAGGTTCTCGTCGTCCATCGACTTGATCCCCTCGAACTTGAATCGATTCACGTCCACGACGGTTTTGCCGACTGCATCGCCCGCCAAGGCACGCGCCGTAATCGCCCAGGGGCCTGCTTTGCCGAAGCCGGCGAGATGGACGGACTTCGTCTCGCCGTGATTTTTCACGAATGAGATCGCGGTCAAGATGTCGTGAACGCGATCCGCCATCAGAGAACGGTTGTAGCCGAACGTGTAGCCCGCGAACTTGTTCGTCCCAATCGTCATGACGTTGCCGGGTCGATCGACTTTGCTCCCGGCTCCGGTGCGAAACGTTTCGACCGCGAATATGGCAGCTCCGCTGTCGAGCACTTCCTTCGCTTCCGGCACAAGCTCCATCCCATTCCACAGGCTGCCGGGGCCGGGGCCGTCCGGATGCACCCACACGACAACCCGTCCATCGAATTGCTTGCGGCAAAGTCCAACTGCGCGAACGCGTTCGCCCGCCCCCTTGCGGCTCAACACGTAGTCGCGGCGAATCAGCGTGTCGTCCTTGCGCACCAAATGCGAAGGGATGACTTCTTCCACCTGCGAACCGGCCGGCAACTCGTCGGCCACCATGGCCTTGAGCGCCCCGCCAACGACGTCGCGGAACTTTTGCTTGCCGGCATCCTCTTTTGGCAGCAACGCCTGCAGATGCTTCTCCGATTGCTCGGTCATCCACTTGCGAGTCTCTTCAATCCCCGACGCATCTTTCGGCAACGGATGTTGGTCGTCGTAGACCGAAAGCTGCTTCGGAGCCACCGGCTCGAACGCCTGCTCCTTGATCGGCTCAGCGAAACCCAGCTTGAGGTGCTTGTTCATGGCCGCATACATGAACTCGCGGCTCACCTGGTTGTAGTTGTGCGGGAACTGCGTGTACGCCTTCGCGAGGACGTTCTCGTCCTTCCCGTAAAGGCGATAAAGGGCCTTCAATTCGGGATAGCCCTTGGTTTCGATCTCCTTCGTCCAATCGTCGGCGCCGATCATGGCGAGCGGCCGAGGGGCCCAGAGGCCGGCGAGTTCGATGTTGCCGGTGTTCACGCGGAGCAGCGAGCTGTTTTCGCAGACGCATCCACCCTGCATCGAGGTGGAAACCATGACCGCGGGGACTTGAACGGCCGGGCGATCGTCGACGCTGCAAAGGACGAACGTTTGCGTTCCCCCGCCCGAAGCGCCGGTGACGCCGACTCGCTTCGCATCGACTTCCGGCAAGCTTGTAAGGAAGTCGAGAGCGCGGATGCTGTTCCACGTCTGCAGGCCCATGAAGTTCTGTAGGCGAAGTTCGGCTTCCGTATCGAAAAACCCTTCGCGATGGCCGATCTGTTTGCTGTCGGCGTAGCCGATCATGTCGTAGAAGAAGACGACGCAGCCCATGCGGGCTAGTTGGGCGCAGCGCGCTTGCAACGGGTATCTGGCGCCTTCCTCGGTTTGCTCCGCTCCCGTCTTGATGTCGCGTTTGATGCCCGCATCGCCATTCTCGTAAAGCCTGCCGTTGGCCCAGTGTCCATGCGGGCAGAGAACGGCCGGCAACTTCCCGGTTTTGCCAGTGGGCCGATAGAGGTTCCCGGTGACGTAATGGCCCGGCAGACTTGCGAAGAAGACTTTCTCGACCGTGTAGCCTTCGCGTTCGATCTTGCCGTGGATCGTGGGATGGAGCGGCGTCTTTTCCGGGAGAGGCCAAAGACCCTGGCTGACCAGAAGCTGCCGGCGCACGAACTCGCGGCGGGCCTCCCATTCCTTCAGGTCGCGCGGCGGCGTCCAGGGGAAGTAGCCGTTGTAGTCCTTCGGTTTGCCGAACCGCGCATCGCGGGCCGGGGTCGCGTCAGCGTCTTTCTTCGTGTCTTTTGGTTGAGCGCCGACGAACGCCGGCAGAGCAAGGAGGGCGAGAAGCGAAGCGGTGCGGAGCATGAGGCGTCCCCACAAGAGCGTGAAGCTGAGACGAGGCCGCCCCAGCCTACGCGTTCGGTTTGGACGCGTCAATCAGGCAAGCGACCCCAAGTCCCCAAGCCCAGGGGCGAGCGCAGCGAGTTCCTGAGATCGGAGTGTCGGAAGTGGGATGTGTTCTCGGTCTGGAACCCAAAAGCTCGCTGCGCTCGCCCCTGGGATTGGGCCGAATCGGAGACTCCGCGCCTCTTAACTTGACCTAAAGCATCGAATGGTTAGCTTAATGAATGAGTATCGGCTCCGCCGATCTCGCCTCTCCGAGGTTCCGTCCCATGGCTGAAAGCACCGCGTCGGCGTTGCCGCGACTCAGTTTCGAGCAGCGCCGCATCGCCGCCAGCCAGTATGAAAAAGCGACTCAGGTGCTGGCGTCGGACAAAGGGAATTTCGACTACGCCATTTCGATGCTGCTGAGCTGCTGCAAGATCGACCCCGCCAATCTTATCTATCGCCGATCGCTTCGGGATGCCGTTCGCCGAAAGTTCGGCAACCGCGGCAAAGGTTCGTTGCTCTCGCATCTCACCACGCTCAGGCCGCTCGCCCGCCTTGAGCTGGCCCTCACTCGCGGCAAGTCGCTCGAAGCCCTGGAACACGCCGAACAAGTCTTGCTTCGCAATCCCTGGCATTTGCGAGCCCATGTCGCCCAGGCGGAGGCGTATGTGCAACTCGACCTGGCGGACCACGCGCTGTGGATGCTGGAGCAGGCTCGGCAGATCCGCACCGACGACGTCAAAATCAACCGCATGCTCGCCCGCATTTACGAGGCTCGCGGCAACTTCGTGCAGGCAGCCAACCTCTGGAATCTCGTCAAGAAAGCGAAGCCTGGCGATCGCGAGGCGGAGAACAAAGCCAAGGATTTGGCCGCGTCCGCGACGATTGCAAAAGGCTACAGCCAGGCCGTTCAAGGCGAGGCGAAGACGCCGCTCAGCGGTTCCAAGGAACACGCGGCGAGGAGCGCGGACGACGACAACTCCGGCGCCGGCGAAACGCGCGTGGATCCGCATCCGACGCAAACGCACGCAATGGGGCCTGCGGGAAGGGCCGCGTCGGAAATCGCCGCCTTGGAAGCCAAGATCAAGGCGAATCCCGCCAGCCCGCATGCGTATGTTCTGCTGTCAAAGCTGCACGTGAAACATGACCAATTCGAGGAAGCGAAAGCGGTCCTTCAGCGTGGCGTGCAAGCGACTTCGTCCGACTTCGATGTGCAAATGGAACTGGCGAACCTCGAGATCGAACCGCTACGTCGGAATCGCGCCATGGCGGAAGCGAAGCTGCAATCCACCCCCGCCGACGCCGATTTGAAAAAGGTGCACGCCCAGCTGGATCGTGAAATCAACGCCCGCGAACTCGACTTCTTCCGCCAGCGATCCGACCGGTATCCCAGCGACAACGAATCCCGCTTTCAGATGGCGCTTCGCCTGCTGCAAGTCGCCCAATTCGACGAGGCGATCCGCGAGTTTCAGCACCTTCGCAAAGACCCGCGTCTGCAGGCCCGCTCGCTCGTCTATCTCGGGTTCTGCTTCAAGAACCGCAACAACCTTCGCCTTGCGATGCGCAACTTCGAAGAGGCGATGCAGAGCCTGACTGGGGCCGAGGAAGATTTACGGCGCGAATCGATGTATCAACTGGCCACGCTCCACGCCAAAGCCGGCGACTTCGACAAGGCCCTCGACCTGGGCTGCGAACTCGCCAACCTCGACTACAGCTTCCGCGACATCAGCTCGCTCATCGACGCCTGGCAGCAGCAAAGTGCAAGGTGACCCCAAGCCCAGGGGCGAGCGCAGCGAGCTCCTGGGTTCCAGACCGAAAGCGAAAAAACGCCACGCAAATTTGCGTGGC
This sequence comes from Gemmataceae bacterium, assembly GCA_019748295.1. Lineage (GTDB taxonomy): Bacteria > Planctomycetota > Planctomycetia > Gemmatales > Gemmataceae > JAIEPT01. The sequence continues at coordinate 46 of JAIEPT010000031.1, read as the reverse complement.
GTTCTTATTGCCGATTACATCAATCACGACTGCTGAACACGCCCGC
>JAIEPT010000325.1 GCA_019748295.1 Gemmataceae bacterium | reverse complement strand
GCAAGAGTCTCGCTGCGTTGATGACCCATAATTTCCAAACCTTCGACCCGACCTCATTCTTGGCCGCGTGAAGAATAACAACATCATGCAGCTCCCGGAATTGACGGATGCAGGTTTGTCTAATCTGATGCGCAGCCAGGCCAATCTTGCTGTTCAAGCACGCGATAACCTCGCTGCTGTTCTCGCACTCAATAATTTGTCGCCTTACGGGCTGGTCTTGCAGGTGAATGGCCAATCGGTAATTAGCGTGAACCAAGCCGCCGCTCCGCCTAGAATTGGCTTTACAATTCCGATGGGCAGTTTGATTAAAGACGACAGCCATATTCTTCTCAACCGTTTGCGTGTTGTCATCTACAACGACGATATGTCGCAAGAGCTTCATAGAAGCATGTCGATTATTCCTTTAGATCCCCTTGCTCAAGTAAGTGTGATCGACGACGGAATGAACGGCATCAACCCGGTTCGAACGGTCAAGTTGGGCTGGACTCCTACAGCAAGGGAGTGGGCATCCGTAGTGCTCGCAAGAGGGATGAAGCGTATTGTTATCGAAGGAATAAGCAAAACGTCTCTCCCGACCGTAGATGTTTCCGGCGAATACTGGAGTGTGAGTCTGCGGTTTGAGGTGACCTGAGGCGACGCCGTCTCAGTCCGAGCGACAATTCGCACCTAGGTTTAAGCGTGGGCGGCATCTGCTTGATCGCTGCCGTTCCCAATGGAATTGACGGAGGACGAACATTGCGGATTTAAAACGCCTCACGGCTGTTGCAACATGAATCGACGATCTGCATTAATAGGCATTGGTTCTGCAATTGCTGCCATGGGTGCAGGATGTTTGCTGCTGCTTCACTTCCTCCTTACGGTCGGTCCGAATCGAGCGGATTCGACAATCTTGTCGCCCTTTGCTTCGTTTGAACTTATGGGCGAGGCTTCCGCTGTTGTTTTCTCTCCCGACGGCAAGCATCTTGCCGTCGGAACATCAACGAATCCGACAATCGCAAAATTCTGGAAAGGAAGCCTTTGTGTCTATAACATTGCGGAGAAAGCCATCGTGCACGTCTCTGAACTCGATCAGTGGGTCCAGGGATTGGCATTTAGTCCGGACGGAAACTATCTTGCTGTAGCGATTTCAAGCGTCAATCTCCGCGGAGAGGGTTTTCTTGGTTTTCAGAAAAAAGTGGGCTGTATTCTACTTTTTCAGTTTCCCGAGATGAAGGAGCTTCGTCGAGTCGAGCCTGCGCCGGAACTAGGTGCGATCGCTTTTTCGCAAGATGGAAAGAGAGTCCTCGCATCGTGTTCTCGGATTCAGTACATGGACGGTTGGGTGGAGATATTGAGTGTGCCTGACCTTGCTCCTTTGGCCCGCACGGAGGAAGTGCCTAAACTTCCCAATTTGGTTTATAGCCGCGTCAAAGACGAGTTGATGCTCAATCACACCGGTCCCGACATGGATGGCGTCCTCGTCATGAACGCTGCAACCGGAAATCGCATACGAATCGCCGAAAGAGCGCTCACTCCGCGGGTAATCGCAGTGGGTGACGACGGCGTGGTGTTTCTGAACTTCGGCAAACGTTTGGATTGGTACGATGCGAACAGCAAAGATTACAGGTCCGCCTCTTTCGGGCGGAAGGGCATCATCCCAAATCAACGTTGTGTATGGTACTCAAAGACAAAACAACTCTTCGCCTGCCTGTCGTCTCCCGGCGGCGGCGACCGAGACGCCAGCGAGGTGATTCTGCTTGATCTGGAAACGACGACGACAACCGTCAAGTTTGAGTCCAAAGAGTTCCTGATAACCGCATGCGACTTTGCGGCAAAAGCGGACTGCTTCGCTATCGGCACGTCAAATTTCGCACGAGGTGCCGACAGCCGAGGCGGCAAAGTGCTCCTTTTCAAAAACGACTGAAGCCGAGTTTACTCGCGATCTTCCGGCCATTTCGAGCCTCGGCCTCAAACGACTCGGTGATGGCTTGTTCATTCTTTCTGGTTGCGGGCCGCGCTCGCGTCTCTTATCCTCAAATCTGCTGCTTCGTTTTCCCGCCGATTCGAATTCGCCTCGTCGCTTCCCACGGAGCCGACTTATGTATGTTGGTCTGCGAGCGTTGCTTGCGTTGTGCGTCGTTGCCGTCGCGGTTCCTTTCGCCCGGGCTCAGCAACTGGATTTCAATCGGGACATTCGGCCCATCCTTTCCAACAACTGCTTCCTCTGCCATGGCCCCGATAAGGCCCATCGCAAGGGGGATCTTCGGCTCGACACGGAGAAGGATGCTTTCGCCGAGCGCGAGGGAACGACGACGCTTGTTCCCGGCAAACCGAACCAAAGCGAACTCTTTGTGCGCCTCGTCACCGCGGATCCGGCCAAGAAGATGCCGCCGGCGAAGACGAACAAGCACCTCAAGCCGGAGGAGATCGCCAAGCTGAAGCAGTGGATCGAGCAGGGGGCGAAGTATCAGCCGTTTTGGTCGCTGATTTCGGTCCGCAAGCCGGAGCCGCCGCTGCTCAAGAATCGGGAATGGGTGAACAATCCCATCGATGCATTCATCCTGGCGAAACTGAAGCAGGAAGGTCTTTCGCCCGCGCCGGGAGCGGATCGCCGAACGTTGATGCGGCGTTTGGCGTTCGACCTGACGGGTCTGCCGCCGAAGGCTGAGGAGGTCGATGCGTTCGTCGCCGATGCTTCGCCTGACGCCTTCGAGAAGCTGATCGACAAGATGCTTGCCTCGAAGCACTACGGGGAGCGAATGGCGCTGCACTGGTTGGATCTGGTCCGCTACGCGGACACGGGCGGCTATCACAGCGACAACCATCGCGACGTGGCCCCCTATCGCGATTGGGTGATCGACGCGTTCAACAGCAATATGCCGTTCGACCGGTTCACGATCGAGCAGCTTGCGGGCGATTTGCTCCCCAATGCGACCAACGGCCAAAAGATCGCCTCCGGCTACAACCGCCTTTTGCAGACGACGGAGGAGGGAGGAGCGCAGGCGAAGGAATACACCGCGAAGTATTTCGCGGACCGTGTGCGCAACGTCTCGACCGTTTGGCTCGGCGTTTCGCTCGGCTGCACCGAATGCCATAACCATCCGTACGACCCGTTCAGCGCCAAGGAGTTCTACCAGTTCGGAGCCTTCTTCGCCGACATTCAGGAAGCGGCTGTCGGACGCCAGGCACAAACGCCAGTGGCCACGCCGGAGCAAGAAGCGAAGTTGAAAACGCTGGAAGCCCAAATCGCGGCAGTGCAAGGCAGCGTGGCGGGGCCGGAAGCCGTCAAGCTGCAACTAGCATGGGAAGGCCGCGTCAAGGCGGGCGAAGTGAAAGGCCTGCCGAAGGAGATCGACGACCTTCTCAAAGCGGACGCGGCAAAGCGGAACGGCAAGCAGAAGGAGGCGGTCGCCGCGTACTTCCGCACGCATGAGCCGACGCTGAAAGTATCGGCGGAGAAGTTCGCCAAGCTCACGCAGGAGAAAGCCGCGCTGGTCAAGACGATGCCGCAAACGCTCGTCAGCATGTCCGGCACTCCTCGAACCGTCCGCGTTCTGCCGCGAGGGAATTGGCTCGACGACAGCGGAGAGATCGTTCTTCCCGCAGTGCCGGCCTCGTTGCATCAGCCGAAGAAGTCCGACGGGAAGAAGCGTCTCACTCGGCTCGACCTCGCGGAGTGGATGGTCGATCGCGACAACCCTCTCGCCTCGCGCGTGTTCGTCAACCGCATCTGGATGCTGATGTTCGGCCAGGGGATCGTGAAGACAACCGACGACTTCGGGTCCGTGGGCGCCTCGCCGACGCATCCGGAGTTGCTCGATTGGCTCGCCGCGGAGTTTCAAAAGGATTGGGACGTCAAACGGTTGATCAAGTTGATCGCGACCTCGAACGCGTATCGCCAATCCTCCGTCGCCTCGAAGGAACTGCGGCAGCGCGACCCCTACAACCAGTGGATCGCCCGGCAGGGCCGATTCCGCCTGGACGCGGAAATGGTTCGCGATAACGCTCTTGCCGTCTCCAACCTTCTGGTCGATCGCCTGGGTGGGCCGAGCGTCAAGCCGTATCAGCCTGCGGGTTACTGGCGTTATTTGAATTTCCCGACGCGCGAATGGGCGAACGATAAGGGCGAAAGCCAATATCGCCGCGGCCTCTACACCTACTGGCAGCGGACGTTCCTTCATCCCAGCTTGCTCGCCTTCGACGCGCCGACGCGCGAGGAATGCACCGCCGAGCGCCCGCGGTCCAACACGCCGCAACAGGCCTTGGTGTTGCTGAACGATCCGACTTACGTGGAAGCATCGCGAACGCTTGCCGAAAAAGTGATCCGCGAAAGCCCCGATCCTGAGGCACGCATCCACAGCGCGTTTCGCCATATTCTGCAACGGAAGCCGTCGGCCGAGGAGACGAAGATCCTCGCGGACTTGGCTCGGCAACACCTGACGCACTACCAGACGAATGCGAACGAAGCCGCGGCGTTGCTGACCGTCGGCCAGCGGCCCGCTCCGCGTGATGTGTCCGCCGCGGAGTTAGCCGCGTGGTCGTCCGTGGTGCGGGCGATGCTGAACTTGCACGAAACGATCACGCGCAACTAGCTTGGCTCCCCTCTCCCCTTTGGGGAGAGGGGCTGGGGGTGAGGGGAGAGAACGGTGCATCATCTTCATGATGTGCACCAAGCCCCACCGTAAGCGCGGCGCACGGTGGGGATCGTCGCGCCGGCCGTATGGATCCCCAGGGTGCGCTGCGCTTACCCTGGGGCTTGAGTCACCGACAAAAAGAGATGTCTCCATGCGTCCCCTCAGCGCATTCCTCGGCCTGCTCCTGGTCACCGCCTGCGCATGGGCGCAAGACCTTCCCAAGTATCCGCCGCCCGCCGAGGTGAAGGCGGCATTTCTCAAGATGCTCGATCGGCCCAAGGTGGCGGCGGACCCGAAGGTCGAAGAGACCAGCCGCCATGCTTCCGGCTGGACGCTGGAACGTCTCCACATCGCCAGCGAGAACAAAGCCGACGGCAGGATCGAGCGAGTGCCGATGCTGATCCTACGGCCGGAAAAGAGCGAGAAGAAGCTGCCCGCGGTCATCGTGCTCCATGGCACCGGCGGCTCAATGCAGGGCATGCTTGGCCACCTCGGCGAACTCGCGAATCGCAACATCATCGGCATCGCGGTCGATGCACGCTACCACGGCGCCCGCGGCGAAAAGGGTTCCTCGGCCTACGTCGACGCGATCGCCAAGGCATGGACGACGACGAACGACAAGACCCGCGAGCATCCGTTCTACTACGACACGTGCTGGGATCTTTGGCGCGTGCTCGATTACCTCGAAACCCGGCCCGAAATCGACTCCAAGCGGATCGGCATGGTCGGCATCAGCATGGGCGGCATCCAGACGTGGCTCGCCGCCGCCGTGGATGAACGCGTGGCCGTGATTGCCCCTTCGATCGCGGTGCAAAGCTTCAAATGGAGCTTGGACAACGACCAATGGAACGGGCGAGCCAGGACGATCGCTAAGGCACACGAACTCGCTGCGAAGGATCTGGGCGAGCCGAAGGTGAATCGGAAAGTGTGCCGTGAGTTGTGGAACAAGGTGATCCCCGGCATGCTCGACCAGTTCGATTGCCCGAGCATGCTTCGATTGTTCGCCGGTCGCCCGATGATTATCGTCTCGGGCACCAAGGACGGGAATTGTCCGATTGTCGGGGCAAAAATCGCCATCGCATCGGCCGAGAAGGCCTACGCGGATGCAGGCCAAAGCGAGCGGCTCAAAGTGTCGATCGCGGAAGTGGGGCACACCATCACCCAGGAACAATGGCAGGAAACGTGGGCCTGGTTCGAGCGTTGGCTAGTAGAGCCCAAGCAATAGCCATTGCATGCCGCTTCAAGTTTTCGCCCTACGTTGAACGTGTCCCCTCTCGAGGTAGCTCGCCATGGCGCGACCGTTCTTTGCTGTCTGCGTTCTCCTGGTTTCGATCGCGCCCATCCGCGCCGATGAGAAGGCTCGGCCCGGCGATGTGCATCTGACGCTGGGCAATCCCAGCGGCGCGACCGCGGATGCGAAGAGCCCCGATCCGATCGATCACCTCATGGTGAAGGATGAGTACGCGCTTTCCTACAACTCAAAGAAGGGGACACCCAACTGGGTGAGCTACCGACTTCGCAAATCCGACATGGGGCGGGCAGCCCGGTCGGCCACGTTTTTCCCGGATCCGGATCTGCCCAAGGTGTTCTTCCAGGTGAAGCCGTTCGACTACCACTTCAACGCCACCGGCATGACTCGCGGCCATATGTGTCCCAACAGCCATCGCAACAAGGACGAGGACAGCGCTCGCGAGACGTTTTGCATGACGAACATGGTGCCGCAAACGGAAGAGCTGAACGCGGGATCGTGGAACAATTTGGAGATCTGGTGCCGCGACATCTGCTTTCGCCAGAACAAGGAGCTGTTCGTCATCTGCGGCCCGCACGGGCAGGGAGGCAAAAGCGACAAGGGCCTCATCAAGACGGTGGGGAACGGCAAAGTCGTGGCGCCGAAAAGCTGCTGGAAGGTGATTGCCGTGCTCGACGGCGGCTCCACCAAATCGCCGATCTCACGCGTGACGGCGAAGACGCAACTCATCGCGGTCGTGATGCCGAACGACCAGACGCCGACCAAAGAAGTGCCCTGGGAAAAGTATGTCGTATCGGTTGCGGATGTCGAATCGCTGACGGGCTATCGCTTCTTCGACCGCGTCTCCGACGAGGTGATTGGGCCGCTGAAGAAGAAGGTATACGGGGCGGACTGACGGGCTTTTCTCCCCTCTCCCCTTGGGGGAGAGGGGCCGGGGGTGAGGGGGCGGCTCCACGCGGTGGTCGGTTGCCTTCTATGTAGCCCTCTCGCTCCGCGAGAGGTAAGCGGCAGCGAACCACGCGATGGCATGGCTTTCATCCGCTTACCTCTCGCGGAGCGAGAGGGCTACTTAGAAAACGCACAGGCGTTCGAGTCTTTGATCTGCGGCAAAACAACACATCGCCGCGCGGCGCCGACCCCTCACCCGGCCTTCGGCCACCCTCTCCCCCAAGGGGAGAAGGTAGGCAAGTTTTTGCGGGAATGTGACGGCTTCGCACTGTATATTCCCCTCACCCAGCTTCTCGACGAGAGGCGTGTTCGGCATGAGGGTTCTATGGCTGCCGCGGCGAAACGGATCAAGCAGTTGACCGACGAGATTCGTCGGCATGACCATCTCTACTACGTCGAAGCCAAATCCGAAATCTCCGATCGGGATTATGATCGTCTCATGGAGGAACTGAAGAAGCTCGAAAGCGATCATCCCGAATTGGCCATGCCCGACAGCCCCACGCAGCGCGTCGGCGGGCAACCGATCGAAGGGTTCAAGCAGGTTCGGCATCGCGAGCCGATGCTCTCCATCGACAACACCTACTCGGCCGCCGAACTGCGAGAATTCGATCGCCGGGTTCGCAGGCTGCTTCCGGGCGAGAAGGTGGAATACGTCGTCGAGCTGAAGATCGACGGCGTCGCCATGTCGCTCGTTTACGAGAACGGCGGCCTCGCGGTGGCGACCACGCGCGGCGATGGCGTTCTCGGCGACGACGTCACCCACAACATCAAGACGATTCGCGAAGTTCCCCTGTCGCTCCCCGAAAAGCCCGCCCGGCTCGAAGCGCGCGGCGAAGTTTACATGAACCGCGCCGAACTGGTTCGCATCAACGCGGAGCGGGCGAAGAAGGAACTCGAACCGTACGCGAATCCGCGCAATCTCTCGGCCGGCACGCTCAAGCTGCTCGACCCTCGCGAGTCGCGTAAGCGGCGATTGTGCCTCTTCGCGTATGCCCTTGGTTCCTGCGAAGGCGTGGATGCGACGACTCATTTGCAAGCGCTCGAGTTGCTCCGCCGCTACGGTTTCCCAGTGAACCCGAACGTCGCCCACTTCGAGACCATCGATGGCGTGATCGCCTATGCCGACACCTGGGCGACCAAGCGAAACGATTTGCCCTACGACACGGATGGTCTCGTCATCAAGGTCAACAACTTCGAGCAGCGCCGTCGGCTGGGCACGACCTCGAAGTCGCCCCGCTGGGTCGTGGCTTACAAGTTCGCCGCCGAGCAAGCCTTGACGCGGCTCAAGGAAATCACGCTGCAACTCGGCAAACGCGGCACGCTGACGCCGGTGGCCGAACTGGATCCCGTGAAGCTCGCGGGCACCACCGTGAAGCGTGCCAGCCTGCACAATGCAGACTACTTGGCTGCGAAAGACATCCGCGTGGGCGACATGGTGGTCGTCGAAAAAGCGGGCGAGATTATCCCCTACATCGTACGAGCCGAGACGTCGGTTCGCACCGGCGCGGAGCAAGAGTTCAAGTTCCCCGAGCATTGCCCTTTTTGCGATAGCCCGCTTGAACGCGAAGGTGCGTTTTGGCGGTGCACGGGCGGCAATCAATGCGTCAATCAGGTCAAGAAGCGCATCCGCAGCTTTGCCGCACGCGGGGCAATGGACATCGAAGGGCTCGGCGAAAAGATCGTCGATCAACTCGTTGATGCGGGCCTCGTCCGCACGCTCCCGGACCTTTATCGCCTGACGGCCGAGCGATTGCTGGAACTCGAACGCATGGGCGAAAAGTCGGCACAGAATCTGGTCGAAGGCATCGAAGCCAGCAAATCGCGCGGGCTGGGCCGAGTGCTCGCGGGCCTTGCGATTCCGCATGTGGGAACCAGCGTGGCCGATCTGCTCGCGCAGGAATTGCTCTCCATCGATGCCCTGATGGACGCCGATGAGGAACGTCTCTCCTCGATTGATGGCGTCGGGCCTGTCATGGCGAAGAATATCCAGGCCTATTTCCAGGATCCCGTGCACCGCAAGATGCTGCATGAGTTGAAAGACCTGGGGCTCACGCTTTCGCAAGAAACGCGTCCGGCCAAAGCGTCGCCTGGCGGCGTCAGCCTGGCAGGGAAGACGTTCGTCGTCACCGGTTCCTTGCAGCGATATCAGCGCGAGGAGATCGAGGAACTGATCCGCAGCCTCGGCGGCAAGGCGAGCGGCAGCGTATCCAAAAACACCAGCTATCTCGTCGCCGGCGAGAAGGCCGGCAGCAAAATGGACAAGGCCCAATCGCTCGGCGTGCAGGTCCTTTCCGAGGACGACTTCGAGAAACTGATCGGCAAGCAGTAAGGCCGCATTCTGATTTCGTTCCCAATCCGAAGGTTTCCATGTTTGAAGTCGCATCGCTTCGGCGGCAATTTCCCGCACTGCAACAGTCGCATGACGGCCGAACGCCGATCTTCCTGGACGGCCCGGCGGGCACGCAGGCGCCGCAACAGGTGATCGACGCGATGGTGCGCTATCTCACGCGCTGCAATGCAAACCATGGCGGCGTGTTTCGCACGAGCGTCGAATCCGATGCGATCCTCGACGACGCCCACCAAGCGGTCGCTGACTTTCTGCATGCTCCCTATGCCGAGGAAATCATCTTCGGCGGCAACATGACCACGCTGACCTTTCATCTGAGCCGCAGCATTGCGAAACGGCTGCAACCCGGCGATGAGGTGATGGTCACCCGGCTTGACCATGATGCGAACGTCTCCCCGTGGATGCTGGCCGCGCGTGATGCGGGGGCGACGGTGCGCTGGATCGACGTGAACCCGGAAGACGGAACGCTGGACTTCGACAGCTTTCGCCGACAGTTGAACTCGAAGACTCGCCTCGTGGCCGTCGGCCTGGCGTCGAATGTGCTTGGGACGATCAACGACGTGACGACGATCGCTCGCGAAGCAAAGGCGGTTGGCGCGTGGACGTTCGTCGATGCCGTCCACTTCGCCCCGCATGGGCCGATCGACGTTCAAGCCATTGGCTGCGATTTTCTGGCGTGCTCCGCCTATAAGTTCTTTGGCCCACACGTCGGCATCCTTTGGGGCCGGCGTGCGTTGCTTGAGGGCCTGCCCGCCTACAAGGTGCGGCCCTCGCCGAAGGAGTTGCCGGGCCGATGGATGACGGGGACGCAGAATCACGAAGGCATCGCCGGAACTGCGGCGGCGGTCGAGTATTTGGCGGAGATCGGGCGTGCGTGTCCCGAATATCGCGATCCATTTTCGCGGATGCACGGCCGCGCTTTGGATGTGCATGCGGGCATGGCCGGCATTCAGGAATACGAACGCGGCATCGGAGGACGGCTGCTGCAAGGTTTGGCCGAACGGCCTCGCTTCCGCATCTGGGGCATTCGCGACGTGAGCCGGCTTGCCGAACGCGTGCCGACGATTTCGATCACTGACTGCAGCCTCACGCCGCGGCAACTCGCGGAACGCCTGGCCGCTCGCGAGATTTACGCTTGGAACGGCAACAACTACGCCCTCGAAATCAGCGAACGCCTCGGCCTCGAGCCTCACGGCGGCTTCGTCCGGCTTGGGTTGGTTCACACCAACACCGCGGACGAAGTGGACCGCCTGCTGCAAACGCTCGACGAGATTGTTGCGGATTAAGTCGCCAAGCGGTTAGCAAAGGAGTCGCGCACGTAGTAAGCGGTTTCGCTTCATGCCGCGCAAACCGCTTACTGCGTGCGCGGCTCCTTAAGGACATAGCGATGGCACTCAACGATCTCGTCATCGGCATGACCGGAGCTAGCGGGGCCCCGTACGGCATTCGTCTGCTCGAAACGCTGATCCGCGCTGGGCGAACCATTCATCTGGTCATGTCGCCTTCCGCGGTGGAAGTGCTTCGCCAGGAAACAGGCCGACGAGTCGATCTCGATCATTTCCGCTTGAGCGATTTGCTCGGCGCCGCAGCCGATGAAGCGAAGCCGGACCAAGTCCGCTGGCACGATCACCGCACCTTTATGACCGGCATCGCGAGCGGTTCGTTTCTCACGGGCGGCATGGCGATTTGCCCGTGCAGCATGGGAACGGTGTCCGCGATCGCTCAGGGCGCCTCGCAAAATCTCATCCACCGCGCCGCCGACGTGCATCTCAAGGAACGCCGCAAGCTGATCCTGGTGCCGCGCGAGACTCCGCTCGGCGTCATCCAACTCCGCAACCTCACGCTCTGCGCCGAAGCAGGCGCCGTCATCCTCCCCGCCATGCCCGGCTTTTACGGCAAGCCGCAAACGCTCGACGATCTGGTCGATTTCATCGTGGGCCGCATCTGCGATCAACTGGGGGTCGAACACCGCTTGCTTCGTCGTTGGGGCGAAGGGGTTGAAAAAGGGTGAGCTTCGCATGGCTTCTCCATGACGGACGCGCGAAGTAAGCTGAAGGAGGGTCTTCGGAGTTGCCGCCATGTTCGATTCGCCTGTTCTCCAATCGCTGCTCGATGATCAGTTCATGCCGCTCGGGCCCGGTGAGCCGCGCGAGGAGTTTCGAGAGAATCTTGCGAGCCTAACGACCGCGTCGCTGTTGGCGCCGACGCCAGTGGTTCGTCCGGCGTTCGCGGAAGCGTGCATCTCCGGCTTGTGGCTTCGGCACAACTTTCTTGATGAATCGCACCGCATCAGCCAGGATCTGCCGAGCGTGGAGGGGAGCTGCTGGCACGCGATCATGCATCGACGCGAGCCGGACTATGGGAACAGCAAGTACTGGTTTCGCCGCGTGGGCCGGCATCGCATCTTTGCGGAGTTGAAGGAGCGGGCCGGGAGTTTCGCGGCCACGGGAGGGGCGGCGGCGCTGCTTGCCAAACCGCAGTGGGATGCGGAAGCGTTCGTCGATTTGTGCGAAGCGAACGCGGCTCCCGATGCGCCGGCTCATGAGTTTTGCCGACAGGTACAGCAGGTGGAGTGGGAACTGCTGTTTGCGCATTGCTGGCGCGAAGCGATCGAGGAGTGATGCGTTGTTGCCGCTTTACCGAGATCCGCATTACCTGTTTCGCTTTGCCGATTCGCGCATCATCGCGCGGATTCGTCTCGAAGGGGCGACGGCAGGGCAGCGGGTGAAGTTGGTTCGCGTGGATGCTTCGACGTTGAAGCAAAGCGACGTCATTGCGGAGGCGAACATCGGTGCCGACGGATGGGTGGAGCTTGCGGAACCGCTGATAGTGCATGCGGGCGAAGCGTTTGTCGCGGCGCCCTCGCAATTGGAATGACGCCGCAGAGGGGGCGAGACTCCTATTTCGGGGAAGCGTGCGTATGATGAAAGCGTGCCGACTTAGAGCGATTTCAGCCGACGGCAGAGACCGTCGATACCGGGGAGCCTCTCGATGAGTCAGTTGCAGGATCGCATCGCCCAATTCCGCAAAATGTCCGAAGACGATTCCGAAAACGAGTTGGGCCATTACCGCCTCGGCACTCTGCTTCAGGAAGCGGGCCAGTACGACGATGCGATCGCGTCGTTTCGCCGCACGCTCGAACTCAGCCCGCAATTCTCCAAGGTCTACCTGCTCCTAGGCCAATGCCTCTCGAAGGTCGATAAAGGCTTCGAGGCGATTCAGACCCTGAAGAAGGGCTTCGCGATTGCCGACGAGCGCGGCGACAACATTCCGCGCGACGAGATGTCGAAGCTGCTTGTCGAACTTGGCGAACCCGCGCCCGTCTCCGTGAAGCAGGCGCAAGCGGGCAGCGTCGAAGGCGTCGGCGGTTTCCGCTGCCAACGGCCCGGCTGCTTCTCCGGGGCCAAGGCCATGCAACTTGCCAAGCCCCCTTTCGGCGGCGAATTGGGCTCGCAGATCTACGAAAAAGTCTGTGCCGAGTGCTGGGACTATTGGTTCCGCAATCTCAGCATCAAGGTCATCAACGAAATGCGGCTCGACCTCAGCGACGAGCGAGGCGCCGAGACCTACGACCAGGTAATGCGCGAAACGCTGGGGCTCACATGAGCGCCCTGCCGCCCACGATCACCGGCTGCGACCAGTACCTCGTGCAATACGGCAAAAGCGGCGGGCTCGGCTGCTTCCTGGCCGAGCAACCGCTCCTCCTGCCCCGCGGCGCCTCCGTGCTGGTCCAGACTCCGCGTGGCCAGGAGGTCGGCATTGCCGTACGCCCCGCCACGTTGCTTCAGGCCCGTCTGCTTGGCGCTGTCGCCTCCGGCTCATTGTTGCGAATGCTCGATGCCTCAGAAATCGCCCCTCATGTTCGACGGTCGGAAACGCTGTTTGCCGACATCCGCAAGATGGTTGTGGATTCTCAACAGGCGGTGGAAGTTGTCGATCTCGATCTGTGCTTCGGCGAGGATCGAGCGATCCTCCACGTCGTCGCAGCGCCGGATGTGGACCTCACGTCGTTCGTCCAAAGCATTGCCGACCGCTTCGCCCTGGACATCCGCATCGAGAACCTCGCCGGTCCGTCGCCCGTGGTCGAAGTCCACGAAGAACACGGCTGCGACAAGCCCGATTGCGGCAAAGCCGACGGCGAATCCAGCGGCTGCTCAACCTGTTCCAGCGGTTCCGGCTGCGGCACCGGATGCGGCTCCGCGACGGTTGATTGGCGTTCCTACTTCGTCGGCCTCCGCGAACGCATGCCCTCCGCCCGCCGTCCTCTCTTATGATCTTGTCTTCGATGACCGCGCCGGCAGCATAACGCCACGCGCCCGTAGCTCAACTGGATAGAGCAATGGTCTTCGGACGCGTAGCCTCCCCTCTCGAAATCACGCAAACCGCATAAAAATCAACAAAAAACGCATTCCGGCCTTTCGGGGAGAATGCGTAGTTATGGGCAATAGTGCGCCGTTGTGGGGTGTCAGACACCCGGACAAAAAACCGCGTCCCTCGGATGCCAGAGACTGCACCCGCTACGCGCCCGCTCCATCAGCACGCGGACCTTCTCGGAGCTTCCAGGCGGGGCGATGGTCGGCGAAGCAGGCAGCGGGGCAGAGCGGTTGACGTTGCCGAAGGATCGGCGGCCGAAGGGGGACGTTGACGGGTAGAGGTCGCGCACGCCCGGTTGGTAGTAACACCACCAGCACAGGCCGCGAGAACGGGTAGCGGGACGGCGGCCGCAGTGGCGGCAGAGAGCGGGGGTTGCGGTCATGGGGTTCCTTTCCGGGTGATGAGGGCTTCCAGAGGCGATTCCAGGGACGGCGGCGAGACGACAGCGGGGATAGCTGGCCAGCGAAGACGGTTTGCGGGGATCGTCCAGCACTCGACGCAGATGCGAGGGACGGGGCGATTGTGGTAGACGGCGACACGGCGACGGACGTGGCAGCAGGCGCAGACGATTTTCACGCTTCGCATAGCTCCGCCTCCTCGCTGGCCAGCGTGAAGCGTTCATCCAGGCACGCGGGGCAGTCGCATTCGCGGGCCGCACGTTCGGCGGCGAGTACTTCGGCGATCACGTCCAGGCAGTTTTCTTGATTAATGAGACGCATGCGAGTTCTCCATCGAGCGCGCACTGCGGACGCGGGCGGAACGACGTGTTCCACCTTCAAGCGATCAGGAGCTAGGCGGCACTCGGCGTAGGGGCGACGCATCGCCCCAGCACCGATGGCCGATTAGATCCGGCGTGGCCAGGTCGAAGGCGGGCTCTGCACCACTTCGATGAACAGCCATGCCACCCAAGTGATTGCGGGCGCCGTGTACAGGCCGACGCTGGGCGCCACCTTCGGCGAGTAGATCGACAGCAACGCCAGCACCACGAGCAACCAGAGACAGGAGGCCAGCAAGAGCAGCAGGGCGGTCCAGCAAATCATTCGCATGGTGAAACTCCGTTTCGGAAAGGCGACTGTTGACCCAAATAGCACAAATGTGTTTGGTATAGTCAAGCAAAAAACTGCCAACGTTGTTTTCGTGTTGCTTGACGTGGTACAATCTGCTTTGTAGGGCTTGATTTACTGCGAGAGGCCAAACACTATGATCCTCATGGCGAAGAAGAAAAGTGAGCCAGGGAAGAGCTACCCCAGCCGCGCCCGCGTGCGATATGCCGGGATGCGGGCTGAGGTTTACGAAGCGCTGAGCGAGGCAGGGAAACCGTTCGAGCGGAGCGCTAGCTACATGGCCACGCTGGGCGGCAAGATGCTTCTCGCTTGGCTCGCAAAGAATTCTGGCCGTAGTCCAGATTTGGCGATGGAAGACTTCGAGCGGTTCCTCTCCACCCAATGAAAAAACCCCCGGACGCAACAAGCGCCGGGGGCGGTTCAGCGCCCGGGAAACAGCACCGAACCTAGTTCACATCGTCTTGCACCCATCGCCCTCTTCGCCGCCCCCCTTCAATCGCCCTCGGAATCGGGACGGTGATCTTCTTGCGGTCCTCGGGGTGATGCAACTCGTGGCCTGCCGACAATCGCAGCTCCAACAGCGCCAGCTTTTCCGCACTGCCGGGTTCCAACTCAGTCGGCAGCGGATCGGCTCCGTTCGGCGTCGTCGCTGCCTGCATCTGTCGCGTCACTTGCCGCGTCCAGTCCCGCAGAACCGAAGTCTCGAGCCTCGCCGTCGCGAGCACCAAGAACTCCGTGACGAACGGGATGCCGTACTCCGCCACTGCTTGGCCGAAGCATTCCACGGCTTGCTGGTGCGCTGCCTTTCGCTTGCGGGCGGCAACGGCCATTAGATGCCCCCTGGCGGCAGGGGCCGACAGCGAAGCCGCCCGACCCCGCGCTGTTGATCCCGTGAATCGATGGCGATGCCCACGCGGGGCCGGAAACCAGTATCGTCGGCGCTTCACTTCGCCCCGTCTTCTTCCCGGCTAGCCGCCCGAATGCAAGGCTCATGGCGTCGATTTGATCGTCATGCCGCCCGAAGGGGAAAACCTCTACTTCATCAAGGAAGTCCCGGTTCCATCCGCCGCGAAGAAGTTTGACCGCTCCGCCCTCGGACATGGCCGCGAGAGGCAACGCGCGGTCGCTCTTGCTGCCCGTGGATCGCTCGCCATGAAAGACGAAACCCGCCAGCACTTCGCGGCGATAGTGATCGACGACCTCAACGCCAGACGAACCCGGCTCCTGTTCCAGCACGACGTGAACGCCAGGGCCGTCCGCTTCGGCAGTGGCCCGCACGAGCGATTCGATTTCCTTGGGACTGCCCCGCTTCCTGCGAACGTCCAAGACGACATAGCCGCGATCCACGGTTTTCCCCAACAGGACGCCGACGCTGTAGTCCGGATCGTGGCTTACGCGGTGCTCGTCCTTCGGAGTGCCGGCCAGGTCCCACCCTCGAACGCGGCCGATCATCTGCGGCTGCCGGTCGATGACGCTGAACCATTCGCGTTTGAAGAGGGCGCCCCCCGCGTCGATGAAGAGGCCTTCCAACTCCTGAGCGGCAAGGTGGCTTGTGTACTGGTTGGCGAGCGTCTGGGCGAAGGCGGGTGGCAAGAACGGGTTGTCTCGGGTGCGAGCATGAAACAGCGCGGTGTCAGGTCGCCCCGTCGCGAACGTCTCGTAGGTCCAGTGGCTTTTTCCTTTCGGGGTGAACGTGGCGGACAACCAACCTTGCTCCCCGCCTTCGCGAAGGCAGCCAATGAGAATCAAGAACACGCTCGGCCCCATGAGGCTAGCTTCGTCCATCCAAATGCCGCTGAGGTTCGGCCCGCGAAGCCGCTCGGGATCATCCGCGGAACGGAACAGCACCTCGGCGCCGTTGGTCAGCTTGATCGAGGGCGGCGCGGATAGCTTAGCCTCTTCGATCAGATCCATCTCGCGGGCCAGCGTCTCGAAGCTGCGGAGCGTCGCATCTTGGAGCATGCTGTAAGTCGGCGCGACCACCATGTACAGACGTCCGGGCTTGGATCGGCGGATGAGATCGAATGCGCCGATCCAAGATTTGCCGACGCCGATGCCACCCACGAAAGCACGAAAGGCGACGTCAGCTTTCATGAACTCCAATTGCCTCGGGTGCAACCTCAAGTCGTGCGAACGTTCCTCGGGTTTCATCGACCACCTCTGCGACGGGTAACGGTTCCTTCGGCGATTCCACGATCGTCAGATTGAAATGGTTGACGACGGCCCGGGCCTTGCCGGTGCGGGCTTGCTCCTTGGGAAACAAACCCAAAATCTTCGCCTCGCTGTCCAGGCAGGCCAACGCGGCCCGCATGTCGCCCTGTTCCAGCGCCTTCGCGTAGACGGCCTGCCGCTTGGCAATGTGCAGTTGCAGAAGCTGCTCGCGGTCCCCGATACCTTCGGCGGCGATGACTGCCTTGGCCTGGCGCAGCACCTTCATGACTGCGGCGTATCCGCGCGGCTGCTCGCCGCTCTGCATGAACCACGGGCTTTCCGGGTTCTTCTCCTCCTGGGCGACGAACTCACAAACGTCCCACGTCGCCGCACCGTCAAGCAAGATGCGAACCAAGGTCGTAACGCGGGCTTCAGATTGCAGCTTCGTGCCTCGCATGCTTCCTGGTTAGCTCCTTGATCCATCCCGCGTGCCAGGCGGACAAAGCCGCATCGTTGATGAGGGCGAACTGTTCCCGGGCGCTGCCGTTGCTGCAAAGGTTAGCGCTTCCCTCAATCGCGAACCGGCCGCCGTCCGCGAAGGCAAGGGCCATCACCTTCGCATGGCATGGGCAGCACGCGGCCCGTTGCTTCCGCGCGCCGAACTCCTGAAGCGTCTCGTCCCATAATTCGCCGTTGTGCGCGCGGAAGAATTTCGACGCCACCAGGTACAACGAAGCGACCGCGCCCGAATCGAGCCAGCCAAGCATCATGCGGAAGTTTCGCCGGTTGTATCCGAGCGTCGCAATGGTCAGGCATTCGCATCCAGCGCGGCAATGTCGGCATCGGCCTCGGCCTGAAGCCGCTTGCTCCGCTCCCACGGCAAGCTCACTTCGATTTGCATATCCGCCATCGTGCCGGGAAATTCGCCCGGGAACGCCGCCCGGAAACTACGGGGGCGCCACGCGAGAGGTTCGGCTTCGATCACTACTGCCTCGACCACTTCCTCGGTCATTGTTTGTCCTTTTGAGGTGCTTCGATTGTCCCACCGCAGTCAACCTCTTCCGCCGGCCCCTCGATGCGTCGGCAACGGAAGCCATACGCGCGAAGCGCGGCTTTCAAGAGTTGGCGCATCGACACGATCTCGCGGTCCGCGGGCAGGGATGGCTCGCGGGTGAATTCAAGCTTCCAGGTTGGGCGGGATGGCTTAGACATTCGGCGCCGGAGTGTTGGGCGCGGCATAACCGCCCATGATCGTTTCCCACGGCAAGGCATCGACAACGTCCTGTCCTGCCGCCGATGCCGCTGCAAGTCCGATTGGTCCAAGGCCCATCGCGGCGGATCGCAGGCCAGACTCGAGACTGCCCGACGATGCAGCGCCGGACGCCTGCACCTCGTACGTGTCGCGGCCATCCGCAGCGACAATGGAGAGGACGTAGCCCTGCGCCCCTGAACCGTTGCACGTCATAGCGAGAAAGTACACCGTGCCGTTTGCCGTCACCTCGCCAAGGTGCGGGCCGCCGGGTGTGGTCCGCTTGAAGCAGAACTTCGCCATGCGTCCGCCTCGCTATGGTTTCTCGGAACGTTGCCTAATGTCGTAACCGCTGGCCGCGAATGTTGTTGCGGCGTCCGTTCCGCGTTTGACACCGGTGTCATGCCTGGATGCCGTTTCGTAATACCGATTCAACCCGTTTCACAGTAATGGTTTGCGTCGAATCATCACCGATCGCCCCGCCACTGGCGAAAATTTTGCCACTCCAGCGGGGGCGGGAAGTGCGTTGCTTTGAACCATCTTTGCCGACATCGTTCTCGTGGTCGGGGTTACTGCTTCCGGTTCCAAATGCTTGCCAAATTTGACTCGTTAACCCTTCGAGCTACTCAACGTGTCAACACGTCACCTTTTCGCCGTCACGCACAATTAAAAGGAAACACCCTGACCACCCTGACCAACTCACCAAACGTGGCCGATCTGCCGCAGGCCGATCCAGACGGTAACGCGTTCGCCCCCTTCGCGTGGCCTGCCTTCTTCCACCCCTTTGAACGCCCGTTTGACTTCCTTGCTGAACTGGTAATCCGCCAGCGGATGGTGACCATTGGTGTGCGTCCATTCGGTGTAACGGCGGTAAACGTCCCTCTTGGGGATCGTGGCGGTGCGGTCCGGATTGCCGTCCGTCAGCAAAGCAAGTTCGTACGTCTCTTCAAGGAAGCGGCGGGCGGGGTTGGATTCTTGCTTGTACTGCATCAGGGCCGTGTCGCAGATTTCCGATTTGGTGAAGTCGCGTTGCAGGTAGAGGCGGCGAAGGCCTTCAAGGGACCAGTTCAACACGCCGGGGAGCTCGTCTTGCCACCACTCATGGCTGGTCATGTTGCGATTGCGGCGGGGGTCGCCATCGGCCAGGACGACGAACAACGGGAAGACGATGAGGCGTCGCCACATGGCGCCGGTGCGATCGTAGAACCGAGGCCGCGTGTTGTAGGCCAACGTGACGCGGGCCGTGGGTTTGGCTTGAAAGCGGGGACGGAACTTCGGCTCGAAGTCCATGCGGTCGGCACTAACGTACCGCTTGAAAACCCCTTCTGCCGTCTTGTCGAGTCCCCCAACCTCGGCGGCGATGTTCGCCAGTTTGCCGATGGTGTCGCACAGGGCAAACTTGTCGCCGAAGACTTCAAGCGAGACGTTGGAGAAGTTGTCAACGCCGAGCAGCGATTCCAGCACGGTGAGGATGACGCTTTTGCCGTTCGCCCCTTCGCCCTCAAGCAGAAAGCATTTTTGGAACCGCGTGTCATGCACGAGGTTCAGGCCGAACCACTCTTGCAGGATGGCGATTCGCTTCAGGTCGCCTTCGAGATTGAACTCGAGGAAGTTCTTCCAGCGGGGGCAATCGGCATGCAAGCTGAAGGCATAGGGCAGGGTGTTGCGAGCGAAGAATGCTGGGGTGTGCGGAATCTTCACCGGGTCGTCGCCGCGATTCAAGAACGGTTCGAGATTCAGCAAGGCATCTTGGCATGAAATGATGGTCGCCGGGTTCGGCCGCCACGGCTTGTGGTCCCGCCATGACGGGATGGGCGTTTCGCCGTCGATGTAGGTGCATGCTCGCAGCGTCTTCAGTGCGTCTTCCACCGTCCGCGAATTGCTGTCGAAGGGAATCAAGTCAATTGTGCCGTTGCGGTTCTGCTTGGGCTGGAGTGCGTCATGCAAGAATGGCGAAAGCATGGAGCGAATGCTTTCCTCTTCAGCGGGGCGAAAGTGGCTGCCGGTCCACGTCAAGAACTCGCCGCGATAGTTGACGATGCGAAGGGCTTCGGGATGGCCGAAGTATTCCGAAGAGAAGGCGCGAGCAGTGGGGAGAACGCGGGAGCGAGAGAAAACGAACTTCCCGGTTTCCTCGTCCTTCTCCCCCAGCTTGATGATGCGACGTTCTTCGTGTTCGCCGCCTTCTTCGCCGTTCTCCGCTTGGCGAATGGCTTCCTCGGCCTGGGCGTCCATGTTGTCATCGGGCTGCGTTGCGGCCTTCTGCGTCTCCTTCGCCCACCGTGCCCCCCCCCTCTTGGCCTGCTTCCGCTTGGATGGCCGTTCGAGAAGCAGATAGCCGCGGGGCTTGTCGTAAGGCTTGATGTCGGCTTCGTGAATCTTGTGCCAGAGGTCGCGGTCGCACCACACCGGATCGCAAAGCAGGTTCCATTCGCTAAGCAGGGAGAAGGCGGTATCCGATGCCCCCAAGTCGAGGCCGTGGACGATGGCGCGGGATGCCCGGAAGGTTTGATTGTGCCCCCCTTGATTCGCTATGGCGGGTTGGCATTTCGCAAGCCACGCACGGCCGCGCTTGATCTTCTCTTCCAACGTGGTGTGCGATGTGTCGCCATCGGTGCGGTAATTCGCCTGCGGCCGCTTCTGCTTCGCAGCCTCGTTTGCTTTGTGCACGGCGAGCGCTTCGGCCATCAGCGCGCTAATGGCGTCTTGAACTTCGCACACCTCCAAAGGAGTGCCGGCCAGATGGTGCCCCGTAACGGCGAAATAGCGGTCATGGTCGAAGAACTCAATCTTCGTGCCTGGGCCGAAGAACTCTTTTATGGAGCATCGTGATTCCGGGGGCAGCTCGCCGCGAGCGAAGATCTTGAAGCCGGTTCCCGATGGACTGACTTCGGTATAGCTGCCGATGGCTTCGATGACGGCCTGGGCCTTCTCAAGCACGGTGCCGGTGACGGGATCGCGGACGTCGTCCAGGTCAATGCCTACGTCGCGACTGTCCCGAGTGAGCAGGTAGCCTAGGCCTGTGTAGGGATTGTCCGGGCAGAGCTTTTCGAGGGCATTGGCGGCGGAGTGGAACGGCCCCCAGTCCCGTTTCTCGGAAGGTTTCGCCTTATAGCCGTTAGGCCGATAGGGAACCTTGCGAGGCTTCTTGTCATTGGGCGCCGATTCAACGTCCGCTCGGCATAGCCCTCGCCGGGGCGATGCTTGCCGTCATCCAGGAATGGCTGCAAATCCAAACGCTCGTGGCGCGCGGTCAAGAACAGCCGCATCAAGCAGGCGCCCAGGACGGCCAGGCGCACCAACAAGTCTTTCTCAAACATCCAAAAGGGCGTGGCGCACGTTTCACTGAACTGGATCAGACCGTCGAGGACGATTTGCGCATCGGCGCGGACCGACTCGCAGGTCACTGGACAGCCGACCTAGACCTGTGTAGGGATTGTCCGGGCAGAGCTTTTCGATGGCATTGGCG
The DNA here is from genome assembly GCA_019748295.1 of Gemmataceae bacterium. Classification (GTDB taxonomy): domain Bacteria; phylum Planctomycetota; class Planctomycetia; order Gemmatales; family Gemmataceae; genus JAIEPT01. The sequence continues at coordinate 3,000 of JAIEPT010000325.1, read as the reverse complement.
GCGGAGTGGAACGGCCCCCCAGTCCCGTTTCTCGGAAGGTTTCGCCTTATATAGCCGTTAGGCCGCGTCGCCGGTCGTCATGGTGCTTTTCATCTAGGTCCCTCGTGGGTTCGTTAACTCAACGAGGGCAGTCTAAACCGGAGAGGTCAGATTCAGACGGCACGTACTTCCGTGCCCTAGCGGAATCTGGGCACGGAGTTTCGTGCCCAACAAAAACCCCGGTGTTGGCCGGGGTTTAGATCGTCTCAAGGTTTTGCTTTCGCTATTGTTTTCGCGATGAGTTCTTCAATCATTTGTTGGGGGGTTTGAGGCTCGACGATCAGTTTCGCTTTGGCGCGGTCGTATCGGGATTTGGCACGACGATTCTTTTTTAAAATCAGGTTCTCGGATCCGAATTGTTTTTCAAACCTGGCATCGTCAGGACACTCAAACGTCCACGTTTCATCGATCTTCTTCAATGCGGCCCTGATTTCTTCCAAGGACGCGTCGGGCATTTCCACGTCTCGAAGCCGAACGATCGCCTCATCGATGTCTGGTTTGCCGGGGCGCCCGCCTTCTTGTTTGGCGGCTCGATAGCCTGCTTCGTAGCCGCTCTTCTCACCTAGTTCTTGCCATCGCATCATTTGAGCAGCGACATGGTCTCCTTCTCCCAGTTGTCGCATTACGGCGTACTCAAGTATTTCTTCGGTTGGTTGGAGGTTCTTGTCGAGTTTCGGCATGGCCAACTGAAGCCAGCCTAGGGCCTCCAAGATTCGGCCGGTGAAGATTTCTTTCGACATGTCGCCCGGAAGACTTTCAAAATGGCTTCGCACTTGCGCAATCAGCGCGTCAACGTGCGGCCCGGTTGGCGAAGTTTCATCCATGGCTAGTTGCCCTCCTTCGCGAACAGCCAGTTGCGGACGTACTCGGCTAGCGCCTCAAGGCGGCGGGCTGGGAACGCGTGAATGTAGTGTTCCGAGATGTCGCGGCTTTTGTGGCCCATGACGATTCCGGCGGCCTTGGTGTCGCCGTGCTCCTCGGCAACCGTGCGGAAGGTGTGGCGAAGGTTGTACAGGCCGCGTCGATCCAGCTTCGTGCCAAGCTTGTTTTCGAGCTTTGCCATCAGCTTCGTTATCTCCGTGCAATGGGCTTCGCGAGCGAAAGGCAGGCCATTGTCAGTGAGGAAGACAAGCACCTCGGCGCCGTCTTCGGCGGGAACCGCCCGATGTTGCCGATAGTCCTCGATGGCCTGCCTTGTCTCGGGCCACACCCTCGCGCGGCGGTTGCGTCCCGTCTTCGATCTCGGCATCGTTACCCAACCGTCCTTGATGAAGCCGTGTTCCAAGAGGGCCAAGTCGACGGGGCCGAATCCGCAGTTGAGCGCGAGCAAGATCATCGCCCTAAGGCGGGGGGTCGCATTGTCGAGGAACTTTAGGATCTCCTCTTTCGAGTACATCTTGCGGCCTTCCTTCTCCGCTTCGGCCTTCAGCAAGTCGAGGGCGTGCTGCGAAGGCCGCGTGAATGCTTGGCCGAAGCGAATGGGCTGCGCGAGGTCGCAATCGGTGTGGGCATATGTGAAGACGGAGCGGACGCGTTGGATCTCATTGCCAAGCCGAACCAGTCCCCACTTGCTCGCAATGTCTTCCCGTAGGCGGGCGAAGTCAGCCGGGCCAAGGGTTTCGACGACATGGGTTTTGCCGAAAACGCGGACCAGTCGTTTGCATGTCCGGTCGTACTCGGCCAAGCTGCGCGGCGAAAGTTCGCCCGTTTGGACTCGGCCGGTCTTGAAGTGAAAGAACAGGCGGCAGAGTTCGTCAACCGTCAGGCGGGTGTCAACGGGTGTCGGCTGGCGAGGATTGCGGCCCGCTTCCCATTCTCGCCGCTCGGCTTTGAAGAGGTCCAGCGCGGCCTGGGCGGATGCCTTTGCGTTGTCGGGATCGTGCTTGCCGAAGTAGATTTGCTTGCCGCGAATCTTCTTCACCCAACGGCCTGTTGGATGAAGCGTTAGCGGGAATCGGCTTGTGGGCTTGGCGTCTTGATGCGAACGGGTAGAATTGGCCATGACGGCGCTCCTAGAAAGCGTTGTCCGGCCCTGGGGTGTTATCAGCACCGCCGGGGCGTTTTGACACCCGACGCCGCTTGAAAGGGTGTCAAAAAGGCGTCAACAATGGATGGGATAAGGGGACGTTTGCCGGAAGGCAAGCGGAAACCGCAGAAAAGACGCCAAAAGCAGAACTCGCGCCCGTAGCTCAACTGGATAGAGCAATGGTCTTCGGAACCATAGGTTGGGGGTTCGACTCCCTCCGGGCGTACTAGGACATGTTTCGTAGAACCGCGGCAAGCCGCGGCATCTCGCAAAGCCTCGGAAAATTTCCGAGGCTTTTTGCGTTTCGTGCGAATCCCTGCAGTTCGCGGCGGATGCATGCTGCACCGGTTTTTGCACCACTTCCGCACCGGATTTCGCAGCGCCTTTCGCGGCCATGGCGAACATGTGATCGGGAACTTGAAGGTAATGATCCGCGGCAACGCGGCGCTGTTCCCGATCCATGCACATACGACGTGCAAAGTATAGGTTTCGTAGCTGTCCATCCTGTGCGACTGATTTTGGGAAATTGGCGCAGCTGCGGCGCGGACATTTGGATAATGCTTGGACGCCATCGAACAACTCAAAGAGGACCGGCGGCAAGGGCGCATCGACCCTCAGCGGTTGATCGACCTCCTCGTCAAGCAGCAGCGGCAACTCGATGCCCCACGCCAACGCATCGAGAAACTCGAACGAAAATGCCGGCCCTCCTAGCGGGCCCGATTCTTCGACTCCCGCCAAAATCGATGAGCCTTTTTCCGTCCGCTCCGAAGAGAAACGGCAGCACGAAAAGCAGCAAGGCGACTGCAAAAGCGAACTCCCGCAAAAGCGAGTGACGGCGAGCGGGACGCGAAACGCCGCTTGGTGACGGCGAGCGGGACGCGAAACGCCGTTTGGTGACGGCGAGCGGGACGCGAAACGCCGTTTGGTGACGGCGA
>JAIEPT010000318.1 GCA_019748295.1 Gemmataceae bacterium | reverse complement strand
CGGTTCGATGAGCGGGCGGTGAAAACGGAACGCCGGTGTCCACCGGCGCACCGCGTCACCGCTCGACTCTACCCTTCTTTCGTAACTTGAGGGAGAGGGTGGGGTGAGGGAAACACCGTCGTGTTACGGCCGAGCAGGCGGCATGGGCGGTGCGGCGGGGTTGTCCTGGCGGAAGAGCAGCAAGCTCATGCCTTCGGGCCGCGGTTGCACGTCGGCCGGTTGCGACCAGGACTGCACGCCGCCTCCTGGGATGGTGCGGACCAAGTTGAACGCCCAGGCGGCGCCGAGCGTGACGCGGTCGCCGGTCAGTTCGCCGAGCGGAATCGCCGCCTCGATGTGCCAGGCCGTATCGGTGTTGTGCACGGCCACGAACCAACGCGGATTCCAACTCTTGTCTCCCCAGCAATCTTCACGAACGCAGCCTCGTTGATCGACTTCCAGGCGGAAGTAGGTCGAGTAATCGCGGTCGAGGTCGAGCAGCAAGCTGACGCGGTCGTGCCCATCCAAATCCGCATCGCGGGCTCGCCCCTTCGCAGGCGGTTGCCCCTTCCCCTGCGGATGACGGCAGGTGAGTGCGACATAGAGAAACTCCTGGTCATACGCCATCATCGCCTCGGTCGGATAGGCGGACCGCGTTTGGCTCACGGCATCGTCGAGCACCATCGGCTTGAGTCCCTGCCAGCAGGCGTCGTCGAACTTCCCATCCAGGTGCGGCCTGCGATCGGTCAGCCGTGAATACGCGAGCCGGCGCGGCTGGGCGGTCGACCGGTTCGTCAGCCACATCTCGGCCACGGCCGCATCATGCCAGGGGCCTTTGGTCACATAGCTGCTGAATTTTCCGTACCAGTTTTTCGGCCCATCGAAATCGCCCAGGTTGCGGCGAGCTGCCTGCAAGCAGAACTGGATCGACGGGTCCGTGCCATAGAGCGGGCCGAATGCAGCCAAGCGGTTCGCGATCTCGAGCGAACCGCGATTCCAGGCCCGCGTCTCCTCGCGGTCGGCCAGGAAGACCACGTCGCTCTTCGACTTTTGGCCGATGAATCCGACCTTCTGAATGCCGTTGTCGGGCAAGGGCGACATGTTCACTGGCTTCGTGAACATCACGAATTGCTTTAGTTCCGTTCGCCGCCGCACTTCGCCGCTGCTGTTGTGGCGAATGAGCCAGCGATACGCGTCGGCCGATAGCGGATGCGAAGGATAGCGATCAACCATGATGAGAAACGCTTCGCGTGCAAGGTCCCACTGGCCCCGCTTGGCGTAACCATTGGCGACGCCGAACGCGGCGGATGCGGCCTGATCGTCCGGCAGTTCGGCGAGCAACGCTCCGAGTTGGCTCAGAGTCTTGGGCGCATCTTGCGTGTTTTCGGCGAGGGTGAAGAGGAACTGACGGCGGCGCTGGGCGTCGGCCAACTTCGGATCTGCCTTCGGCTCCGCGTCCTGCTTGCGGCGAGCGTCCCCTTCCGCAATGCTGACTCCATCCATCGGATGCTTCTGGCGATCGGCGCCTTCGATGCTCCCTTCCAAAGCGCGGAACGAACGAGACGACGGAAGCTTCATTTCGGCATCGCCGACGAGCGCCAGCGCCGGCTGTGCGTATTCCGCGACATTCCCTTCCAGCCGAGCGCGAATCGTTTGATTGTCGAGCGTCATCGGCGAAGTTTTGCGCGTCGGCGCCAGGATCTTGGCGACCTTCCAAGGGGCCAGGCCGAGCGTGTCGATCTGTTCGGGAAACGCCTTGGGATCGGCCGCGCGCCGCATGGCTTCCTGCATCGCCTCGGCCATGACGCTGCCGAGCGGATGATCGCCGGCGTCGGGTCCATCGACGATGACGACGCTGGGTCGCCATTGGCGCAGCGAGAGGACCATCTGCCGCAGCAGTTCCTTGGGGGCATCGCCATCGTGTTGGCGATTCCATTGAGCGAGGATCGCATCGCGATCCGCGTTTGCGAGGTGTTGCGGAAGCGGGAAGTGCCACAGCATTTCGCCGCCGACGCCCCCGGCTCTCCGCGATGCGGCATGGAAACGAATGCCGTCAAGTGCTTGCTTGGATGGCGCGGACATGGCATCGGGCGCTACGACGCGGATGGCATGCAGGAGATAGCCTTCGTCGGCTCCCATCGCCGCGAGCGCATCCACGGGCAGGTCGGCGGAACGAGCATGCAACAGCAGCGCCGCCGCACGTTTGCCCCCTTGTTGCTGCACCGCCCACGTCTTGCCGCCATCGATGGTGGCGAGGATCGTCCCCGCGGCGCCGACGGCCCAGCCGCGTTGTTCGTCCACGAAGTGGACGCCGTTGAGCGGCAGCGTTTGGCCGGTCGATTTCAGCGACCAACTGGCCCCCGCGTCCTCTGTCGTCAGCACGAACGAACCGGGCCGGCCGACCACCCACGCCTTGCTGCCGACTGCCGCAATCGCGTTGAAATCGAGCGAACGAAGCACCTCGGGGGCGAGTTTCAGGTCGGCAAAGCCCCAGCGGGCGCCGCCGGAGACGCTGGTCAACACGAGGCCGCCTTCGCCCACCGCAACGATCCGCTTGGGCAGCATGTGCACGCCCTTGAGCGAGCGCCCCGCCAACGCATCGACTTCCGCGGCTCCGAAACCATTGGGGCGCAGCGTACTGAGTTTGCTCCAGGCGCCGACGAGCACGCCGTTGTCCGCATCATGGAAATCGCCGGCAAACCATGCCGGAGTGTGCGGTCCCTGGACTGGGGCCCACGACTTGCCGCCATCGACGGTTTTGAACAACCCCGACGGGAACTGATCGGAGCCATCGCCCATCAGGAAGCCGAACTTGGTGCTGGCGAAGCGGACCTGATTGAGGCCCGGCGTCGTGTTCGGCATCATCCGCTTCCAGGTCGCTCCGCCGTCGTCGGTGAAGAGAACGACGCCGACGCTGCCGCCCGAAGGCAGTTCTTCGCGGCCCACGACCCAGCCGATGAAGGGATCGAGAAACTGAAGCGAGCGAAGCGAGGCGCGGACTCCGGTGGGGAGGCGTTCCCAATTTTTGCCGCCGTCGATGGTATGCCAAACCACCCCTTCGTCGCCGACCGCCCATCCTTCCTTCGCGTCGATGAATTGAACGGCATGAAGCGGCGCATCTTCGAAATAGCGAAGCTCGGAAGCCGCAAGAGGGGAAAGCGAGGTAAGAGCCAGGACCAGCATCCCTGCCGCGAATCGGCGCATGACGTCATCTCCGCCCGACCGCCCGCGACCCCCGTCCATGGGACCGCCCAGCGTTCGAAGCGGCGATTATCGGAAACTTGGGGCAATCGGGTCAAGGCGAGCAGCACCACACATTGTGACGATGCTTAATGCATCACGAAGCCGCCGTCTACATTGAGGCATTGCCCGCAGATGTTGCGGCCATGCGGCGACGCGAGGTAGACAGCCATCGCCGCCATTTCCTCCGCTTCCTGCCATCGGCCCATCGGCGTCACGCGGCGGATCTTTTCGTCGGTCCATTCCTCGTAGGTCTTCCGCTGGTCCGCCGGTTGTTGGCGAGCCCAGGCTTCCCAGATGCTGCGGTTGAGTTCCGTCTTCACCATGCCGGGGCAGAGCATGTTGACTCGAACGCCGTGCGGGGCGAGGTCTTTGGCTGCGCATTGGCCGAAGTTGATGAGTGCCGCTTTGGAGGCGCTGTAGGGCGGATCGGTTTGCGAACCCATTTGGCCTGCCACGGAGGCGACGAGGAGCACGCTGCCCTCCTTGCGTTCCAACAATAGCGGCGCGAAAGCGTGCAGCGTGTGGACGGCGCCGAGCACGTTGACTTCCATCACGCGCGGCCAATCGCTGGGGGCGATGTTCCAAAAGGGGAAGCCGAACTTTCCGGAACCGATGCCGACGGCGAAGACGAGGTGATCGAGCCGCCCGAAGTCTTTTCGCACTTCCGCCGCGACCGCAGTCATGTCGTCAAATCGAGCGACGTCGGCACGATAAGCCCTGGCGATCGTGCCGCATTCGATGGCCAATTCAGAAGCTGTTTGATCGACGGCGTCGTCCCGATCGATGAGGACTGCCGTCGCCCCTTCCGCCGCGAAGCCGTAGGCGATGGCCCGCCCAATGCCGCGCGCGGCGCCGACGACGACGCCAATTTTCCCTGCGAGGTGCATGTCCACGGATTCGGTTCCTCTTGGAAGGGGGAATGGGGAGAGTATAAAGTCAGTGGAGAAACCGAGAAATACAAAGAAATCCGCTCGTTTTCGCGATCCCCAAGCGTCCGAGCGACCCGTTTAGCGAGGAGTCGAAGGCGACCATAACCGCTCGCCTTCGGCTCGCCGCTAAACGTCAAAGGAACCAACATGTCCACCAACGAACCGGCCCCTGCTCCCGCGGCGCCGTCGCATTTCATCCATCAGATCATCGACGAGCACAATCGCACCGGGCGATTCGAAGGGCGGGTGCAGACGCGGTTTCCGCCGGAGCCGAACGGCTATTTGCACATCGGGCATGCCAAGTCGATCTGCCTCAATTTCGGCACCGCGCTCAAATACGGCGGCAAGTGCAACCTGCGTTTCGACGACACCAACCCGAGCAAGGAAGAGCAGGAGTACGTCGATTCCATCATGGAGGACGTCCGCTGGCTCGGCTTCCAGTGGGACGGCATCTACTACGCTTCCGATTACTTCGAGCAGCTTTATCAATGGTCCGAGGATCTCATCAAGAAGGGACTGGCCTACGTCTGCGATCTGACGGCCGACCAGATGCGCGAGTACCGCGGTTCGCTGACGAAGCCGGGGAAGAACAGCCCTTTTCGCGATCGCTCGGTCGAAGAGAACCTCGACCTGTTTCGCCGCATGCGGGCAGGCGAATTTCCGGACGGCTCCCGGACGCTGCGTGCGAAGATCGACATGGCTTCGCCCAACGTCAACCTCCGCGACCCGGTCATGTACCGCATCATGCGGGCTCATCATCACCGCACCGGCGATGCGTGGTGCATTTATGCGACCTACGACTGGGCCCATGGCGAAAGCGATTCGATCGAGAAAATCACCCATTCGATCTGCACGCTGGAATTCGAAAACCATCGCCCGCTTTACGAGTGGTTTGTGCAATCGCTCGGTATTTACGTTCCTCAGCAGATCGAATTCGCTCGTCTGAATCTGACGTACACGATGATGAGCAAGCGCAAGCTGCTCGAACTGGTCGCCGGCAAACATGTGCATGGCTGGGACGATCCGCGCATGCCCACGATCTCCGGCCTGCGCCGCCGCGGTTACACGCCGGAATCGCTGCGGGCCTTCTGCGAACGCATCGGCGTGTCGAAGTTCAATGGCCTGATCGACATGTCATGGCTCGAGGAATCGCTGCGGGCCGACCTCAACAAGCGAGCCAATCGCGTGTTGGGCGTCCTGCGTCCGCTCAAGGTCGTGATCGAGAATTTCCCGAAAGGACAGGTCGAGGAACTGGAAGCGATCAACAATCCGGAGGATGCGTCGGCCGGCACGCGCAAAGTCCCGTTCTCTCGCGAGATCTACATCGAGCGCGACGACTTCCGCGAAGACCCGCCCAAGCAGTTCTTCCGCCTCGCCCCAGGCCGCGAAGTTCGGCTTCGCTACGCCTATTTCCTCAAGTGCGAATCCGTCGTCAAAGATCCGGCCACGGGCGAAGTGACCGAACTGCGCTGCACCTACGACCCCGCGACCAAAGGGGGCAATTCGCCCGATGGCCGCAAGGTGAAGGGGACGATCCACTGGGTTTCCGCATCCACCGCGGTGAAGGCGGAGGTTCGGCTTTACGATCACCTCTTCAGCAAGCCGGAACCCGAAGACGTGCCCGAAGGGGAGAGCTATCTCACGAACCTCAATCCGAATTCGCTTGAGGTGTTGCCTGAAGTGCCGATCGAACCGAGCGTCGCGAATGCGAAGGTCGGCGACCGCTTCCAGTTCGAGCGGCTTGGCTACTTCGTGGTCGATCACGACACGAAGCCGGGCAAGCTCGTTTTCAATCGAGCCGTCACGCTCGCGGATACATGGGCGAAGATCGAGAAGAAGAAGTAGTTCATTCGTCGATTGACGGTCAGACGGCGGCAGCGAACCCTCCCCTCTCCCCCGCATGAATCCCCTCCAACCGTGCAGCAAAGCACACGCGGGGGAGAGGGTGGCCGAAGGCCGGGTGAGGGGAGCTTCCGAAGGCCAAAACATCAAAGCGCCGCTTGTGCTTGGTTGCTCTGCACTCTCTCACGCCTGAAGCACCCCTCACCCGCCTTTCAGGCACCCTCTCCCCCGCGTGTGCTTTGCTGCACGGTTGAAGTGGATCCATGCGGGGGAGAGGGGAAGGTTCGCTGCCGCCGTCTGACATCATGACTTTCAATACAGCAAGCGGACATCGTTCGAAGCGACTTCGCTGATCCTTCACGCAGAAGCCGTGGTTAGCTGGTGTCGTTTTCCCGAAAATGAAACCTATTGTCGATCATGGTCCAACCGCTCGCGCGGCGGAGGATAGTGCATGCGTTACGTGTATCCGGTGATCGTGCTGACGCTGGGCCTGCTGGCTCTCGCGGCGATCAACCTTGCGGATCGGTCGAAGGCTCCGCCAGCCAAGGAATTCGCGGAGATGCGGGCGCCGAAGGGAACGCCGAAGCTCGTTGTGTTGGCGGTCTTCGATCAGATGAAGGCCGAATATCTCGAGAAGTGGGACCATCTTTTCTGCGAAGGCGGCTTCAAGCGGCTCAAGCGGGAAGGGGCGTGGTTCGCGAATTGCCACTATCCGTACGCCTACACCCTCACCGGACCCGGGCATGCCTCGATCGCGACGGGTTGCTCGCCGAACGCCCACGGCATCATTGCCAACGATTGGTATGACCGCCGCGACGGCGATATCAACTGCATTGATCCGCCCACGGGCGAACGGCGAGGCAAGGGGCCGTATCGCCGCAAGCAGGAGAGCTTCGCCGATGCTCTCGTCAACCATCGCATGAGGGCTCGCGTCTTCAGCCTTTCGATCAAGGATCGGGCGGCCATTCTCCTGGCCGCACTGCGCAGCCAGCTTTGCGTTTGGCTTGAGCCGAAACGAGGAAACTTCGTCACCTCCGACTACTACGGCGACGGCAGATTGCCGCGCTGGCTCAAGGCGTTCAACAAGGACCGACTCAACGGGGCCGATCGCTGGTTCGGGAAGAATTGGGACCGCTATCTTTCGGACGTGACGATCTACGAGAAAAACGCGGGGCCTGATGACGTTCCGGAAGAAGGATTCGGCTTCAACCAGGGCCGCACGTTCCCGCATCCTTTCGTGCCGGACGAGAAGCTCGGACTCGAAGGCTACTACGAAGCCACCGTTTGCTCGCCCGCTGCCGGCGACCTGTTGCTCGATCTCGCCCTTAAAGCGATCGACGCGGAGAAGATCGGCCAGGGGGCCACGACCGACTTGCTGACGCTTGGGTTCTCGCAGAACGATTATGTGGGCCATTGCTGGGGCCCCGATTCGCAGGAAGTGCTCGACGTGACGCTGAAGTCGGACGCCCTCATGAAGCGACTGCTCGATGCGCTTGATGCCAAGGTGGGCAAGGGAAACTACGTGGTCGCGGTCACCGCCGATCACGGGGTGTGTCGGATTCCGGAACTAGCCGCCAAGCAAGGGAAGAAGGCGGGACGGGTTCAGCCGGAGTTGTTCACGTCGAAGGCCGAGGCATTTCTCAATGAAAAGTTCGTCGGCAAAACCGGCCGACTGCCCTGGGTCGAACGCACCAAGAAAGCCAATGCATGGGTGTATCTGAACCAGGCAGTAATCAAGGAGCGGAAACTTGACCCGGCGACGGTGGAGCAGGCACTTGCCGAATGGCTGGCGAAGGATCCGCGCGTGCTGGCGGCTTACGGGAAGACGCAACTCGCCTCCGGGAAACTGGACGAACTCGGCGAGAAGGTGCGGCTCTCGTATCACCCGAATGGAGTCGGCGACGTGATGGTCGTGTTGAAACCCTACCACATCCTTTCCGGGCCGGTCACCGCGAAGAAAATCGATTCGTTCCGCACGACGCACGGCATGCCGCACGAATACGACACGCATGTCCCCTTCATCGTCATGGGCCCAGGGGTCGTTCCCGGCAAACATGCCGACGCGATCGCTCCGCAGGCGATGGCCGCCACGCTTTCTCATCTTCTTCGCGTGCCGGCGCCGGCGGGAGCGGCCTTCTCCGCTCCTAAGCATTTATTCTCAAAATAGCTTTTGCTTAGAAATCGCGAATCGGCTTCGGCGAATTTTTGCTTGACTTGAACATCGCTACACAGGAAGTTAAGCACTTCGCAGCTGACATGTCTTTCACGAATCGAAAGGATCAGACACATGCGCCGGTCCGAAGCGTTCTTCGATGCCATCCTCGACGACCCCGCCAGCAACGAACTTCGCAGCCTGTATGCCGGTTGGCTGGAGGCGGAAGGGGATCCGCTTGGAGATTTCATTCGGACTCAGTGCGCACTCGCCGAAGCCGCCTCGGACGATCCCAATGCCCTGGCTCTCGAACAGCGCGAACAGGATCTGCTCGCCGCTCATGAAGCGGAGTGGGCGTGCGAACTCCCCAATCATGTCCACTGGTGGACCTTCCGCCGCGGCTTCGTGCACGAAATCTCGGCATCGGCCGGCGCGTTCGTCGCCAGCGCGCCTCGCCTGTTCCGCATGGCGCCGATCCAGGTCGTCCACCTCGACGGCGTCCGCGATTGCATCGATTCCCTGGCCGCCTCGCCCTTCTTGAAGCGGATCCGCTTCCTCGATCTCTCCGACAACATGCTCGGCAACCGTTCGCTGCGAGTGCTGGCTCAGTCGCCGTGGCTGACCAACCTGCAGGGGCTGAATCTCAGCAGTTCGCTTCTCAGCGACGCGGGCCTGGCGGCCCTCGTCGCCTCGCCCTATCTGACGAACCTTGAAGAGCTTTACCTCTGCGACAACCGCATCGGCCGATCCGGCATCCGCGCGTTGACCGAATCGCCGCTGAGCGAGCAGTTGAAGGTGCTGTCGTTGCGATTCAACCGGATCGACGCCGTGACGGCGGGGTTGCTGGAAGACGGCGTCGCCGCCCGTGTCAGTTTCTGATAGCGGCGAGGGAAGTAAAATGGGAGCGGCGAATGTTTCGGGCGGACGGGACGGCGAACGCTGAAAGCGTTCCCCAGCAAAGCCCAGGGTTGGCGACCATCGGGAGCCAACCCTGGGCAGGAAGACGTTGCCGAACTGGAGTCCTGAAGGGGCTCGCCAGGATGTCTCGTGCGTCCGAGAACCTTCCCTTGAGCGGAACCTTTTGGGGAGCTCTTTCAGAACTCGCGGCTGGTTTGCGGCTGCGATCCCCAGGGTTGGCTCCCGATGGTCGCCAACCCTGGGCTCTGCTGGGGAACGCTTTCAGCGTTCGCGGTCCCGTCCGCTCGCCCGAAAAATCTGCCGCACCCAGTAAAGTCCCACGAAAATTCGATGTGGTCCGGCGATTCCATCGTCCGCTATAATGCCGGGCGATGGAATCGCCGCTCTTCTTTAGGAGATTGCAGATGAAGATTTCTCTCCGCCTCGCCGTGGCGGCCTTTCTCGTGCTCGGAGCCCTCGCTGTCGTCAGTACCTCGACCGCTGGCGCCCGCAAGTCGGATTCCGAAGTGAAGATCAAGGCAGCCGCGACGCCGGTGAACGCTTCGGGCAAGCAGGAAGTGTTGCTCACGCTCGACATCAACAAAGGCTGGCATCTCTACGCAAATCCCGTCGGCAATGACGATTTCGAGTCCGCCCGCACCCAAGTCAAGATCGACAGCAAAAGCGCTCCCGCAACCGTGAAGATCGACTATCCCAAGGGGAATGTCCATGACGTCAAGATGATCGGCAAAATGCACGTCTACCAAGGCAAGGTCGAGATTCGCGCGAATGTGCAACGCGCCCAGGGCGACCAAGGCCCGCTTGACGTGTCCGTGAAATTCATGGCCTGCGGCGACGAGAACGGCCAGTGCCTCCTGCCGGCGACTGTAAAGCTGCAAGTGAAGTAGGCAATTCAGTAAAGACCGGGCGAAACAAGGGACGCGAATCGCGTCCCTTGTTCCTTTCGATTGCGATAGCCAGCCGGCGTTCGTATTGACGGAATCCCCCGCCCGGATATGTCGTCGGACGCTCTGGGGGAGTGTCCCAATTGGGGGAAGGCATGAACGCGCGTCAAGGCCTTGCTGCCTTGGCGGTCGGCGGAGCCGCTTGGTGGGCTTCCGCGGGCTGCCATCATCATCCGATGCCGACTCATGTGCCAGCACCGCTACCGGCATACGGCACGGAGGAATCGGTCGCGATCGGACCAGCTCCCGCAGGGGCGACCATTCCCACGGTAATCGAAGCCAGCGCCGAACCCGCCGTCACGCTTCCCGATGCCGTGCAGGCATGCGTGTTTGCCAACCTAAGGATTCAAGCCGGCAAAGAGAAGGTGAAGGCGGCGCACGGCGACTTGATGGTGGAAGCGACGATACCGAATTCGTCGCTCTTCGTCGATGGCCAACTGATGCCGCTGCAAAAAATCGACGTCAATAACCAAGCCGGCCCGCCGCAGTATGACGCCCAACTTACCATCCCCATCGACTGGTGGCTCTTCGGCAAACGCATTGCGGCGATGGAAGCGGCGCGATGGAACATCGACGTCGCCAATGCCAACACGGCCGATCTGATTCGCCGGCAAACGTCTACGACCGTCGACACCTTTTACGGCGTGCTTGAAGCTCGCTCCCTGGCGACTCTCTCGGAAGAGACGCTGAAGGACGTGCTGCAGATTGAGGAGATTACCAGGAAACAGGTCGAACTAGGCGGAGCAGGGACCATCGAACTCGATCGCGTGCGCTTAGCGGTACTCGAAGCCCGTCGCGACCTGCGAGTCAAACAAGAGAATGCGACCGTCGCCAAGGCGAGACTTCGGACATTGATCGGCCGAGCTCGACCGAATGACGACTTCGAGGTGCAGGGAACGCTGCGAGTAACCGCCGTCGCGACGCCGCCCACGCTCGACGAAGCGTTTGGGCTGGCACAGCAGCATCGTCCCGATTTGGTTTCCGTTCGCTATTCCGTCAATCAAGCTGAAGCAGCTTTGGAGCGCGAGCGCCGTCGAGCCCGTCCGCTCGTTGCATTGACTCCCGGCTACGCCTACCAGGACCAACGCTGGGTCACGGGTTTCCGCAATGCCCACACCTATTCGATCGCTCTGACGACGACATTGCCGATCACTGATCGCAATCAGGGGAACATCGCCAAGGCGGAGTCGGCAATTCGGGAACGCCAACTGAATTTGCTGGCCGATCAAGCCGACGTCCGCACGGAGATCGAAACCGCCCTCGCGGCTTATCGGCATGCGTTCGAGAATATTCAGCGCGACGACCAAGCAACCATTCAGGCAGCGCGCAATTTGCGGGAAAAAACCGAAGCAGCCTACAAGGTCGGCGGCCGGAAACTCATTGAGGTGCTCGACGCCCAGCGTGCATATCGCGAACGAGTGCAGGCTTCGATCACAAGCCAGGCCGACTACTGGCGATCGCTATCGCGGCTCAACGCTGCTATTGGCATGAAGATCATCGAGCCGAATCAACCGCTTCAGGCGGCCAAGAAAAAGCAGCCCTAAGCCAGCTCGTTCGCTTTCGGTCCCGTCATGTTCATCTGCGAAAGATGAAGGATCTGCAAACATCATCCGAGAACGATTACATTCCTCTAAGAATGCAAACGCCAGGCTCGCAGATCGCGTAACATCCAAAATGAGCGCGATCCCCACACACTCCACCATTTCGCCGGATGCCACGCGTCCTGAGACGCGAAGCCCGATTCGTCGGCTCGCTTTTGGGGTCGTGTTCGTCGTGGTAGCGGCCGTCGTCTTTTGGCGCTGGGAGCAGATCGCCCATTTCTTCGCGCCGCCTGAACCCAAACCTGTCATCGAAAAACACGAAGTGGCGAGTGTCGCCAGTCCCGGCCTGCTCATCGTCGATCCCGATTCTTCGCTGCGCAAAAATCGGCTCGGCATCGCTGTCGCCCGACGCGAAGAGGTGCAGCATCCGCTGCTCAACGTTACCGGATCCGTGATGGCTCGCCTTGCCGTCGGCAAGGAACACGCCGAAGCCCGCTGGGACTTCGCCGCGGCGGACGTTGCCGCGGCGTACGGCGATTGGTTGAAGGCGCGGGCGGATGAGACTTTTGCGAAGAAGCAAGTCGATAACGTTCAGGGTCTGCACGAAGCACGAATCAAATATCTCACGACGGCCGCAAATCTGTCGAAGCAATTGGTAGGCGTCGGAACGGACACGAAACGCGACCTCGACAAAGCCGACTCCGAACTCAAGCAAGCGGACATTCAGGGACAGAAGGATATTTTCGAGGCGGAAACGACGCACAAAACCGCGATTCGCACGCGCGGACTGCTCGAACGCCAACTGCTTCAGGCAGGAGTGGATCCGGCCGTGGTGCTGCGAGGAGCGGAAGGTCTCGTTCTTATCGTTGCCGACGTGCCGGAAACCAAGGTGAGCAAGGTCGATCCCGGCCAAGCGTGCGAGGCACGATTCGTCAGTTTTCCGGGTAAGACGTTCCAGGGAAAAGTCGGCCGATTGGGGCCATCGATCTCGCGCGAGAAACGCACGCTTCGCGTCACGTTCGAATTGAACGATCCGCAGCAAAAACTGCTTCCCGGCATGTTCGCCGACATCGGCCTTGGCACGGAGACTCGCTCGCTAATCACGATTCCCGCGGAGGCCGTGCTGCATAGCGGCCGAAGCGACTACGTGCTCAAGGAAGAGGGGAATGCCTTCCGTGTCGTCGAAGTGCAGGTCGAGGAGCAACTTGCTCCGAAGCCGAACGATACGGCAGCAAACGCATTCCGTTTGCCGGTATCCTCAGGGATTTCCGAGGGAGACCGGGTTGTTTCCGCAGGGGCGATACTCCTGAAGCCTGCGATGGTCAAAGCGCTGCAACCACATGCGGGCCACCCCGAGAAGTGACGGCTGCCTGATTCCGGACCCCTACTTCTCCCTTCTGAAGCCGCCATGATTGCCCCCCTCATCCGCAAAGCGTTCGACTACCGATGGGTCGTGCTGCTCGTCAGCATGGTCATCGCGATTGCCGGCGCATTCGCATTTCGGATGATGAAAATCGAGGCGTATCCCGATATCTCCGGCGTCAGCGTCACCGTCGTCACCACCTTTCCGGGCCGAGCCCCGGAAGAAGTCGAACGGCAGATCACCGCCCCGATCGAGATGGCGCTCGGCAATACGCCCAGCGCGGAAACCATTCGCTCTCGCACGATCTTCGGCCTGTCGGTCATTCAAGTGTCGTTCGAGGAAGGCTCGGAAAGCTACTGGGCTCGGCAACGGATTCAAGAGCGGCTCTCTGCCGTCGATTTGCCGAAGGGAGCGAACGCCCAGCTAGCGCCGATGATCTCCGCCGCGGGCGAAATCTGCCGATACCAAGTCGTGGGCGACGGCACGCAAAGTTTGATGGATCTGCGCACGATTCATGACTGGGTCATCGTCCCCCGCCTGCTTCGAGTTGCCGGCATCGGCGACGTCTCCAATTTCGGCGGCGACCTCAAGCAGTTCGTCGTCTCGCTGCAACCGCAACAACTTCACCGCGCCGGCGTCTCGCTGACCGACGTCGCCAACGCGATTCGCAGCAACAACAACACCTCCGGCGGCAGCGTCATCACGCGCGGCAGCATGTCCTTCGTCGTCCGCGGCCGGGGCGCCGTGCAGAGCGAGAAGGAGATCGGCTCGATCTTCGTGAAGTCGGTCGAAGGGTCGGCCATCTACCTGCGCGACATTGCCGAAGTTCGCGTCGAATCCAAGTTGCCCACCGGAATCTTCGGGAAGGACGACAACAATCACGCGATCGAAGGTCTGGTCACGATGCGCAAGGGAGAAAACCCTACGGTCGCCTTGGACAAACTGAAGGAAGCGGTCAAGGAACTCAACGAAAACGGCCTTCCGCCGGGGGTGAAACTCGAATTCTTCTACGATCGCAGCACGCTTATCGACACCACCTTCGAAACCGTTGCCCACAGTGTCGGCATGGGGGTCGGGCTCGTTGTCCTGGTGCTCCTCTTCTTCCTCGGCAGCCCGCGCCTTGCCGGATTGGTGGCGCTCGCGATTCCGTTCTCCCTGCTGTTCGCACTCGTCCTCATGTACATCGCGAACATCCCGATCGGCCTGCTTTCGATCGGAGCGATCGACTTCGGCATCATCGTCGATGGGGCGGTCATCATGGCCGAGAACATCGCGACCCGGCTGGGCCATTTCCGCAATTGCCACGACAAGGCCGAAATCCGCGGCATCATTCTCAAATCGGCGCTGGAGGTGCAGCGGCCCGTCTTCTTTGCCGTGCTCATGATCATCGCTGTCCACCTGCCGCTCCTTACTCTTGTCCGCATCGAAGGACTGCTCTTTCGGCCCATGGCGATCACCATCGTCTTCGCGCTGCTCGGCTGCCTCATGTTCGCCCTCGTTGTCGTGCCCGTGCTTGCGAGTTTCTTCTTCGTCAACGGCTTCGTCGAGTGGGAGAATCCACTCCTTCGCCTGGGCAAACCGCTCTACGAACGGCTCATTCGCTTTCTCGTGCGGACTCGCTGGGTGGTTGCCCCCGTCGTGTTCGTCGTGCTCGGGTCAGCGATCTTCTGGGTGGCTCAACGGCTGGGCACCGAGTTTCTGCCTTATATGGATGAAGGCGTCGTTTGGGTGCGAGCCAACTTCCCAGAAGGGACTTCCCTTGAGCAGACGGCCGACTACGCCAACGAGATCCGAGGGTTGCTGCGCGAGTTCAAGGACATTGCCTTCGTGACCAGCCGATCAGGACGAACCGACAGCGGGCTTGATCCGTTTCCGCCGAGCCGGATCGAGTTCATGGTGGGCCCCAAGCCGCGCGAACAGTGGAAGGAATTCAATGCCAAGAGCGAGATGCTCGCCGCCATGGGCAATCGCCTTCGCATCGAATTTCCGACGACCCGATTCAACATCACCCAGCCGATCATCGACAGCGTGACCGAGGAAACCAACGGCACCTCCGCGAATCTGGCGGTCGAGTTCACCGGCCATGATGTGGCCGTCATGCAAGTACTTGGGCGTCAGACGGTGAATCTGTTGAAAAAAGTTCCGGGCGCCGAGGATGTGTCGATCGAGCAGGAAGGGCCGCAACCGCAGCTTGCGATCGAGCCGGATCGCGCCTTGTGCGCCCGCTACAACGTCCGCATCGAGGACGTGAACACCCTGGTCAACACCGCCCTGGGCGGCGAGCCGGTCGGCAATCTTTTCGAGGGGGAACGCGTCTTCGAGATCGCGGTCAAATACGATCGCGCTCGCTTGTCGTCGCCGCAGGCCGTCGCTCGGCTGCCTGTATTCGCCGCGGACGGCACGCCGGTCCCTTTGGGGCAGGTCGCCAAAATCGAAATCGCCGATGGGCAGACGCTGATCGCCCGCGAAGGTTCCCGTCGCCGCGTCACGGTGCGCTGCGATATCGTCGGCCGCGATCAGGGCGGATTCGTGGCCGAGGCCCAACGACGTTTCGCAGAAGAGATCGAAGTGCCTGCCGGCTATCGGGCCGCCTGGATCGGCATGTTCGAGAACCTCGCCCGCGCTCGTGGCCATTTCGCCATCGTCGGCCCCATTACCGTCGCCGTCCTGTTCATGATGCTGACCGTAACGCTCGGCTCCCTGCGCGGCGCTCTGTCGATTCTTTTCGCGTTGCCGTTCGCCTTCGTCGGCGGGGCCTTCGCGATCTATCTGCGCGGAATGAATCTCAACGTCTCGGTCGGCGTCGGTTTCGCGGCCCTCTTCGGCGTCTCGATCATGAACGGCGTGCTCATCGTCCAGCGTATCGCCAATCTCCGGGCTCGCGGGGAGGAACTGGAACACGCTATCGTTCGCGGTGCGTCGGATTCGCTGCGTCCGATCCTCATGGCATCGCTCGTCGCAATGCTCGGCCTATTGCCCGCGTCCTTCGCCACTGGCCTCGGTTCGGACGTGCAGCGCCCGCTCGCGACGGTTATCGTTTGGGGCCTATTCAGTTCGACGGCAATGACCCTGTTCATGGTCCCCGTCCTCTACCGCATCTTCCTCCCCCCCGCGCCCAAACCCGAAACCATCGCGGCTCACTAAAAGGCTTCTCCTTCTCCCGCTTCAGCGTTTCGCGTCTCCATGCCTCGCCGCAGTCCCCATGTTCGCTCCTTGCCCCTTTCACGGCTATTCCCTACCGTGGAACCATCGTATCATCCTGCGGAACCGTTTCATGTTCTCCCTTCGATGCCGCATCGCTCTTGTCAACGCCGTCTACCCCGGCAGGGTGCAGGGGACCATGAACGACCGCCGAACGGCCGGCATCGGGATGGCGGGGTGATTCGCCGATGCCGCAGCCGGAACTGTGCGTGATCTTCAACCCCGCGGCCGGGAAGAGCCGCGCGGGCCGTCGTATCGAGTCGCTACGCCAATCCTGGGGCGATCGCGTCGCGTTTTGGCCCACCCAGCGGCCCGGACATGCGATGGAGTTGGCCAAGCAGGCGTCGCTGGAGGGCTTCTCCATCGTCGCCGGAGCAGGCGGCGACGGCACTATCCATGAAGTCGCCAACGGCATCCTGGAATCAGGCCGCGACGACGTGCGCTTCGCGCTCTTCCCCATCGGCTCCGCCAACGACTTCGCCTACAGCCTCTTCCGCGCCGCCGACAACGGCCAAAAGGCTCGGCGTATCGATGTCGGCATGGTGCGGGCCGAAGACGGGCGATCGCGTCATTTCGTCTGCTGCGCGGGCCTGGGCTTCAGCGGCGCCGTCACCGTCGAATCGCGCCGCATCCAATTGCTGCAAGGCGTGTTGCTTTACGGTTGGGCAACGATCAAGGCGCTCTGGCGGCGCTACGCGGTTCCGATGGCGGAACTGGAAATCGACGGCGAAGTCACGCGGATGCCGACGCTGATGTTCAGCCTCTTTCAGGGCGAACGTGAAGGCGGGTTCGTGCTGGCGCCCAATGCCCTGCTCGACGACGGCCTTTTCGACTTCGTGCAAATCGGCTCGCTTTCGCGTTTGGAAGTGATGCGCTTTCTGCCCCGGCTCGCATTGTTCGGCCCGCCGACTCATCATCCGAAGATCCGCCAAGGCCGTTGCCGCACGGTCCGCTTCCGCTGCGATGATCCGGTAAGCGTCCATCTCGACGGCGAACTGCTGTGTACGCAAGAGGATGGTTTGCGTTCGTTCGAGATGGAGCTGAAGCCTGGCGCGTTGTGCGTGGATATGGAAGCCAGCGCTCCTCTGCGGTGAGAGTGGTCCTCACGCTCCGCGTGAGGTCAGCGGCGATGCAAAGTCGAACTTGCCTTTCGTGGCCACAAGTTTATCTAACTTGTCGGATCGGTTTTCGAAGCGATTTCGAACAAGTCAGATAAACTTGTTTCCTCGGCGGACAGACCTTGCATCGCCGCTGACCTCACGCGGAGCGTGAGGACCACTCTCTCTCCCGGAGGGAAAGGGGAAGTTTGGCCGACTCCACACGATAAACCTACACCTGTAAGGGGGCCAGGGGTGGAGGGCCAATGCGTCCGATACTTTGGAGCGAAGCCCCAACCTTCTCCCGGAGGAAGTGGGAACTGAAAACATCTCCTGCCGCTCGCCTTATTCGTAAGCGATCGCGTCCGGGATACGCTGGCGCACGGCATAGATTGCGGGCCCAAGCCCTGCGAGGGTTGCGGTCAGCAACGCGGCAACCGCGACGATGCCTGCTTCGGCCCACGGGACGTAGACGGGGAACAGAAAGCCCGTCTCTTCCAAAATCGCAACGTTGATCACGTACCACTCAAGCGGGATGCCGACTGCCAAGCCGATCAGTGTGCCGATGATGCCCATCAGACATGCCTCGGCCAGCACCGATCGAATCACCTGCAAGCGCGAAGCGCCGATCGCGCGAAGCATGCCCATCTCGCGGCGGCGCTGCAGCACGGAGATCAGGAGCGCGGTGACCACGCCCAAACCGGCTACCAACATCACGACGATCTGCTGGCTGTATGCGATGCCGTAAAGCCGTTCGATCATTCCTTGAATGCGGTCTTTGAGTTCCGGTTTCGTCAGAGCATGCAGCGCGTTTTGCGGGCCGAGACGCGAGATGATCGCTTCCTTCGCGATTTCCGACGTCGCCAGTCGATCGCCGCCGGTCTTCACGTACACGTCGAACACATCCACGCGATCGTCCTGCCATATCTCGCGGTACTCGCGACCATTCATCACTAGCGTGCCATGAGTCCACGAGTAATCGGGCATGTGGCCGATGATCGTCAGCTCGATCTCCCCCTTGGGCGACGGCAGCCGCACGGTATCGCCGACGCGCAGGCCATGCAGAGCGAGCATATTGTCGGATGCGATCGCCGCACGCGATTGCTCGTCGATCTTGCGATACAGTTCGACCTCGGCCCCTTTGCTCACCCGCGATTTTTCCATGCCATACGCTCGGCCCGCGTCGCTCGTCAGGATCATGATGTTGGTATCGGCGAAAGGCACCTGGCGGAAACGGACGGGCAACGCGGCTTCCACGTTCGGAATGGCTTCAAGTTCCTGGCCCAGTTCCCACGACATCGCCTGACTTTGTCCGCTCGATCCGACGGGACTTCCCGAAGTGACGACGAGGTCGGCGCCGATGGAGTGGTCTACCCAGTCGAGAATGCCCAATCGATTGCTGCGGATGACTCCCGCGGTCTGAATGACGAGCGAAACGCCGGCCGCGAGGGCGCCGATCACCAACCCGGTGCGGCCCGGCGAGCGAACAAGATTGTCCGCGGCAAGCCGCCATTCGATCCCGAGGAACCTGCGGATGAACGGCTGAATGAGGCGAGCGAATAGAGCCGCGAGAAACGGCGATGCGACCAGCGTGCCTACAAGCACGAACATGATCCCGCCATAAGAACCCAATCGTGCAGGCAGCCAAGCCCGCGTGGCGATCATCGCGGCGCCGACGATGATGAGCGTGGCGCTGGCGGCGACCTGGACGATCAATCGCGTCGCGGTCGGCGCCTTGGCCACTCTGCGTACTGCGGAGGCGGGGTTTTCACGGGAAGCTTGGAATGCCGGGATCAGCGATGCCATGACCGCGGTTGCAATACCCAGCAAGCCCGCGCTGCCGACGACGCCGAAGGTGATTTCCACCTGCTGGGCATCCATCGCATAAAAGATTTCACTGAGCGACGCCTGAATCGGCTGAAGCCCGAGATGGGCGAGCCCCATTCCAATCGGAAGGCCGAGCAGCGACCCGAGCAACCCCAACAGGAATGCTTCGCCGGCGAACAGCCAGAGCACTTGCGACCGAGTCGCGCCGACTGCGAGGAGGATGCCGATCTCATGCCGCCTTTCGGCGACCGTGACCGAAAGGGCATTGAAGACGAGGAACATGCCGACGACGAGGGCCGCGAGCCCGCACAACGTGAAGCCGGTTTGCATCCCGCTCATCACGCTTTGCGTCGCCCGATTCTGTTCCTCGAGCGAGCGGATCGTCGCACGCCCCTCAAGAGCAGCTTCGAGCTTTTTCCTTGCCCCCTTCGCATCCGCGCCGCGTTCCAGAACGACGTCGAACCGATGCACGTGTCCTTTCGTCAATTCCAAGGCACGCGCCGCCGTCTCGAGGTCCGCAAGGATGACAAACCCCGCGAGGGCGGCCGCATCGCCGTTCGCTTCGATCATGCCGGCGCGTGAAAGCTTGAAACTTGCGCCGGTCTTGGTCTTCTGCACCCGGAACGTGTCCCCGTTCAACTCTTTGGAGAGCTCGCGTCCCACGATCGTTGGGGGCGGAGCGCCGAACGCGGATTTCAGCTTCTGGGCCGCGTATCTCAGTTCGGCGCCGTCGCTGACCTTGATCCCCATCTTGTCCGCGTCGCCGACGTCTTTGAGGTTCATGAGGTCCAGCCCCATGAGAAGCACGGAACGATCGCCGTAATCGGGGAGGCGGACATTGTCGAAGATGCGCGGCTGAACCGACTTCACGCCAGGAACCGCGTTCAGTTTCGTGGCCAAGGCAGCTTCCATCGTGCCGCTGCTTTGCACGATCAGGTCCGCAACCCCCGTCATCGGATTGGCGGCGAAATCGGCAGCGCGCGACATGGTGCCGTTCAACGCCTGCGTGGCCACGAGCGTGGCCACGCCCAGCGCGATGCTGGCCGCGATCAAGAGGGCGCGAAACCAGCGCCGGCTCAGGTAGCGGAAGCTCAGCGTGCGATAAAGCGAATACATGGACGTGACCCGAGAGGCGAAGCTCAGCCGGTGGCGCGGATGCTGGTGTTAGGATGACTTTCGCCGAGGCGTTCTTCCCTTTCCACGAGCCCGTCGCGGATGTGGATGATGCGATCGCCGTACCTGGCCGCTTCCGGATCGTGCGTCACCATCACGACGGCCCGCTTGCCGGGTTCCGGCAAACTGCGAAGCAATTTGAGAATCTCGGCACTCGTCTGCGAATCGAGATTGCCGGTCGGCTCATCGCACAGCACGGCCTCGGGCTCCACGACCAGGGCCCGCGCGATCGCCACCCGCTGCATCTCGCCGCCGGACATTTCGTCTGGGTAATGGTCCGCCCTGTGGCTCAGGCCGACTCGATCCAGGCCCGCCCGCGCTGGCGGCATCGCCTGACCACGCGACTGCCTTGCGAGAAGCAACGGCAACGCCACGTTTTCGACAGCCGTCAGCGTGGGGAGCAGGTTGAAGAACTGGAAGATGAATCCGATCCGCGTGCGGCGAAGTTCCGCCAACTCCGCGTCCGCCATCTTGCCTAGCGAACGATCGTGAAAGAAAACGTCGCCCGTCGTTGGCGTGTCGAGCGCGCCGAGCAAGTGCATGAGCGTCGATTTGCCCGACCCGCTGGGCCCCATGATCGACACGAACTCGCCGGTGGGAATCGCGACATTGACGCCATTGAGGGCCTGCACCGTCCGCCGCCCTTGCGGGTAATGTTTGGTGCAGTTTCGAAGCTCCATCATGGGAGGATCAACCCCTCGAACCGGCGTGCTCTGTTTCCGTGCATGCGTGTCTGGTTCAGGATATGACGCGGTCCTTCGCATGGCGAACGAACCGCGAACCGGGGCGGGAAACAACCGGCTTCCCACGCTTCCAGGTCAATGCTTGCTCCTCGCGGACTGCTTGGCCGCATCGCGGTCGTCGGCCATCTTCTTCAGGAAGTCCTTCACATCCTCGTGCTTGTCCAGTTCCTTGCCGAACGCCTCCATCTCCGCATACACTTTCGCGAGCGGCCAACCTTGGTCGATGCGATGGGCCGCGATGAGGAAACCCGTGCGATCCTTCCCCGCGTAGCAGTGCACCAGCATCGGCGCCTTGCTCGAATCCTTGGCGATCTTGCGAAACGCATTCACGTTCTTCATCGGCCCGGGATCCTTGGCATTGGGGTCGAAGTTCATGCGGTCGAGCCGAATGAACTCAATGCCGTTCGCCTTGCAGAACTTCTCCTCCGCATCGTCATCCCCCGGCTTGTCTTCGCGGAGGGTGACGATGGTTCGAATGCCGTAGTCGTGCTTGATGCGTTGCAGCCCGGCCACATTGAGCTGAGCGCTTCGGTAAATCTTGCCTTCTTCGACGACGCCGAAGTTGCGAAACTGGCGCCGATGCACGCTGCGATAGTAAATTGGCCCGAAAACCATGAGGGCCACAATGAAGAGGCCCAGGCCCCATTCGATGCGTCGAACCATGACGAGAGCTTCCTGGATAGGTCAGACAGCGTTGAGCGGCTGATTCTAGCCAAGATGGGGGATTCGAGGGAAGCCTGATTGGCTGCCGATAAGGCAAGCGACGGTTGTTTTTCTCCCTCTCCCTTTGGGAGAAGGTTGGGGTGAGGGAAATGGCGTCACCCAATGTGCGGAGCCAGTAAAGTTGCAGGTTTCACTTCGCTCCCGGAGGGAGAGCGGAGAAATGCAGTTGGCTGCCGAATTACAGCGGGGCCGGCAGATCGCGGCGACGAAAACGCAGGGTCGCCAGCGTCCATCCAAGCAGCCCGATGCCGAAGAGGATACCCCAACTGAGATAGGTTTCGCGATTCGACAATCCGCTGCCATTCAGCACGATCGCTTGCGGCTGATACCAGCGGAAGATCGTCCACGGACGCCATGCTTCCATCGGCGGCCACATCTGTCCGATCACGTTAATCAGGAACTGAAGCAGGATCACCAGCACGGCGAAACCCAGAACGCGCGTCCGCGATCGCCCCGCCGCCGACACCCACATCGTCAGTCCGCCCACCGCGAACAAAAGGCCCGCAACGCTCGGCATGGCGAGCAGAAATCGGTACGGATCGACGAAGAGCTTTGGATTGGCCGCGGATTGAAAGCCAAGCAGCCAGGTGCCGAACCAGATCCCTGACCACATCAAGACGCAGATCAGCGGAATGGCAACGCAATCGACCAGGAAATGCGCAAGGATCACCTGAGTTCGGCGAATCGGTTGCGAAAGCAGCAGTTCCATCGTGCCGCGATCGATTTCCCCCGCAATCGCCCCCGATGCCCGACCCACCGCCCAGATGCAAAGAATGAGTTGAGTCATGGGATGCACGAGCGCGACCGACATCATGTCCGTCGCCCGGTCGATGCTGACCCCTTCGCCGCCGATCAGCGTTTCGATGACCCGGCCTTCCCCCTCGAATGCGATTTTCTTGAGTTGATCGATGCCGAAGCCCAGTTGGCCGAACTGCTGAATGAGGTGCCCAACGATGCGCGCGGTGACGCGGGCCCACAGCATTTGGAAAAGGAATACCAGCGTCAGCGTGACGAACAGGCCGAGCCGCAAGTCGCGAAGGATTTTTCGGACGAGCACAAAGGTCATGGCGGGCCCGGTCGAAGAAAGGGACGCATTGCATCCATCATTAGCGCGCTCGCCCCAAACGAAAAGCGAATCCCGTTTAGCGGGGAGCCGGAGGCGACCGGTCAACGTTCCGGTTTGTCGATCGTCAGCAGAAACGTCGGATTGAGCGCCTCGAAGCGAATCGCCTCAAGCTGATCCGTTCCCCGCGAAAGCTGAATCAGCAACACCTGCACCGACGCCGCCAACTCTTTCATTGCCGCATAGTTCGCCGAAAGGTTTTCGAGCGTGCCCACATGGACCGCCATATGCCCGCCGGGCCGCAATGCACGGTAGACCGTCGGGAGCATTCGAGTCACCTCGGCCCCGGTCGCGCCGATGAAGACGCAGTCCGGTTCCGGCAATCCGTCGAAGACCGCGGGGGCCTGGCCCTGTACCGCTTTCAGATTCTTGATGCCGAACGTCTCCGCGTTGGCCACGATCAGGTGGTAGTCGGCCGCATCCTGCTCGATGCCGTAGACCATGCCGGAGGAAGCAAGCTGGGCCGCCTCGATGGCGAACGAACCCGACCCGGCGCCGACATCCCAAACCACGCTGGTCGGCTGCACATCAAGCTGCGCGAGAGCCAACGCCCGCACCTCGGCTTGCGTGATCAAGCCACCCTTGGGCCGGCTCTGGGCGAAGACGTCCTCGGCGTTGCCGAATCGACGAAAGCGATGTCCGCCGCGGCGCAGATCAGGTCGATCGGGTTTACGCTTCAGAATCATCACATTGAGCGACGCGAACTCCATCTCCTGGATTTCGCTCAGCTCGCCCTGCGTCACTCGCTCGTCTCGGCCGCCAAGATTCTCGCAGACGTAGACGCGGAAATAGTCGATGCCTCGCACCAGAAGTTGACGCGCGACCGTGGACGGGTCTTCTTTCTCGCTGGTGAAGATGCCGACCGTCTCCGCGGTGCGGATGCGGTCCAGCACGCTCTCCAATGAATGGGTCGCCAGATTGGTGAGGTAGGCCTCTTCCCACGATTCCTTGATGCGGGCGAACGCGAGCTGCATCGTGGATACGTGGGGCAGCACCTCGAATCGCTCTTTGCCGAGACGATCGCAGAGGTAGCGGGCGACGCCGTAAAAGAGTGGATCGCCCGTCGCAACCACAACGGCACGTTGCGTTGTCGAGAGCGATTCGAGCTTCTGAACGACTTGCCCCAGTTCAGTCCCGATTGCGAGCTTTTCCGCATCGATTTCGCGGACGAAACCTAGTGCGTTGTCGGAACCGACGAGAAGGTTGGCCTTCTGCAACAGCTCCCGCGCCCGCCCTGTGACGCCGGAGACGCCGTCGCTGCCGACGCCGATGATATGGATTTTGTTCGGTTCCTGAGCCACGACGTCGCCTCGCAATCCGGCCGATGTTTCCGCCTATTGTAGCGGCGAGCGAGCGGGATGGATTCGATGGATCTGAACCACAGAGGCACCGAGTACACAGAGCAAAGGCAGAGAGGCAAATCGGTTCGAAGCCCAGGGGCGAGCGTAGCGAGCTCCTGGGTTAAGAGTGTCGGAAGCGGCATTTAGTTTTCGGTGTGGAACCCAGGAGCTCCCTACGGTCGCCCCTGGGCTTTGAAACCATTTGCCTCTCTGCCTTTGCTCTGTGTTCTCTGTGCCTCTGTGGTGTGCGCCGTGCAAAGGCGCTGGTTTTCAGTGGGTGCGAATCCCACCCGGCAGCTTGGTCA
>JAIEPT010000284.1 GCA_019748295.1 Gemmataceae bacterium | reverse complement strand
AAACACCGCCGCGCCTCGAGCCCCGGCCGCCTCGGTCAAGCAGCTTAGTACCTCGCAAGAACGGAAATGCACCCCTCAAGCGATTTGCGGGCCGCCTAATTCCACTTAAACAGCCGCAGCGCCAGCAGGAAGCAGATCACGCCCCAAGCGGCGAGAATTGCGAGGCGCCAGCCGACGACGGAAATGTCTTCGCCGCGGAAAACCTCACGCAGGCTTTCGTTGAGTTGCGTCAGCGGAAGCGACTGGATGAGCGGTTGCACGGCGGCGGGATAACGCGTCGGCGCGAAGAAGATGCCGGAGAGCAGATACGACGGGATCATCACCAAGTTGATGAAGCCGGACATGACCTCCGTCTTTTCCGTTCGGCATCCCAGGAGCAGGCCAATGCCGGCGAACGAGAACGCGCCCAGAAAGATGATGGCTGCGAGAAGCAGATACGAACCTTCGATGGGGACGCCGAAGGCGAGGCGCGCGAACAGCAGCATGACGAACATTTCGGGGAAGAGGAAGATCAGCCGCGACGCGAACATGGAGAGGAGGAAATCGCCGCGATGGATCGGCGTCGCCATCATCCGCTTGAAGAGCTTGCGGACGCGGAAATCGACGAGAACGAAGCCGATGCCGAAAAGCCCGCCTCCCATGATGTTCATGCCGATCAGGCCCGGCATGAGGAAATCGATGTAGCGCGTGCCCGGCTTGCTCAGCGTGTCGTCGGTCGCCTTGGGCACTTGATCGCCGACAGTGGCTCGAACCAGCGTGGCGTCCACCCAACGGCGGGCCAAGGCGCTTTCGGCTCGAGCGGGATCGAAGCGATAGGCGAATCCATCCGCCTTCGGCACGACGATCAAATCGGTCTGCCCATGCGACAGCCGTTTCTCCGCGGCCGCCTTGGCGAACACCCCGACCTTCATCCCTTCGTCGCTCAGGGATTGAACGATCTTCCGCTCGATTTCCGCAACTTCGGATTGTTCGACGTCGATGGTCGGCGGAACAGGTCGAGCGCTGGCGAACGCCCAGCCGAGAATGCCGGCAAGCATGAGAGGGAAGCCGTAGACCCAAAACAGGGCGTGCGGCTCGCGGTAGAACTCGCGGATGCGGGCGAGGACCAGTTGCAGGAAGGCATCCCGTCGGTTCATGGGCTCACGCGGCGGGGGGTTGCGGGAGTTGAGCGTCGAGCCAGCGGTTCATGTCCTCCAAAAACCGCGACGGATCGGGCTCGAACTCCAGCGTGTGGTGAGCGCCGGCGTATTCGATGATCGTCTTATCCGCGTTCGGAAAACGCTCGACGAATGCCCGCGTCTTCTCATTGTGGATGATCCGGTCCTGCTCGGCGAGGAGCAGCAGCGAGGGCACATGCACATACTTGGGAGCGAAACGCAGATAACCGTCGAGCCGGGCGCTTTCGATCAGGAAACGAGCGGTCGCGCGGTGCAGGCGATGCGAATCCTGCCGCAGAAAATCCTGCCAGGGCGGCGTAGCCGTGAACAACTCCGGATCGTTGAGCGGGATGTCGTAGAACTTTCGGGGACGGAAGAATCGGCTCATTAGAATCTTGAGCCGTTGAACCACGCTCGGCTTGATGCGCGGGGCGATGCCGGGGCACATCAGAATCAGGCCATCGATAAGGCCCGGATGCCGGCGTTCCAAGGCGACAGCAAGTTTGCCGCCCCACGAAATCGCCGCGAGGAAGACCGGATGTTTGACGACGCCGTTCGGCGTCGTCACCGAGCGCGGCAAGGCTTGCAGATACTCGGCGACATCATCGACGAGGCGGCGAAAGCTGGGGGCGTCGCCGCGGTCTTCGTAGTTCGCGCCCGAACCGCGTCGGTCGAGAAACGAAACCTCCCACCCGCGAGCCGACAGCCAACTGCACGAATGCTGATACCATCCCGCATGGCTTTGGATGCCATGGAGAAAAACGAGCTGCCCCTTCACGGGCTCGACTGTCTGATATTTGCGATAGCGCCAAACGTATCCGTCGGTGGCCTTGAATTCCTGGAGCGACCACCCCGCGGGTTGTGCGTCAGCCAAGGATCACCTCCCGCTTGATGGCGATGCGTTCCAAGGCCTGCGGATCGACTTCCACCCCCAGGCCCGGCCCGGGCAACGCCTTCGCCCAACCTCCCCAACGGAACGTGATGTCGCGTTTGCCGAGCGATTCCTTCACGAGATGGCGATCGTACGATCCTTCGACATAGCGAATGTCCTTCACCGCACACGCAAAGTGACGGCCCGCGGCAGACAAGATACACGTCTCACCGACCTGGCAACCGAGTTGATAGCCGAGACCGTGCTTCTTCGCGAATTGAACAAGCCTGAGCGTTCGCAGGAAGCCGCCGCATTTGGAGAGGCGAAGGTTAAACAGATCGCAGGTGCCGTCAGCCGCCGCCCGCTCCGCATCGACCATGCTGCACAGCGATTCGTCCAGCATCAGCGGCACGCCGACTTCGCGACGGACCGACGCCAGTGATCGGACGCGCTCGTGAGCGACGGGTTGCTCGACCGACGTGATGGCGAACGGCTTCAGCTCGATGATCTTGCGAGCCGCTTCGTCCTCGCTCCACGCTTCGTTCGCGTCGATGCGCACGTCCATGCGCGAGCCGATCCGGCTGCGAATGATGCCGAGCCGAAGAACGTCGTCCTGCCCTTCGATGCCGACCTTGATCTTGATTTGCTTGAACCCAAAGATTCGCATTTTCCACGCGGCGATCCGCGCCTTCCAGCCATTGGCTGAAGTGATCGCTCCGCTGTACTGAACATGCTCGCGTGGTTCATGCAGGTCAGGTGCGAGCATCGGAACCAGTGCGGATAGCGGCTGGCCGAAGTGTTTGCCGAAGGCGTCGAGAAGGGCCAGTTCGAGGGCACAGCGTGCCGCGTTGCCCAGGCAGTCGCGATCATCCGTAGGCCCCGTCGGCAGGCGTAGCCGACCGATCATCGCCACGGCGGATGCGAAATCCGAGCAAGCTTCGAGCTGAGCCGGCAGTTCGCTGGTTTGGAGAAGGCTCAGTGCGGAATCGACGGTTTCGCCCGTCACGTAGTCGCGAGGAACGCCTTCGCCGTAGCCGATGGTCCCATCGGCAAGCGTGCAGCGGACGACGACGTTGTCGGTTTCGATGCGAGCATGCGAAGCGTGGCGGATCGCCTTCTTCAGCGGAACGCGAACATGCCAGGCGGCCAGTTCGACGACGCGCATGCCGGAAGGTCTCGAAGGGAAGAGGCTTGCTTCCACACTAGGGAATGGATTCCGCCCCCAGAGTCAAGGAAGCGAGCGAACGACGTTTCGCCCAACTCCACCAAGCTCCAAGCCCAGGGGCGAGCGCAGCGAGCTCCTGGGTTCCAGACCGAAGACATGTCCCTCTTCCGACACTCCGAACCCAGGAGCTCGCTGCGCTCGCCCCTGGGCTTGAGGTGGAACTATTTCTGCGGGCGCGGCACGTATGATAGAGTACACGTTCCCGATCTGCGCGAACGCCCGAGGCGGCCATGGGTTTCTATGATCGCGACTACATGCGAGACGACGGGCGAAGCTACGTCGATTCGCTCGTTCCGCAGGGTCGCGTCACCAAATGGCTGATCGCGATCAACTTGATCGTTTTCGTCTTTCAACTCATCACGCAACCGCGAGGCCTTACCGAATGGCTTGAGCTGGTCCCCTCACGCGTCGCCCACGGCGAAGTCTGGCGCCTGCTCTCCTACGCCTTCGTGCATGACCCGAACGACTTCTTGCACATCGCCTTCAACATGCTGTTCCTTTGGTGGTTCGGCAGCGACGTCGAAGCGATCTGCGGATCGCGCGAGTTCGCGTGGTTTTACGGCGTCGCCGCGTTCATCGGCGGACTCGCCCAGACCGCGTACGGCTACGGCGCCGGCCATCCGATGACGCCTTGCGTTGGCGCGTCGGGCGCGATCACCGCGGTCTTGCTTCTGAATGCGTGCCACTTTCCAGGACGTTCGATCCTTGTCTTCGGCCTCTTGCCCGTGCCCATCTGGGGATTCGTCGCCTTTGAGGTAGGTCGCGATGCGTACGTTTGGCTTACCGGCGATTCGACGCGCGTGGCCGTCACCGTTCACCTCGCTGGGGCCGCCTTCGGCTACCTGTACTATCGCCAGCAGTGGAAGCTGGCGACGCTCGACTTCTTCTCCAGGGTCGCCGGCTCCCGCGGAGCCGTGAAACGCCGTCCGTCCCTCCGTGTCTATCATCCGGAAGAGGAAGAGCGGGAACCGATCGGCGTGGCCGCTCCCACGGCCCCTTCGCTGCTGGACGAACATTTGGAAGCAAAGCTCGACGCGGCGCTCGAAAAGGTCGCCCGGTCGGGGAAAGACAGTTTGACGGATGAAGAACACCGCATTTTGTTGCGGGCGAGCGAGATCTATCGGAAACGACGTTCGTAAGAGGAGACGCCATCCATGCCGCTGTACGAGTACGAATGCAAGAAGTGCAAGCACGCCTTCGAGACGCTGGTGTTCGGCAACGAAAAGGTCGAATGCCCCGAGTGCGGCGCCGACAAGCTCGAGAAGCAAATGAGCGCACCCGGCCTCGCCCAGGTGTCCGCCGGATCCAGCTCCCCTTGCGGCGACCTCAGCCTGCCGCCCTGCGGCGCCCAGGGTTGTCGGCGAACGGGCAGGTAGGAACGAATCGCATGCTCACTCTCGACGAGCGCGGCCTTCTTCCGCCGGGCGTGCATGAAGCCAGCCTTGAAGAAGTGGTGGAGACATTCGGATTCGCCGGAGCTTCGAGCCGACGCCTTCAATTGGCGCAAAAGTTGGAAGCTTTGCTCGACGACCTGCGACGAGCTGAAGTGGGAACGAGCATCGTCGTTGACGGAAGGCTTCGTCATGGCTACGGTTGATGAGCCGAACGACATCGATGCCCTCCTGGTGCTTCCGCCGGATTGGGACGCAAACCAGTTTTTGAGGCCCTTTGAGTACCGATTCTTTTGGCGGAGCGAAGTCCGAAAAGATTATGAGATGGATCTCTTTCCGGTCGTACATGGAACTTTGGAAGAAGGCCGGTGGCTTGAGTTCTTCGCTCAAGTGCGTATCGAGTGGTGCAACCGCTTTGGGTGGCCGACAGACTTGAAGAAAGGCGTCGTGAGGATTCTCCTATGATCACCAACGATGCGGAACTTACGATCGTTCGCAGGCAGTTGGCCCTCATGGAGGACAACCTTCAGTCGTTGCGCCAGCGTATTGACCCGGCAACTCACCAGCGCAATTACTTGCTCTACGCCCAAGGGCTCTTCGACATGATCCGGTCGCTTCGCCGCGACATCGATGCGTACGTTTTGCTGGACCGCGAGTTCATCCATACCGGGGGATTCGCGTCCGAGGTGACTGAGGACGGCACGTCCTTCCTTCTCCGCGATCGAGATGACGGCAAACCCGACATCAACTGCAACCTTTCGAACCCGACATCAGCCAAAGTCGTCGAAGGCGCCCGTGTGGTTGTTCGTGGGACCGTCCGGCATTCGCCCACGCTCGTCGTCGAATCGCTTGAGGCACCCGCGGCGGAGCCGGTGGCGGCACACTAACGCATGCAATCCGCCCTCCGAGGACTGACGACGGCGGAGGTGGACGACCGGCGGCGGCGCGGGCTCGTCAACCGGGCGCCGGGTTCGTTGCTTCGCGAATACCGCGAGATCGTCGCCCGCAATCTGTTCACTTGGTTCAACGCGATGGTGGTCCCCGCCGCCGTCGCGTTGTTCGTTCTCGGCATGAATACCGAGGGGGAAGAACAGCTTCGGCAGATCCAGGCGGGCATCGCCGTCAGCAGCATGGCGATCGTCAACACGCTGCTCAGCCTCGCCCAGGAAATCCGAGCCAAGCGCCACCTCGACCGACTCGCCATTCTCTCCGAAGCCAAAGTCCGGGTGCTTCGCGACGACATCGCCCACGAGGCGCCCTCGGGCGAAGTCGTGCAAGACGACTGCATCTTGCTGCGAGCGGGGGAGACCGTCGTCGCGGATGGTTCCGTCCTGGAAGCGAAGTTCCTCGAAATCGACGAGGCGCTGCTGACGGGCGAATCCGACCCCGTGCAACGAAATCGCGGGCAACCGCTTCTCTCGGGCAGCTTCTGCGTCGCGGGGGAGGGGATCTATCGAGCGGAACACGTCGGGGCTGCGTCGTTCGCCCAGAAAACGTCCGCCGAGGCGCGGCGGCTTCATCGCACTTCCAGCCCCGCGACCGAAGTGATCGACCGACTGGTCCGCTGGCTCACGCTCACGGCCGTCGGATTGTGCCTGCTCTATTTGCTCGCCTATTGGATCGGACGCGAAGGCCTGGATCGCAATGCGTTCGTACGCATGGTAGCCGCCACCATCACGTCGATGGTTCCCCAGGGCATGGTGCTGACCGCCACGGTCGCGTTCACGGTCGGCGCCGTGCGCATGAGCCAACGCGGAGCCCTGGTGCAGCGGCTCAACGCCGTGGAAACGATGGCGGGAATCGACGTCGTCTGCACCGACAAGACGGGCACGCTGACGACGAATCACCTCAAGCTGGAAGACATCGTCCCGCTTACGGAAACCATCGGCCTCGCGGCCATCCAAGCCGACCTGGCGACTTACGCTTCGACGACCATTGACCGCGACAACCGCAACATGACGGCGCTGCGGGCGGCATTGGGAACCACGCCTGGGACGGCGATCGATCAGCTGCCGTTCAAGAGCCAAAACCGTTGCAGTGCGATTCGCTTCGAAACGCCTCAAGGTCCGCGGCTGCTCGTGATGGGAGCCGTCGAAGCTCTGTCGCCGCGATTGGATCGCGGTAGCGAACAACTGCCAGACTTGGTTCGGCCACGCCAATCGCTTGGACAGCGATTGATCCTTCTGGCCGAAGGTTCAGGCGATGTAGTTCTCGGTGGCCAGCAATCGCTCCCCAAGTGCCGGCTTCGCCCGCTCGCCCTGGTGTGTCTCGGCGACGAACTCCGCCCCGAAGCGGAAGCGACGCTGAAAAACCTCCACGCGCAAGGCATTCGCTTCAAGGTCATCTCGGGCGACAACCCCGAAACCGTGCGTGGGACCGTTCAGCATCTGGGCCTGGAGTTCGCGAACGCCCTCGTTGTTTCCGGCGACGAACTGGCCGCCTCCCCCGACCGAACAGCACTGATCCGCGATCGCACCGTCTTTGGCCGAATCGCGCCGCACCAAAAGGTGGAGATCGTCGAAACGCTGCAGAAGCTCGGCCACCGCGTGGCCATGATCGGCGACGGCGTCAACGACGTACTCCCCATCAAGAAAGCCGATCTGGGCATCGCGATGGGGGCGGGGAGCCAGGCGTCGAAAACCGTATCGGGCCTCGTGCTTGAAACAAACCGCTTCGATTTGCTCCCCGAGACGCTCGAGGAAGGCCGCACGATCCTTCGCAACTTGCGACGGTCCGGCAAGCTCTTTCTGACGAAGAACGTCTACTCGTTCGTACTCATCCTCGGCTACTTCTTCGGCCTGCCCTTCCCCTATGAGCCGCAACAGGTGACGCTGCTGAATTGGTCCGTCATCGGCATCCCGGCGCTGGTGATCGCGCTAACGCGAGAAAGATCCGTGCGGCCGAGCAAGACCGACTTCTCCCGCGATCTCATCGGCTTCTCTGTGCTCCACGGCATCGCGATCGGCGTCGCCGGTTTGGCGGTGCTGGCGATCGGAACCTGGTTTCACCCCGACGCAGTGCGGACGACGCGAACGATGTTGCTGGCGACGCTCGTGCTGCTGGGCCTTGTCGTGCTGCTGCGTGCGATGAACGACGGCGAAACCACCGGCGAAACCGTCTGGCATCGGCTCCTGGCGTTGCTCGCGGTGCCGATCGTCTTGATTGCGGCATATGTCCCTCCGATCGCCGGCTTCTTCCAACTCGCCGCGCTCGGGCCTCGGGAGATGCTGGTCGTCCTCGTCGCCACCGGGTTGGCGTGGACCGCGCTCGCGTTTGCACGTTTTCCCTCACGCTGAACGCCGCGCTCGGCGGCAAATTGGTGTTTCCTCGGCGAATCGTTCGCTTTCTGCAAACGGCGGCTATGAATGGGGCGACCGTTTCCATGAGGTTGCCGCATGCGAATCGCCGTGGTTGGGACTGGCATTGCCGGGTTGACGCTCGCTCACCTTCTTGCCGCGGAGCATGACGTCGTTGTCTTCGAAGCCGATAGCCGGATCGGCGGGCATACGCACACGGTCGAGGTGGAACTTCCGGAAGGACGCGTCGCCGTCGATACCGGCTTCATCGTCTGCAACAACTGGAACTACCCAAATTTTCTCAAGCTGCTCGGCAAGCTGGGCGTGCACACGCAGCCGAGCGACATGAGCTTTTCGGTGCGTAGCGAACGGACAGGACTCGAGTACAACGGCGGGTCGTGGAACGGACTCTTCGCTCAACGGCTCAACGCGTTTCGCCCGAGCTTTTGGCGGATGCTGAGCGAGATCGTTCGCTTCAACAGAGAGGCGCCGGCACTCCTTGAATCATCCGGCGAAGGGCCGAGTTTGGGCGAGTATCTGAAATCCGGTAACTACCGGCGTGATTTCGTCGAGCAGTATTCGGTTCCGATGGGCGCCGCCATCTGGTCGATGCCGCCCGATCAAATGCTCGAGTTCCCCGCCCGGTCGTTCGTGCAGTTCTTCAAGAATCATGGCCTGCTTTCCGTGAGCGATCGGCCCAAGTGGGCGACGCTCGTCGGCGGATCGCGAGCATATCTGGAACCAATCACCCGCCCGTTCGCGGATCGCATTCGCCTGCGTTCGCCCGTGTTGGGCATTCGACGGCATGCCGATGGCGTGACGTTGCGGACGCCTCATGGGGCTGAGACGTTCGACGAAGTCGCCATCGCGGCACATAGCGATCAAGCCCTTCGCATGCTGGAGGATCCCAGCGACGTCGAACGCGAAGTGCTCGACGCCATCGCCTATCAGGAAAACGACGTGGTGCTGCACACGGACGGTCGGCTGATGCCTCGATCGAAGCGAGCGTGGGCCTCGTGGAACTACCACGTCGATGCGGGGCAGCGGGCGACCGTCACCTATTGGATGAATCGCCTGCAACGCCTGCCGATCGAGATGCCGCTGCTGGTCACGTTGAATCGGACCGACGCGATTCGGCCCGATAAGGTGCTGCGAACATTCTCTTATCATCATCCGATCTTCGGCCGCGGCTCGACCGAAGCGCAAGCTCGCTGGAATGAAGTCAACGGCGTGCGGCGCACCTGGTACTGCGGCGCCTGGTGGGGCTACGGCTTCCACGAGGACGGCGTCCGCAGCGCGTTGCGCGTGGCGGAGAAGTTCGGCTGCACCCTCGACGCAGTGCGCCCGCGGCAACTCGTTTAGCTGCCGCTCTCGGAGCGGCGCGGACTTGACCACTGCAGCGAATACAAGATTCAGACGCGAACAGGACCGCGCCGCTCCGAGAGCGGCGGCTAAACGTGGGACCGGCATGGCTTGGAAGAGCGGAATTTACGAAGGTTGGGTGCGGCATCGGCGGTTCTTTCCGACGCCGCATGAGTTCCGCTATCGCACGTTTCACATGTACCTCGATCTCGACGAATTGCCGCACCTTTTCCGCGGCATGCTGCTATGGGGAGCCGATCGACGCGCGTGGGCTTCCATTCGCCGCAAGGATTTTCATGGCGACCCGAAGCGTCCCCTCGCGGACTGCATTCGCGATCTGATCGAGCAGGAAACGGGCCGGCGTCCGTCGGGTCCGATCCGCATGCTGACGCAGCCTGGGACGTTCGGCGTGTCGTTCAATCCGGTGGTCTTTTACTGGTGTTACAACGAATCGGGCGACGTGGTGGAAAACGTCGTGGCCGAGGTTACTAATACGCCGTGGAAGAAGCGACATTGCTACGTTCTGGATTGCACAGACAGTGCAGCCAAGGGGAAATCACTGAGGCTTTTGGCGGTCAAGCGTTTCCATGTTTCGCCCTTCATGGGAATGGACAAACGCTATCTGTTTGCCTTGTCCCCGCCGGGTCGAAGCCTCGTTCTCCACATGAATGTCGAAGCGACGGCCGGCATCGAAATGGATGCGACCCTCTCGCTGCAGCGCCGCGAGATCGATCGGTCGTCGCTGCTCCGCACCCTGCTGAAGCATCCCGTCGCTCCGGCCAAGACGCTCGCCGCCATTTACTGGCAGGCGTGGCGGTTGTGGCGTAAGGGCTGCCCATTCCATCCTCATCCCGGAATCGCGACGTCCCATGATCGAGACCTTGTCCCCGCCACGACTCCGGCATGCTCCGCTCCGTGAACCGCGTCCGGCCCGGTGGATCGACCGCACCGCTCGTTCCGGCATCCTGTCTCGGCTGGCGCGAATCGATCAGGGCCGGATCGACCTCGTCGAAGAGGGTCGAACGCAATCCTTCGGCCGAGCCACCGATCGATGCTTCTTGGCAGCAACGCTTCGAATCCATGATCCGCGCGTCTGGTCCCGGCTTGCGTTCGGCGGCACCATCGCGGCGGGCGAGACCTATGTCGAAGGCATGTGGGATGCGGACGATCTGCCCGCGTTTCTCCGCATGACGCTTCGCAATAGCCATGCCTTCGACGGCATCGACAATCTCTGGTCGAGCGTTGCCGCCTGGTGGCATCGCTTCAAGCATTGGCTGCGCCCCAATTCGCTCGAAGGCAGCCGCACCAACATTGCCGCCCACTACGACCTGGGGAACGATTTCTTCTCGCTCTTCCTCGACGAAACCCTCGCCTATTCCTCCGCCCTCTTCGCCGACGACGCCACGCCGCTGCTGGACGCTTCGCTTGCGAAATTCGATCATGTCTGCCGAAAGCTGGACCTGTCGCCGAGAGACCACTTGCTTGAGATCGGCGCCGGGTGGGGCGGGCTCGCGATGCATGCGGCCCAGAAGTTCGGCTGCAAAGTGACGACCACGACGATCTCAAAGGAGCAGCATGCGTTTGCAAGCCGCCGGGTGCAGGAAGTGGGATTGGCGGATCGCGTGACGGTGTTGCTGAGCGACTACCGGCATTTGAGCGGGAGCTATGATAAGCTCGTTTCGATCGAAATGATCGAGGCGGTGGGCGAAGCGTATCTGGACGAGTTTTTCGTCCGATGCAGCCAACGGCTGAAGCCGAGCGGCATGATGCTTCTGCAGTCGATCACGATCGCGGACGAGCATTTCGACCGCTACCGCGCTTCCTCTGACTTCATTCAGCGTTACATTTTCCCCGGCGGATTTCTGCCGAGCGTCGCAGCGATGACCGCTCGTTGCGGCAAGGGCAACGACTTGCGAATGACGCATCTCGAGGATTTCGGCCTGCACTACGCGAAGACGCTCCGCCTGTGGCGCCGCCGATTTCTCGATCGGCTCGACGAAGCGAAGGGGCTCGGCTATCCAGGCGACTTCCTGAGGCTGTGGGATTATTACTTCGCCTATTGCGAAGCCGGCTTCGAGGAATGCCGCACCGGCTTGGTGCAGGCGACGTTCGCCAAGTCCGGCTGGCGGCCTGGAGCGGCGTGACGCAGAGATGACCCATGGTTGCAGTTTCGGCGTGCCGCGATTACTCTGAGCGAAACTCGCCGGCCCCGCGGCTGAACTCGGAATCGTCTCAGGACCTCACTATGTCGACCGCCAATATTGACATTCAGAGGAAGGATAACGCATCCTTCTTCCAGCTACTCACGCAGCATCCCACCGGCTTTTGGTTCATCTTTTGGGGCGAGTTCGCGGAGCGTTGCTCCTACTACGGCATGCGAGCCATCCTCGCGACCTACATGGCTGACCGCCTGGGCCTCGGCAAGGAGAACGCCGGCCTCTACATGTCGTTTTTCATTGCGGCCTGCTACTTCCTGCCGCTGTTGGGCGGGTTCCTCGCGGACAATTACTTCGGCAAGTACAACATCATCGTCGCCTTCTCGATCCCGTACATCTTGGGGCATGTGATTCTCGGCATCGAGAATCAGTACGCCGTCGTGACCGCATTAGCGTTGCTCGCGATGGGATCCGGCGTCATCAAGCCAAACATCTCGACGCTCATGGGGCTTACCTACGATCAGCAAAGGCCGGGGCAGGATCTGCTTCGCACCCAGGCTTTTTCGATGTTCTATTTGTCGATCAACATCGGGGCTTTCATTTCGCAGGTCAGCATTCCTTGGATCAAGGAGAACTACGGCTACTTCAACGCCTTCCTCTTCCCAGCGGTGTTGATGGTGGTCGCCTTCATCTTCTTCGCGATCGGCAAGAAGCATTATGCCGTCGAAAAGATCGAACGCCGGCCCGCGACGCCTGAAGAAGCGACCCTCCGTTGGTCGGTACTTGGACAGGTCGGCATGCTGTTTCTGCTTGTGATGTTTTTCTGGGCGATTTTCGATCAGTCCGCCAGCACTTGGATCTTCTACGCCCAAACCTACATGAAGGCCGACTTCTTCCTGACGGCCGAGCAGATGCAATCGATCAATCCGCTTCTGATCGTGGCGTTCTTGCCGCTCGTCAATGCTCTTTTCACCTCGATGGCGAATTCGGGATGGAACATCCGCGCGACAGACAAGATCGCGGTCGGCTTCGTTCTCACTGCGGCGACAATGGGCATCATGGCCTATTGCGGCTACCAGACCGGACAGGCAGATCGCGTCCAAAAGGTGGATTCGAACGGCGTCGCGGAGGTCGATGCGAGCGGCGCCCCCGTCATGGTTGATCAGCTTCCGGAATCCAAGAAGGTATCGCTGTGGTGGCAGGCGATCGCGTACTTCACGCTGACGATCGCCGAAATCCTCATTTCGGTGACGGGCTTGGAACTGGCCTTCGTGGCGGCGCCGAAGAACATGAAAAGCTTCGTCACGTCGTTATGGCTGTTGACCGTTGCGCTCGCCAATCTGCTGCTGAATGCGCCGCTGTCCCAGTTCTATCCGAGGATGCATCCCGGCAATTACTTCGCCATGTTGGCAGGGATGATGCTCGTCGTAATCCTCGTGTTTTACTTCGTCGCTCGCCGCTTCAATCGAGTCGTGGAGGCACAGAAACAAGCCGAGCGGGAAATGACGCCTGACGAGGAAGTCATTGCCCGCGAACTGCCGCCCACAGGGGTGGCGAGCGGAAACGACGGCATCCAACCTGCCTGGAAGCGCGACGGCGTACAGTAAGCTTCTCCTCGAAGCAATCACCACGGATGTCACGGATGTCACGGAGATGCACGGATAAAGACGATTGGTCTTTCTTATCCGTGTCCTCCGTGACGTCCGTGCTTGATCGCTTTGTTCGCATCCGCTTATGAGGCGCCAAGACGACCCAGCGAATGAACGCCAGGAACAGCAGCGCGATGCCGACGAGCCAGGCGATCCACATCCAATAACGCATGCGGTTGTGGGATTGTCCGTCGCGCCTCGCTTTCACGTAGCGCACGGTTTGAGTCCCGGCGAAAAGGTTCGCCCCCGCGGCGCCGAGTTCGAGAAAGCAGCCGCACGCCTGGATGAGGCCGAAGATCAGTTCGAGGATTTCCATCGCGTCCTACCGATGAAAGAACGCCAGA
This sequence comes from Gemmataceae bacterium, assembly GCA_019748295.1. Lineage (GTDB taxonomy): Bacteria > Planctomycetota > Planctomycetia > Gemmatales > Gemmataceae > JAIEPT01. Next base: position 10,888 of record JAIEPT010000284.1, on the reverse strand, counting down.
ACGATTTCGAGCGAGATGAGCAGCACCACCACCAACTCCATGAACTCCATGCGAAACCCGCTCGCCTGGTCCGACATGACCTGATAGACGCCTTCCGCCACCTCCAGCTTTCGCTGAATGTTTTCTGCCCATTGATCGAGGTGGAATCGCGTGGACACGAGGCGGTAGAGCCGAGCGAGGTACGGGTCGCCGACGAGCTTGAGGACGTTTCCCGTTCGCTCGAAGAGGTCGTTTGCCTCTACCTTCATTTCGCCGAGCACGCGCAACGGGCGACTTTGGATCCGCCAGAAGGGGAGCATTCCGCGCGTCAGCGGATGAATCGCTTTCGTCGCCTCGGCGAGGCTGGTGTCGAGCCGGCGATCGATGTGGCGGAATTCGAGCAGTTGCACGTTGGCGAACTCGATCGCTTGCAGCGTCTCCTCGCAATCGCGGTCGAACAATGCACACGCGGTCCAGTCGGCAATGCACAGATCTTCGGGGCTGTAGCTGATCCTCAGTCGTAGAGCTTCGTCGCGCTCTTCGATGCTCAAGGGGGATGCATCAAGATGCACCAGGCCCGCGATCCAATCGGCGTTGTTCGCCAATGGCAGGGCGTCGGGCGGCAGTTGGAAGACGAAATAGTCCTCGCTCAGTTCCGCAGCGAACACTGGGTCTTCAAGCGCCGGCTTCAGCGACTCGAATACCGGCTGAGCAAGGGTACGGGCTTTTTCCGCCAGCCACTGCGTCTCGGCAAGGGAACTGGCTAATCGCAGAAGTGCCTGCGAATCCAGCGAAAACGGGATGCGAAACGAAAGGCTGACGGCGGCGATGTCGAAGAGCGTCAACCCGACTACCGCTTCAACGCGCTCGATCTCGGCGAGTTCGAGCGATACCGCGGGAAGTTCGATGTGAAGCGGAGCGGGGCGGTAGGCGAATGAGGAAGGCGTACGGCGACGGCGGGTCAACTCTTGATACGAACCGCTGGCCACCAGGTCGCGAGCGCGGGGCAAATCGAGCGAATCGCCCCAATCGAAGGCGACATACACATGCAAGACGCCCGCGACCGTTTGAGGAGCCATGAGCGTCTCAAGGCATGACGGACCAGGCGACGATCGAATAGATCACGATGCCCGAGAAGAAGATGCCGCACATGAGCACGACAATCGCCTTGCCGGCCGCATAATCCTGAGCGCGGAGGTAGGCCACTTCTTCGGTGGTGAAAGGATTGAGCGGGGCGTGAGCGTGAGCCGACATGAAGTTCTCCATCCGTACGATGTCGCGAACGGTCTGGCCGTTATGCTATGGCCCGCGATTTTGCCGGGCAACCCGAACGAGGTGGCGGGATCGGCCTACGCGCAGTAGTGCAAGGTGGCAGACTAAGCGATGATCTTCTTGGTTCGCCGCGACGCGCAGCGGAGCGGGAGGGCTACATAGGCGGCGAGAGGGCGACATAAGCCGCCCGGGAACTTTGTGCGATAGAATAGCGTCTCAGCAAACAGCCGCGGTCGACTGGTTTCCGCGGGGCTCTCCTGTCCGTCGTTCGGGCATTCGGACGACCGGGGCGTGAACCATGGCGCAGATCGTTCAGTCGCAGTGTCCGCATTGCACCAATACGCTTCGCATTCCAGCCGATTGGCTCGGCAAGACGATGCGCTGCAAATTCTGCCAGGATCAATTCCGGTCGCGTGCAATGCCCGCCTCGCCTGCCATGGCTACGCCCGTTGCGGCGACAGCGTTTGCACCCAGCGCCGTTGCAACCGGGCCGCAACCCGCAACGTTCCAACCCGCAACGTTCCAACCCGCAACGTTCCAACTCGAAACCGCTCCGTTTCAGTTGGAAACCGCGACGGATTTCACGGCGGAACCCGACGTGGCGATCGCGATGCCGAATGCCCGCGTGCCGAAGCGAAAGAAGTCCGGCAAGGGTTTCCTGATCGGCGGCCTGATTTTCGGATGCGTCTTGGCCGCGGCGGGAGGCGTCTTCTACTTCGCCGGGCCCCATCTCTCCGGACTGTTCGGCAGCGCCAAGAAGGCGGATTACGTCGCGAATGCCGATGGCTCCGCCGATTCAAAAACTCAGCGGAACACCGCCCCGATCGACGTCAATGATCCGCCGGAGCCGCCCAAAAAGAAGGGCGGGCTGCTGACGGGCGGCAAGAAGAAGACGATCGACCCTCCAAACAAGAAAGGCCCCAAAACGCCCCCGGCGGTCGCGGGCCTTTTCCCGCGTCGCGCGCTGCTCATCAACGTCAACAATTACTTGTTCCTCAATTCCGCCCACTACGGCAGCAAGCGCGAACCAGGCTATCCCGGCAGCAGCAGCAAGGTGCTCGCCGATCAGCTCTCGCAGCCGCCCATGTATTTCCCGGCCACGCAAATCTTCGAGCTGAGCGACGGCTCCGCCAACGCCAATCCCACGCAGCGCGGCGTGATCGAAACGACGATCGCGGAGTTCTGCGCGACGAGCCGCGAGCAAGACCGCGTCATCCTCCTTTTCGCCGGCCATGCGGTCGAACTCGAAAAGGAAGCGTATCTGGTCCCGCTCGAGGGCAACCCGGAGGACAAGGAAACTCTCGTCCCAATGAAATTCGTCTACGACGAACTTGCCAAATGCAAGGCGCGTCAGAAGCTGCTCGTTCTCGACGTCTTCCGTTTCCCGCCCGCCCGCGGCTACGAACTCCCAGGCACCGGCGAAATGACCGAGGACTTCGAGAAGAAGCTCGCCGAAGCTCCCGCGGGAGTGCAGGTGTGGGCATCGTGTTCCAAGGGCCAACAGGCCGTGGAATTCGAAGCGGGAAGCGTGTTCATGCAGGCGATGCTCCTTTCGCTGCAGGAACGCCTGGGCGGCATTGCGTCGCCCGCGGATCCGTTGCCGATCGACAATCTCGTCGCCAAGGTCAATCAGCGCATGAAAGAGCTGCTGATGCCCGCGAAGCTCGAACAGGTTTCCAAGCTGTACGGCAAGGAGTCGAGCAGCGGAGCCGACTACGACGCGACGCAGCCCCTCGCTGCGGCGATCCAGATCAAGCCGCCGGTGGTGCCGGGAGGCGACAGCGCCGGACACGCGGTCATTGACAATATCCTCGGCGAAATCAAGATGGTCCCCGCCATGAAGACCAGCTTGCAGGAGCAGGCGAGCAAGCTCCGCGCAGCGACCTTGCCGGCGTTCAGCAACAAGTCGATCGAGCCGTACAAGGCCGATTACAAGACGTTGAACGAACTGACCGAAATGGTCAAGAAGGCCCCGGAAAAGCACCCGCTTCGAGCCGCTTTTTTCGCGGCGAAGGACATCCTGGCGGAAAGCCAAAAGATTTCCATGCGCGAGCAACTCGCCGGCAGCGGGCCGCTTTCCGACAAGGCCAAGGCCGCCTTCCTTAAAGAACAAGAAGATCCAGGCATCATGATCTTCACGATGGAGAAGGCGATCAACGAGATGAAGGAAGCGGCCGAACTGCGCGACAAGGAAGAATCGAAACGCTGGCAGGCGAACTTCGATTACGCCTACGCCCGGTTGCAAGCTCGCTATGTGTATGTCTTCGAGTACAACTTCATGCTCGCGCAGATCCGGTCCGACAGTCTGCCGACGCTTGAGCCGTTCCACACCGGCTGGCGCATCGGCTCGCGCGGCAAAGTGTCGGTCAACGAAAGCAAAGTGAAGGACACCGTAAAGAGCATCAACAAGCTTTGGAAGAAGATCGCGGAAGAGCACCCCGGCACCCCCTGGGCGGTGCTCGCCACGCGCGAGAGCAGATACGCCATGGGTCAGGAATGGCGCCCCAAGCAGGATTAGCGTTCGTTGAGAGCGGTTTGCAGACAGGTGCAGCGGCCAACGTCGCGATCTGTAGGGAACGCCCTCCGTGGCGTTCCGCCGGACTGGACGCGTCCGATGGTTCGTCATCCATATTGCAGTCGTATCCCCCGCTTGCGGCTCAGCGATCGGACACCGCGGATCGCTAAGGCGAGCGGCAGGAGCTAGTCTACCTCCCTCTCCCTCCGGGAGAGGGTTGGGGTGAGGGTGCCTTTTCTTGCGAGACGCCACGTCGCACGCCCTCACCCCCGGCCCCTCTCCCGGAGGGAGAGGAGAAATGCAGGCGCCGCTCGCCTAAGCCGCGAGCGGGGATCACGGAGGGTGGACGTGGCTGCTCGGATTCGTCCAGTCCGGCGGAACGCCGCGGAGGGCGTTCCCTACAGAACGCGACGTTCGTCGCGACATCCCTCCGCAACCGCTAAGGACCGATCGATGAGCAAAGAAACGCAGCTGAAGCAGGTTCTCGACACCGGCATCGTCGCCGTCGTCCGCTCGCAAGACAGCCAGCAACTCGTGGATGTCGTCGAGGCACTCGCCGAAGGGGGCGTCACGGTCGTCGAAATCACCATGACGGTGCCCAACGCGCTCGACGTCCTTCGGCTCACGCGGAACAAGCTCGGCAATCGCGTCCTGCTTGGAGCGGGCACGATCCTCGACACCGAAACCGCACGAGCCGCCTTTCTTGCGGGCGCGGAGTACCTGGTTTCGCCGACGCTGAATCTCGACGTCATCCGAATGTGTCAGCGGTACGACAAACTGGTGATGCCCGGCGCATTCACGCCGACTGAGATTCTTGCGGCGTGGGAAGCGGGCGCGGATATCGTGAAGGTCTTCCCGGCCGAGGTGGTCGGCCCGCCGTTCTTCAAGGCGATCAAAGGCCCGTTGCCGCAGATTCGAGTGATGCCCACGGGCGGCGTCGATCTGACGACCGCATCGTCGTTCCTCAAGGCCGGGGCCTGCTGCCTCGGCGTGGGCGGGCAACTCGTCGAACCCAAGGCGGTGGCCGAGCACAATTTCGACCGCATCCGCGATCTCGCCCGGCAGTACGTCGCGATCGTGCAACAGTTCAAGGCCGGCCCATCGAAATGATGCGTTTCCTTTCTCGCGATGAAGTCCGGGAGGTCGATCGCCGAGCCATCGAGGACTGGGGCGTTCCCTCGGTCGTGCTGATGGAAAACGCCGGCCGCGGCGCCGCCGACGTGCTCATGGCGCAGCAACCCAAGGGGCTCGTGCTCATCGGCTGCGGCAAGGGGAACAACGGCGGCGACGGCTTGGTGGCTGCTCGCCATCTCGCGCTTCGCGGCATTGCCGTCCGCGTACTGCTCTTCGCAACCCCCGACTCGCTGTCCTCGGATTGCCGGGTCAACTGGCAGATCGCAGAACATCTCGATCTGCCGCGCTTGGTGGATCCTCAATGCGACGCCGCGTGGCTCTCCGAGCAGATTCGTGAAGCCGAATGGTTCGTGGATGGTCTGTTCGGCACCGGCCTCGCCGGTCCGCTACGTTCGCCCTTCGATCGAATCGTCGAAGCCGTGAACGCCAGCCGCAAGCGCGTCGTCGCCCTTGATCTGCCGAGCGGCCTCGATGCGGACACGGGCTTGCCGCTCGGCGCGACGATCCGCGCGGAGCGTACCGTGACGTTTGCCGCCATGAAGAAGGGTTTCGCGAATCCGGCTTCTCAGGAGTGGATAGGGGAGATTCACGTCGCGGATATCGGCGTGCCCATCTGGGAGTAGCGCGTATTGTTGCATGGCTGGAGTCGCGAAACGCTAAAGCGGGGCGGGTTTGGGCTTGCTGTTTCTCTCCTCAATTTGCAATTTGAAATCTGCAATCTGCAATTCTTCGATGAGGTTCTTATGTCTTCGGAGCTTTCGCCGGCTCCTCGCCTGAACGAGATCATCGCCCGCCTGGGACCGGTGCGGCAGGAGAAGGTGTTCGTCCAGGATCGGACCTACCTCATCAGGCGCCCGGTCGAAGCGGACAAGTTGCTCGATTTGCCCGCCGTGCACGCCGCCTTCAGCCGCGACGAGTACATGCCCTACTGGGCCGATCTTTGGCCCGCGGCCCGCATGCTGGCGAAACACCTCGTGCAGCAAACATTTCCCGACGGTCTGGAAGCCCTTGAAGTCGGCTGCGGATTGGGACTCGCGGGGATCGTTGGGCTGTCGCTGGGCATGCGTGTGACGTTCACCGACTACGACCCTTGTGCCTTGAAATTCGCCGCCGACAACGCCCGGCTCAATGGGTTCAACAACTTCAACACGCGCGAAATCGATTGGCGGCAGCCGCCGGAAGACTTTCGCTTTCCGCTCGTGCTAGGCTCCGATCTCATCTACGAAAAGCGCCTCGTCGATCCGCTCGCGTCGTTTCTGAAATCCGCCATCGCTCCAGACGGCGTCGCCATCGTCGTCGATCAGGACCGCATCCCCGCCACGCTCTTCCGCGAAACGTTAGAGGCGAAGGGGCTGCAATTCGCGACGCAAATGGTGAAGGCCGGCGAGCCGGGCGGCAGTCGCGTCAAAGGGACGCTCTACCGCATCACGCATGCGGCATAGCAGCCGCGGCTCAATGTTCTCGGCGACTGGGGGGCGAGGCGGGCGAGGCTCCTGCCGAGCCGCGGGATGAAAACCCCGCAATAACACGACATTTCGCTCAGTTTTCCGTTTGCGGCTCGGCAGGAGCCTCGCCCCTCCGCTGTGCACAACTGCCGAAGAAAAGCGGCGACGGACGTCATCGGCTACCCAGCCTCGTTCACGGGGCTTTCGCGAAGCGTCTAGGCCCGCCTTTGACGACGGGTTTCTTGGCGGAAACGTCGCGTATCTCGCCAAGGGGCGTCCGATCAACGAAGCATGACGAACCAAAGCAAACATGCAGCAATCGACGCTGGAGGCGTCACCGAAGGTAGCCGGTGGTTGAGCGCAGCCCTTGAGCCTTTGGCGAAAGGGCGAAGCGATGTCACCGGATAGCAAATACATGTGGGGTTTGATCCTGAAGGGATCGCAGGAACCTTCACGCACTGACTTTGACGAAATTCAGCTTGGGCTCTGTCTTCTGCGATCCCTCCGGGATCGGGCCTTCGCTCCGGGCCGCTGTACCGGTGGTATCGCTTCGCCCTTTCGCCAAAGGCTCAAGGGCTGCGCTCAACCACCGGCTACCTTCTGTGACGCCTCCAGCGTCGATTGCTGCACATTTCGTCAGCGAAACCCGATTTTCGAGTCCTTAGGTTCAACAGCAACACTTGTGCTCGGTTACCATGAGAAACTTCTCATCCTCGCTCTCGTGCGGAAATCGCTTGTCACGCGCTTCGCGACGCGGTTAGATGAAGAGGCGTCCGCCGTCGAATCTTCGCCCGAACTACCTTGTCCGCCCTGTTGAAAGGAACGGCCATGCGCTCTGCGTTTGCAGTCGCCGTCGTTTGCGGAGCGTTGCTCGCTCCACTGCACGCTCAAGATTCCCTCCCCAAAGCGTTCTCGAAGGCCGCCCCGGAATCGGTCAAGGATCTCAAGGAGATTCAGGACCACGTCCAAAAGCTCGCCAAAAGGATGATGCCCGCGGTCGTCGGCGTCCGCATCGGCGGATCCTCCGGCAGCGGCATTATCGTGAACAAAGAAGGCATGGTGCTGACGGCCGGGCATGTCTCGGGCGCCCCCAATCGCGATTGCCAGCTCATCATGCCGGACGGCAAGAAACTCAAAGGCAAGACGCTGGGAGCCAACAAGGGGATCGATTCCGGCATGATCCAAATCACCGATACCGGCGACTTCCCCTTCATCGAGATGGGCACTTCCGCGGACCTCAAAAAAGGCGACTGGTGCATGGCGATCGGCCATCCCGGCGGATTCCTTGCCGGTCGCACTCCTGTTGTTCGACTGGGTCGCATTCTCGATTCGCAAAAGTCGCTGATCCGCTCCGATTGCACCCTGGTAGGCGGCGATTCCGGCGGGCCGCTCTTCGATATGCAAGGCAAAGTGATCGGCATCCACAGCCGCATCGGCGGGCCGATCACGGCCAACATCCATGTGCCCATCGACACCTACCGCGAGACGTGGGACAAGCTCGCCAAGGCGGAAGTGTTCGGCGACAACCTCTTCGGAAAAATCAAGACGAACGACGCCTATCTCGGCATCCGCGGCGATGCGGACGCGAATAATGGACTGAAGATCCAACTCGTCGCCCCCGATTCCCCCGCCGAGAAGGCTGGCCTGAAGGTCAACGACCTGATCGTCATGATCGACAACCAAAAGGTCGCGACCAGCGAAGACTTGGGCAAGATCCTGACCAACCGCCGCCCGGGCGTTGAAGTCGCCATCCAAGTCCGCCGCGGCGAAGAAATGATCATGCTGAAAGTCACGCTGGCGAAACGGCCCGCATAAATTGAAGTCTTGGTTTTTGGTTTTAGGTTTTCGCACCCAAAACCTTGCATCGGTTGCACGCACTCGGCATGCGAAAACCAAAAACCCAAAACCTAAAACCATTGAATAGGACATCCGAGTTATGAAGCGTTTGCTCTGTGCTCTCGCCTTGTTCGGATCGCTCGCGGCGTCTCCTCCCTCGTTCGCGCAAAATCGCGATCCCGCGCAGCAATTCACTCGCAAGAATCAGAAGTTCGTCGAGGCGTTCAAGCCCGTCGTGGCGCCCGCGACGAACAGTACCGTCCGCATTATCGTGGACGGCAAGGATGCGGCCATCGGCATGATCGTGGGGCCCGACGGCTGGATCCTCACCAAGGCGAACGACCTCCTTGGCGCCGTCTCCGTCAAGCTGCGGGACGGCAAATCGTATCCCGCACAGATCATCGGCGTCCACCAACCTCACGACTTGGCGATTCTGAAAATCGAAGCTGCAGACCTCAAGCCGATCGACTTCAAGGAAGCGGGCAAGACCGAAGTGGGCAGTTGGGTTGCCTGTGCCGGGCCATCGGAAGAACCGGTGGCGATCGGCGTCGTCAGCGTCGCGTCCCGCAACATTTTGAACAAGGGGCCGATCCCCAAGGCCGACCTGTCGAAATCCGCCTACCTCGGCGTCGCATTGGAGCCGAGCGATAGCGGCGGGGCGAAGGTCGGGCAGGTCGTGCCGAACGCACCAGCGCAACGAGCGGGGCTCAAGGAAAACGACGTCATCGTCACCTTCGACGGCAAGAAGTTCGAGGGCCCCGAAGGCTTCATGTCGCTAATCTCCGGCTACAAGCCGGGCGATCAAGTGGTGCTCGCAGTCCGCCGCGGCGATGAGATCATCGAACGCAAAGCGACCCTCGAACGTCGTCCCACCGGCGACAATCGCGGCGACACGCAGAACCGCATGGGGAGCGAACTCAGCAGTCGCCGCAGCGGGTATCCGACCATCTTCCAGCACGACTCCGTGGTGAAGCCCAGCGATTGCGGCGGCCCGATCGTCGATCTCGAAGGACGCGTCATCGGCATCAACATCTGCCGAGCGGGCCGCACGGAAAGCTGGGCGGTCCCGGCGGAGATCGTGAAGCCGTTGCTCGCGGACCTCATGTCCGGCAAGCTCCCGCCGCCGAAGCTCGATCTCTCGAAGGTGACGCCGGCCGACCGCGTCATCTATGCGAAGGGGGACGTTCAGCAGGCGGAGGCGGCCAAGAAACATGCCGACCAAAAGCTCGAGGAAGCCCGCAAGAACCTGCAAAAGGCGGAAGCCGACTTCCGCGATGCCGAGGCCAAGGCGAAGGAAGCCAAGGCCAAGGCGGCAGCGAAGAAGACGGAGAACAAGGGCCCCGACAAGCCAGAGTTGCGAAGCGATCCGAAAAAGGCGGAGCCCAAGATCCCTGACCCGCCGAAAGAAAAGACCAGCGTCGATCCCTCCGCCGCCATCGAATCGCTGACCAAGGCGATGAGCGTTCGGCTTGCGTTGATGGACGACGTCGCCGCCGCGAAGTGGCAGAAGAAGGCGCTCGCCAGCGACCCTGTCCGTGAATCGTTGATGATCGACGATCTCGTGATCCAAGGCAAGGAAATGGGCCTGCCTGAAGCGATGGTGCGAAAGTTCTTCGAGGTCCAGATCGATTCCGCCCGCGCTCGTCAGCACGTGCTGCTGACCCAGTGGAAGGCCGGCGAAACGCCTCGCAAGACCGACCTCGATCTTGTCAAGGACCTGCGTCCTCGCATCGACACGATCAACACGGCCATGCTGCAATCGCTCGCCCAACTGCGACCAGTGATGACCGAGGCAGTTCGCGATCAACTCCGACGCCGAACTGCCCAGGCACTCGGCAACGAGGCGCTGGCCGACATGACCATCGATGCGATTGCACGACGATAAGTTCATCCACAACCCGTTTAGCGGGGAGCCGTAGGCGACCAGTTCGCGTCGCCTACGGCTCCTGCCGTTTCGAGAAAGGTAGAGTCAAGCGGTGACGCGGTGTGCCGGTGGACACCGGCGTTCCGTTTTCGCCGCCCGCTCATCGAACCGGACGGGCGGGTCTCCCGCATCCGGCTCTCCGACCAGAGTCATGGGTTCGCCCACAGAGGAACGCGGCGCACGCTTCGGATCAAGTTCGCCAATCCCATGCACTCATCGAGGTGCTGAACGGGGCTCCGGCTGGGGATGAAGTCTGCTGAGACGTTATCGTTCCGCCGTCCGAACCCACGAACTCTCGCAAAAACGCCATGCCCAGACCGAGCCCCGTTCACGGGGCTTTCGCGAAGCGTCTAGGCCCGCCCTTGAGGGCGGGTTCATCGGCCGCAAACAAGATTGCCGGTGAGGCCCGTTCAGGGGCCTTCTCGCAGTTCGGCTTTAGCCGCCGGAAGCGTCCGCGGCTAAAGCCGAACTGCGAGAACCCCGTAAACGGGGGGCGGGAGGGATAGGTGTGAACGCCCTTTTACCCGCCCTCAAGGGCGGGCCTGGACGCTGCGAAAGCCCCGTGAACGGGGCTGGGAAGCCGATGACGTCGCCCGCAAGTTCCCTTCAACAGTTGTGTCCAGAGGAACTCCTTCCCTCCACCAGCATTACCCGACCTCGATGGTACGGCTTCGATGGCACTACGAGCCTCTCCGACTTCCGTCCGGGCCCGGTCCGCTTCTCACGAAGCTCCGGTTGGTCGCTTCCAGACGACCACCCAGACGGATCTCTCGTGTTTGCGTT
>JAIEPT010000136.1 GCA_019748295.1 Gemmataceae bacterium | reverse complement strand
CCTAGCCTTGCGGTTCGGGCCATCACCGCCCGCAGAGGATTTGCACCTCCTGAGACACAACATGCCTGGCGCACAAACCATTGCGACAAGTTAATAAACTTGTCGCCACGAAAGGCAGTTGCCGACTGACCTTGCATGGCCGCTGACTCGTCTTTCGAGGAAACAAGTTTATCTGACTTGTTCGACAACTCTCCGAAAACCAATCCGACAAGTTAATAAACTTGTCGCCACGAAAAGCGGATGCCGACTGACCTTGCATGGCCGCTGACTCGTCTTTCGAGGAAACAAGTTTTATCTGGCTTGTTCGACAACTCTCCGAAAACCAATCGGACAAGTTAGATAAACTTGTCGCCACGAAAGGCGGATGCCGTCCGACCTTGCATGGCCGTTGACCTCACGCGGAGCGTGAGGACCACTCTGGCCGGAAATACCGCTCGAGATTTCGGGCGAGCGATTCCATCGGCAAGCCGATCACATTGCTGACGCTGCCTTCGACGATGCGGACGTAGGGGTCGTTCTGCATCTGCACGGCATACGCTCCGGAGCATCCGCGCCAGGTTCGCGTGGCGAGGTAGCGGTCAAGTTCCTCGTCGCTTAGCTTCGCGAAGTAGACGCGAGTGGCTTCCTGCCAGATGAGTTGCACATCGTCCGGCCGACGCCACAGCGTCACGCCGGTCCAAAGCTCATGTTCGCGGCCGCCGAGTTGTCGCAAGATGCGGCGCGCGTCGTCTTCGTCGGCGGGTTTGCCGATCACTTCATTGTCGATCCAGCCGACGGTATCCGCGGAAAGAATCAGGGCATCGTCATAACGCGGCGCCACCGCGGCCGCCTTCATCCACGAGACTTCCTGCACATAGCGACGAATGTCGGTCGTCCCCGCGCCGGTTGGTTCGTCGACATCGGCAGGTTGGATCTCGAATGCGTAGCCGTGCAGCTTCAGCAATTCGCGACGGCCGAGCGAGCCGCTCGCGAGAATCAGGCGTGATGGATGCGCCATGCGGTCAATACCTCTTCGAACGAAGGCCAAAGTCGGCTCGGCGTCAGTTCGCGCATGCATTCGAGCCGGTCGCATGTCTTGAGATAGCTCCCCGCGCACCACACCGTCGTCTCGACGCTGCGACTTGCGGGACCATAAGGGCCTGTGCGGCGAATGCGCGTGCAGGTGAACGGGGCGACGACTGGCCTGCCGAGCGCGACCGCCAGGTGCAGCGGGCCGGTGTCGTTGCCGACCATGAGGTCGCACTCGCTCAGCATTGCGGCAAGTTGCGGCAGCGTCGTCGTTCCGGTGACGTTCAGTTTCGGCCCCGTGATTGCCGCGGCGGCTTGATCGGCGAGCGGCTTTTCGTCCGGTGTGCCGACAAGAATCGCCGAGCCGCCGAACTTCGCCATGCCTTCGTTGACCAGCGATGCGAAATGTTCCGGCGGCCAACGCTTCGTCAGCCAGCGGGCGCCGACGCCGACGGCGATCCGCGGACGCGGCAACTTGGCGAGCTGCTCCTTTGCCCACGCTTTCGCTTCGGGTTCGACCGGCAGCGAGAATTGCTTCGCGGACTCGCCTGCGCCCAGCTTTTCCGCCATCAACCAGTAGCGATCGACCGCATGCATCCCGTTGACGTCGTCCGAAATGACATGGGTATAGCACCAGCGCGAACCTTCGCGGGCCGAAGCGAGGCCGATGCGAACCGGAGCCCTTGTGGCTCGCGCCATGAGGCCGGTGCGCAAAAGTCCCTGCAAATCGATCGCAAGGTCGAACGCCTTGCTTCGCAATTCACGCGAGAACTGCCAAAACGCCTTGATGGCTGCGAAAACGCCTCGCTTGGTCACGCTGCGGTCAAAGCAAATGATTTCGTTGAGATCGGGATGCGGGCGAAGGATCGGCTCGTAGATCTTGTTGACGATCCATGCCAGATGCGCAGTCGGATAGCGGCGACGCAACGCGGAAAGGACCGGCAAACTGTGCGCGATGTCGCCCAGCGCGCTCGGCTTGATCAGCACGATACGGCGAGGTTCCAACTTCGCGAGATCGGCATCCTTTGCCATAACAAGGGTCGCCCGAATCGGTTTTCGTGGGAACAAGTTTATCTAACTTGTTCGAAATACAGACCGACAAGTTAGATAAACTTGTCGCCACAAAAAAATGTCACCCGGCAATATTCTCTTCGCCGCGGCGGATGCTTGGCAGCACCGGCAGCATCAGCACCAGCACGATCGCGCCGAACGCATAGGGAAGCATGTGGCTCTCCGTGACCTTGTACATCCACACGCCCATGATGGGGCCGAGAATCCGGGCCATGGCCGAGGCGCTTTGATTGACGCCCAAGACTTCGCCCTGGCGATGCGATTCGGTGCGGCGCGAAATCAATGCCTGCGCCGAGGGCGTGAGGAAAGCGAAACCGACCACGGCAAACGTCAGCGCAGGGAACAGAAACCACATCAGCGTTTTCGGATCGACCTGAAGCGAAGCCTGCCAGGCGACGTATCCAAGAGAACCGACTCCCGCCCCCATCAGCACGATGCCGATCGCCATCAGCGTCACTTCATTGAGTTTCTTCGCCGCCCTGCGGTAGAGGAAGCCCTGTGTGAACATCAGCACGAAACCGACGTAGGCGAAGAAGAGGAAGATCTCGTTGCTGTGCGCGTCGCCGAAGCCCAGCGAATCGCGGAGCAGCATGGCGAGCGTGACCTCGAACGCGGCAAAACCGAGCGTGGCGAGGAAGAACACCAACACGACCGGCGCGATCGACGAACTCGCAAGCGCGATCCGCAAACCCGAAAAATCGAGCGTGCGGCGTTGGATCGGCGGAGCGTCGCCGAAGCGACGCGTTTCCGGCATCAGCCAGGCGCCGAGGATGAGAGCGAGGAAGGAAAGGCCAGAGGCGACATAGCCGATCGCTTCCGGGTGACTTTTGAAGAACGACAGGCTGAAGTACCCGATCAGCGGCCCGAAGGTGAACCCGATGCCGAAGGCGGCGCCAATGAGGGCCATGCCATGTTTCCGCTTGTCCGGCGGCGTGCTGTCGGCGATCACGGCCTGGGCGGTGGCGATTGTCGCGCCCGCGATGCCGGCTCCGATGCGGGCGACGAAAAACAGGATCAGCGCCAACTGGGCGTTCTCCCCCGGCTTCAACGAGGCGGCGTAGCCGAAGAGAGCGTAGAAAACGACGGAGCCAACGAGGCCGAGCAGAAGGATGGGCCGACGGCCCACGCGATCGCTGACGCGTCCCCACATCGGGGCGAAGAGGAACTGCATCAGCGAGAAAGACGACATCAGCAAACCGACGATAAGCCCGACGGTGCCTTCCGAACCTTTCGCATGGAGGTCCAGGCCCAGCACGCGTTTCACGTATTCGTCGCCGATGACCGGCAAGAGCGGCAACACGATGCCGAAGCCGAGCAAGTCGATGAAGACGACGAGGAAAACGATGAACAGGGCGGAGCGGTTCGAGGTCGGCGCAGGGGCGTTGACGGCAGGCGAAGTCATGACGGCGTCTCGGTTCCAATCGTGCGAGATTACGATACCGAACCGCGTAGACGGTTGCCACCTTCAAAGCACCGACCCAAGCCCAGGGGCGAGCGCAGCGAGTTCCTGGGTTCCTGGCGTATGAACCCAGGAACTCGCTGCGCTCGCCCCTGGGCTTGGGGTTCGATCCTCTAAGCCGGTCAACACGTAAGATGGCTACGCAGTCGAACGTCCAAGGGGAAAACGCATGAATGTCGTCGTGTGTGCGGATAAGCAGGATCTGGGAAGCCAAGCGGCCGCCGATGGGATTTCCGCCATTCGCGATGCGATCGCCAGGAAGGGGCAAGCGAACGTCATCGTGGCCACGGGGGCTTCGCAGTTCGAAATGCTCGGCGAATTGGTGCAGGCGAAGAACCTGGATTGGGGCAAAGTCGTCTTCTTCCACCTGGACGAATACGTCGGCATGAAGATCGATCACCCGGCCTCGTTCCGCAAGTATCTCAAGGAGCGGCTCGTCGATCGGCTGCCGATGCCGCCGAAGGCGTTTCATTATCTGAGTGCGGAAACCGATCCGGCGGCGGAATGCAGTCGGTTGGGCGAGATCATCCGGTTGCATCCCATCGACGTCGCGTTCATCGGCATCGGCGAAAACGGCCATCTGGCGTTCAACGACCCGCCCGCGGACTTCCAGACGGAAGAGCCTTACATCGTCGTCGAACTGGACGAAGCCTGCCGGCGTCAGCAGTTCGGCGAAGGATGGTTCCCCTCGCTCGAAGCGGTGCCGACGAAGGCTGTCTCCATGTCGGTTCGGCATATTCTCAAGTCGGCGAAGATCGTCTGCAGCGTGCCGGACGAGCGGAAAGCGGAAGCGGTTCGCAATGCGTTGGAAGGGCCCGTGAAGCCGGAAGTGCCGGCGTCGATCCTGCAACAGCATGGCGCATGCACGATCTATCTGGACCCGCCCGCCGCGTCGCTGCTTCGGCCTAGGTAGCCCTCTCGCTCCGCGAGAGGCAAGCGGATGAATGCCTTGCCGCCGCGTGGTTCGCTGCCGCTTACCTCTCGCGGAGCGAGAGGGCTACATGGAAGAGGGCGACAGGCGTCGAACCTTTCCTGCTATTGCCCGCGTAGTAGAAGCATCCCGCCATTCGAGGCACGACTGTGGAGTATCTGGCGAATCATCTCGACGCCTTCTTGGAAACGTTTTCCGGGTGGTTCCCCGCCGAAACGTTTTTCGCGTATTCGTTTAACATTCGTGCCCTGCTGGCGGTAGTGCTGATCGGCATCCTGTGCGGCTCCGTCGGCGCCCTGGTCGTCGGCAACCGCATGGCGTTCTTCAGCGATGCCCTCGCCCACTGCGCGTTCGCCGGCGTGGCTCTCGGGCTTTTGCTCTTCTTCCTTACGGGCCGAGCGGATGAGGAGTTTCGCTTCTGGATCACGACGAATTTGCTCCTTTTCGGCATTTTGTTCGGCGTGCTCATCACGTTCGTTCGCGAACGGACAGGGTTGGCCAACGACACCGTCATCGGCGTGTTTTTCGCCGGGGCCATGGGGATGGGGGCCATCTTCACGCGTATGGTCGCGGGGAAGCGTTACTTCAATCTCGAATCGTTCATCTTCGGCGACCCGCTCTTCGTGCAGAGCTGGGAAATCGTGATGCTTTTGGGGCTGTGCCTGGTTTTTGGGTACTTCCTCGTCTCCCGGTATAATCAATTGGTGCTCGCCAGCATTCATCCCAGCCTCGCGCGATCGCGGCGGGTGCAGGTGCGGGCGCTCCAATACGCTTTCGTCATCCTGCTCGCCTTGCTGGTCAACCTCTGCGTGCAGGTCGTCGGCATTCTGCTGATCAATGCGATGCTGATCGTCCCCGCCGCCGCGGCTGCCAACGTCTCCCGCAATCTCCGCCAACTGTTCTGGTGGTCGATCGGCCTCTCCACCTTCGGTGGGCTAGCTGGCCCGTGGCTGGGATGGGAGCTGAACATGCGGTGGAACCTGCAAGTCGGCGTGAGCGGCACCATCGTGGTGCTCGGAACGCTGATCTTCGCGGCATCCGTTCCGCTCAGCAGATGGATCAAGCAGGGAGGGTGATTCCAAGCCCAGGGGCGAACGTAGCGAGCTCCTGGGATCGGAGTGTCGGAAGCGGGATAAGCATACGGTCTGGATCCCAGGAGTTCACTGCGTTCGCCCCTGGGCTTGGATTGCGATACTTGATTCAAACGACTTGAGAACCGTTTCGTGGAATACGAACAATTGATTCTGTCGTTCACCAGCATCATCTACGAGGCGATGCCGTTCATCGTGCTGGGCGTGGTGCTGGCGGGCGTGTTGGAAGAATTCGTCCCCCAGCAGGCGATTTCCAAGGTCATTCCCAAATCGCCGACATTGGCGATCGCGCTGGGCGCGTTGCTCGGCGTCGTCTTTCCCATGTGCGAGTGCGGCATCATCGTCGTGATGAAAAGGCTGCTGCGCAAAGGGCTGCCGCTCAGCGTCTGCGTCGCTTATATGCTCGCAGGGCCCATCATCAATGTGGTGGTCGCGGGGAGTACGTATGTCGCTTTCGAGCCGACGGTGCCGGAACGCGTCGTCTTCGGCGGGCCGTGGGGCGCGGTGATCTTGCGGCTCGGAATGGCGTATATCGTCGCCGTCGTCACCGCGTCGATCGTGGAGATGCAGACACGGCGGATCGGCACTGAGAATCAACTGGCGCCCACCATCATGAAGGGAGTGCAGCCGCAACGAGCATTCGGCGTTTCGCTGGAAGTGGTTGAGCCGACCCGCACCTTCCGCGAGCGGATGCTCAACATCAGCTCCACCGCGCTGCATGACTTCATCGACATCATGGCCTTCCTCGTCATCGGCGCCGCCCTGGCGTCGTTCGGCCGATCGTTCCTGTCGGAAGACATGTTCAATCGCCTGTCCGAAGGAACCTCGGGGGCGGGGCCGTTCCTCCGGGTTTCGCTGCAGATTCTGATCATGATGGGGCTCGCGATTCTGTTCTGCCTGTGCAGCGAGGCGGATGCGTTCGTTGCGGCGAACTTCCCCATGTATTGGTTCCCGGCGTCGAAACTCGCGTTTCTCGTCCTCGGACCCATGCTCGACCTGAAGCTCTATGTGATGTACACCCGGGTGTTCCGGCCCAAGCTGATCTTCACGATCATCACGGCGGTCGCGATCCAAATTTTCCTTTACTCCCTCATCGTCCACCACTTCGAAGGCACGCTGTCGCAGTTCTTCGAAAACGTCTTCCAATTTTCCGCGCGGCTCCGCCAGCGCTGATCGGAGCATCGTCATGGCCCATCATCACGATCACGAAAACGAATCGTATTACCTCGACCAGCTTTGCATGATCGCCCTCTCCGGGGCGTTCGGCGTCATCTGCCTCGCCTTGTACTTTTGGCAGCAGTGGATGCTGCGCTTGATGCTCGATCCCAAGTTCTTCCAGTTCGTCCTCATCAGCGGCATCGTGCTGGTCGTCCTCGCGACGATCCGCGGCTTCCTGCTGTGGCAAGAAGTCGGCGAAGAACGGGCGGGCGTTCAAGGCGAAGGCCACAGCCATGCCGGGCACTCGCACAGCCAGGGCCACGACCACGGCGGACATTCGCATGGCGCCCATGAGCATGCGGAACACGCCCACTCGCACGGCGGCGCGGAATGCAATCACGATCATGGCGGACGCTCGCATGGACACGGCGTGGCCGCGGGCTCCGCGACCGCATCGACGCTGCATCAGCACGCGATGCACGACCACGACGAGGCCGACCACGACCATACCTGGGCGCCGTGGCGTTATGTGTTGGTCCTCGTGCCGATCATCTTCTTCCTGCTCGGCCTGCCCAACAAAGGCCCCAAGGTGGTGGCCAAGGAAGTAGACAGTTCGCTCGAAACGATGCGAACCGCCGAATCGGTGTTTGCGACGATTCCGACGTTCACGCCGTTGCCGGTGAACGCCTTTGCCTGGGCTGCTCGCAATGCGGAAACGTCCAGCGCGAATGCCACACAGGTGGGATACAAGGAATTGGAAGCCTACGCCCGGGACGAAGCATCGCGTAAGCGTTGGAACCGGGAGACGGTCAAGGTGAAGGGGCAGTTTTCGCCCGACCCGCGTTCGCGAACCCGCTTCAACCTGGCTCGCTTCCGCATCAACTGCTGTGCGAACGATGCGATCCCGCTCAACGTGCCCATGATCTCCGCGGAACCGATCACGCATGTTCGTGCCGGCGACTGGGTGGAAGTGACGGGCCGTGTCGAGTTTCTCAAGACGGGCGATTCGTATCGCACCGTGCTCATGACGCCGGGAACTGCAGGGGTCAAGGCGAGCGATCCGGATCCGAATCCGTACGTGCAGTAAGTCCCCGCGGTCCGGGTTCCCAATATCGACATTCCGCGATCCCCGCTTGCGGCTTGGCGATCCGGATCAACCGTCCGGATCGCTAAGCCGCAAGCGGGGAGCAAGACGTCCAGACGTTTTCGCTCACTGGCGATCAATAGCCGGTCCCTTCGCATTCGGGTCGCGGACGATGAGTTGAAACGCCCCCGTCTCGTTCACGTTCATGCTCGAAATCCACAATTTCATCACGCCATCCTTCTCCGGCGTGATGCGAAGCTTCGCGGGGCGCTGGATCGCACGTAGGGAACTTGCGAACCCTTGGGTGCGGTTCGCGTCATCGAAGCCCTCGACCAGCACATCCATGAAGGCGCTGTTGGCGTCGATCTCGTAAGCCACGTCCTTCTTCATCTCAATCGGGAAGATCTTGGTGCGAAGCTGCCGCTGCGGATGCAGGGCGTCCCCCGCGGTGATGAGCGAATTGATGGTCAGCGACCCGTTCGGCGGGGCGGTGCGGACCGGTTCCGCCTTGGGAGGCGACAACTCCTCGACTCGCAAGTGGAACGCCCCGGTTTGATTTCCCCCGAGGGGCCCGACCATGAGCCGATAGTTTTCCGTTCGCGGAGGCTGAAAGCGGATGCGCGAGTTCAAGCCGCCGCCGCTGTCGTCGTCCGCGGCAAGCATCTGGCCCTGTTCGCTTTGCACTTCCAGGAACGCATCGAATGCGGCGCTCATCAGATCGAGCTGATAGCTCTTACCCGCTTCAAGCTTCGTCTCATAGATTCGGCAACGACGAAGGCGTTCCCGTTGTGTGCCATCCCCCAAGTCGAGCACGGATCGAATTTCGCCGCGACCATTGGCATCGAGCACAAGCTTTTCCCGCCTTAGGCCATCCGCCCCCGGCGGGTTGACGCCCTTCGCCCTTTTCGGGCCGACGTCCTCAATGCGAAGGCTGAAATCGCCGACCTGAAAGCCGCCGAGCGGGCCCACGAAGAGTCGATAGTTTGCCGTGAGCGGCGGGCGGAAGCGGATGCGGGAATCGAGGTTGCCGCCGCTGTCGTCGTCCGAGGCGAGGATTTGATTCGCTTCGTTCTTCACTTGAAGGAACGAATCGAACTGCCGGCTGCTCAAATCGATCTGGTATTCCTTGTTGTTCTCGAGGCGAATTTCGTAGATCCGGCAACGCCGATGGCCGTTGGGTTCCATGCCGTCGGCGGCGTTCAGCGTCGAGTTCACTTCCGCTCGGCCGTTGGCATCAAGTGCAATCCGCTCGACGCGCGGACCGACGAGAGGTTGGCCGAAGGGCGGGTTCGCGAACGGCGGATTGCCGGCGATGTTGCCGTTGCGCTCTTCGTCCACGAGGACGGTAAATCGACCGCCGCCCCCTCCCATGAGGGGACTGGCAACCACCACAAATTGCCCGGTGCGGGGAGGTCGAAAGCGGATCAGGGAATCGCGATTGAAGCCGCTGTCGTCGTCGCTGGCGAGTCGTTGGCCGCGGTCGTCTTCGATGACGAGAAACGCATCGAAATCGCGGCTCTGGTGTTGAAGGACATAGAGCTTGTCGGCCGACAGGTTGAATCGGAAGCGTGCTTCAGCTCGACCGAAACCATTGCGGCCGAGGAAGCCGTCATGCCTGAAATGGCCGTTCGCGTCCAGCGTGGACGTCTCGGCTGCGGGTCGCCGCAATCCGAGCCATAGTGCAAGTCCTACGAGCGTGAGGATGAAAGTGCCGAAGCCGAGCGACCAGTACAGCGGCGCGCGGGATTTGGGGCCGCCCTTCTTTTCGCGAACCGGGTCGGGCCGTTCGCGGCGAGGCGAGGTTGCATCTCGCGAACGGCCGCCTTGAGGTTGCCGCCAGGAGGGGGGAGGCGGCGGTTCCTCGTCTTGAACGAATGCGAAGACCGGTTCGCCGCCGACTTCGGCTGGCGCTGCTTCGGAGCTTGGCTGAACAACGATCGCTTCGATGGGTTCGTCGGGCGGACTTCCTTGCGTCGGATGCGATGTCCCCGCACTCCCGTTCGGCGACGCGAGGATCGACATCGCCAACTCGCTGGCCCATCCACCCGCCGCGGAAGGCTCCGAATGCGGTGCGACGGGCGTGGGTTCGGGCGTGCTGACGGCGGGAGATTCGGGTGCTTGCGTTTCCGCAACCGCCGGCGCCGGAGCCGGCTCCTCGGCGGGAACGCCGAAGGTTTCGGTGCATTTGGGGCAGCGGACCGCTTTCCCCGCGAGGTGCGTCCCGACCCGGCATTTTTGCGCGCAATGAGGACACGTGAGCATCATGGACATGGCGCAGTTCCCGTCGTCGTTGAGGGGTTCCAGCCATCTTACCTTCTGTGTTCCGTCTTGGCGAGCGTCACTACGGAGTTGGATTGCGACATCGTTTCTCCGGTCGTACCGGTTGTTCGCTTCTTTCCCTTTGTTCGGCGTGTAGGATTCGCGGCAAGCGGGATGGCTGCGGGCTTTGCCTGGCCTTCGCATTTCCCGAAAAAGGATTGTTCTTTCGCGCGGGGTGCTGGAAAATACCAGCAGGACTGCCGATCTTGCCGCACCGGAACCGCGGCCCATCCGATTTTGACGTCTACGCCGAATCTGCCTCAGGGGCTTAGCACCGCCATGGCCAAGCAACGCGACGACCGCCGTGATGACGACGAACTTCCCTCCAAGAAGAAGCATCGCCCGGCGGACGAACCTGTCGACGATCTCGAGATCGTCGAGGACGCGGAAGTCGTTGAAGACGCCGAAGTCGTCGAGGAGCCCCCTGCTCCGCCGCGCCGTGCGGGGCACACCATTCTTGGCAAAGTGTCGCGCCAGCCCACCATGCTCGGCAAGCAGGAAGAGGATGACGAACCGGCTCCGAAGAAGCCGGACCCCAAGAAGACGCAGATCGCCTCGCGCGACATCTTCGCCGAGACGGGCGACCTGCCGCCGGTGGATCCCAAGAAGACCCAACTGGGCAAGCAAGCGAAACACACGATGCTCAGTCAGGACGACGACGTCCTCGACGCCGAACTTGCGGGCGATGACGAGGTCTTCGACGCACAGCCCGCTTCGGACGTGATCGAAGCCGATTTCGCGGACACGCCTCCGAGCGGCGGTCGGCCCAGGCAGCCCGCATCGGAAATCATTCGCGGCGAGCCGCTCTCCAGCGTTTCCAAAATCCAGCCGGTCTCCGAAGTCATCAAGGCGGAGCCGCTCTCGGATCTCTCTCGGGTCGAACCGGTCGAGGCGGAAGACGTCCTCTCGGGCGATGTGAAAGACCGCGGGCCGCATGCTCTGCCCGAGTCCACCGTCCGCGAAGAATCGTCGCTTCGCCCTGCCCGTCTGCCCGCTCACAGCGAAGACGCGCTCGAACACGACGACCTTGGCAACATCATCGATTCCGATGTGGGCCTGAAGTCCGGCAAATCGAAGCGTCGCCGCGACACCAGTTTTCCCAAGCCTCCGGAAATGGATCAAACCGTCGCCTTCGACGCCTCCGGCGAACACGCCGATCTCGATGATCTGCTGGCGGAAGAAGAAGGCGGGTCGGCAGTCGATCTGGGCAAAAAGCCGAAGCGCGGCAAGTCCTCCTCGGGCGTCGATCCGGTGGCGGAGGCCCTGGAGTCGGACGTCGACATCAGCGATTCGCACGAAGGTCAGCTCGTCGCCGGCAAGGACTCCGGCGAGTTCGGCGATCTGATGACGGAAGAGGACGATGCCGTCGATCTCGGCAGCCTCGAAAGCGACACGCCGAAGCCCGCCAAGAAAAAGGCGATGCTGCCCGGCGCGGATGAAGAAGATCAAACCGAACTGATGGCCGAATCGCTTTCGGAAGACGGCGACGAGGAGCTGGGCGACCTGTTCGCCGAAGACGACGCGCCTGCTCCGAAGAAGGGGAAGAAGGCCGTTGTTGCTGCCGACGATGACGACTCCGGGGCGGCATTGCTTTCGGGCGACGACGACGAGGATTCGACTTCGATCGCAACCGCGACTGACGACGAAGACGAGGAAGAACTGGTCGGAGCTGGTGTCGGGAAAAAGACCCGCAAAACGCCCCCGCCTCCAAAACCGAAATACGGTCGGCGTTGGCTGGGCGGCATGCTGCTCGGCATCATCCTGCTCGGCGGAGCCGCGGCCGGGCTTTGGTACATGATGCCGGAGTTGGTCGATCCCTACATCCGCATGTCGCCGAACTACAAGCAACCGCTGCCCGAAAAGGTGCAGGCCGCCTACGGCAAGGGCGAGTACGACCAGGTCGTTACCCTGCTCAACGGCGTCGAAAACGACAAGGTTCCCGGCGCCCCCGCGATTCGCGGCGAGGCACGCTGGAACAAATACTTCAAGAATCAAACCGCCGAAAAGAAGCCGCTCAGCCTTGAAGACCCCGAGGTGAAGTCGGCGATCGAAGATTTGAAAAAGGGGAACAACGTCGCCTTCGTCGATCAGATCGAGAAGACGGTGGCCGAGCAAACGCTGCGAGCCGACGTCGCTCGTCTCGGCGCCGGCGACAAGGCCGCCCAAGAAGTGCGAGCCGAATTGGCGAATGCGAAACTCATCGATGCCAAGGCGGATCTTCCGGAATTGCCGAAGGCCGTCGCCAAGACCATCGCCGACAAGAGCATGGCCGAGGCGCTGCTCACGGGGATCAGCAAGGTGCTCGCCGACGCGAAGCAGCTTGAAGATCCGAAGGCCTTCGACCTGCCGGCGTTCTCGAAGATCGTCAAGGATCTGACCGAGGCGAAGGGGACGCTGGAGAAAGTCGATGTGCTCCTTGACGACGCCAAGTTGAAGGGGAAAGGCGATGTCGGCGTGAAGGAACTGATCGCCGCCCGCAACGACGTGGACGTCAAGCTCGCCGCCATCAACAAGATTCTCGAAGACGAGAAGACGAAGGATATCAACGCCAAGGGCGTTCAGGAAATCGTCGCGCTGCGGAACGCACTCAAGACGGATCGCGACGAACTCGATCTCGTCCTCCGCGATGCGTACAAGGAACTCGCGGACGCCAAGATCGTTCCCAATGAAGGCGATCCTCGCAAGGAACTGGTGCCCGGCACGAAGCTCGCTCGCCGCAAGGCCGAGTCGCCGCTCGCGATTCCGCTGACCAATGTCGGCCAAATCCTCGGCAGCATCGGCAACTCGGCGGGCGGACTGCTCCAGCAAGCCCTCGACAAATCGATGCTCTCTTCGCAGCTCGGATTCTTCCAGGGCCGCGAGCCGCTGATCCTGTCGCCGGAACGCCGGCTCGACACTTATCTCACGTTGTTCAAGGATTGGGCGTATCGCGAAGCGAAGGACTTCGACGCCGCCTCGAAGACGGCGGAGTGGATCCTGTCGAACGAAGCGAAGTACCCCGCCGAAGCCAAGGGCCGAGCCCACCTCGTGCAGGGATTGCGCTATCGCAACGCGGAAGATTTCGAAAAAGCCCGCGAATCTTTGAAATCCGCAATCAAGGAAGCGGGCGGCACGAAGGCGGAATGGGTCGGCCAAGCCGAGAAATCGCTCGCCGAGCTGACCGATGCCAACGTCTACTTCCTGCCCCGCATCGAGCGATTTCATGCGGAAGGTTCGAGCGATGCCGCTCTCAAGGAAGCGAATCTCGCCCTGAAGGCGATCCCGAACGATCCGCGAATTCTCGCGGAGCGAGCCCTGGTTCGCGTGGACCTGGCTCGCACCAAGGGGAAAGTCGCTCCGGCCGCCGAGAAGGAAATCCGCGCAGACGCCGCGGCCGCTCAGAAGGACGCGAAGTCGGCTCCCGATGCGGAGTTCGCGTTGGGCTTGCTCGAAGAAAACCTCGACCAGTTCGATAAGGCCGAAGGCCATTACCGCGCCGCCATCAAGTCGGCGAAGGATGACTCGAGCCGTTATCGCATCGCCCTGGGACGTCTGCTCCAGAAGGAACGTGTCCCCGCGGCCTTCGTTCCCCCTGTTGAAGAGAAGAAGCAACCGGAGGAAAAGAAGGAGCCCGAAAAGGACGCCAAGGACGACGCAAAGACCAGCCAAGCGCCGAAGATGACGCATCCCTTGGCGACGATGATGGCCGCGGTCGTCCTGGGTCAACTCCCCGGCGAAGAGGAAGCCGATCCCGCCATCGAGACGCGCCTCAAGGAAAGCATCGACATCGCCAGGGAACTCATCAAATCGGACAACCCGAAGGTTCGCGGCCAAGGGCATCAGCTCCTCGGTCTGGCTCTCTCGAAGAAGGGAGAGCGGACCGAAGGGCTGAAGGAATACCTCAGGGGCCTGCAAATTTCGAATCCGGGCCAAAGCACCGCGGACCTCAACCAACTCGTGCTGGAACATCCCGCCTTCAATCAGCCCGATTCGCTGAAACGGCCCAACCCGTATCTCGCGGAACTGCACTTCGGCCGGGGCCTTCAGCACTTCTGGGAAAAGAACTACCTGGCAGCGGAGCAGGATTTCAAGCAGTCGGTGACCTTCTACGAAAACGACGCCCGGTATCAGTATTTCCTGGGCATGGCGATGTTGAAGCAAACGGGGAAGGCGAAACGCGATGCGGCCTACTATGCGTTCGAAAAGGGCGCCAGGCTGGAAGCCAGCAACCGCCCCGCCGTCAGCGACATCAACGCGAGCCTGGAACGCATCCAGGGCGAAAGCCGGGTGTTCCTCGACCGCTTCCGACTGAAGGGGATCACGACTTCGATCGGAGAGTAAAGGCTCCCGCGAAGCTGGAAGTCAGAATGAAGAAGGCAGAAGTCGCGAATGCGGCTTCTGCCTTTTCCCATTTTGGAATCAACTCGCCGTAGCAGGAAGATTGCACCATTCCAAGCCCAGGGGCAAGCGTAGCGAGTTCCTGGGATGGGAGTGTCGGAAGCGCGACATGATTGCGGTCTGGAACCGAGAAACTCCCTGCGGTCGCCCCCTGGGCTTTGACAATGTCTGCATTGCTCAATTTGCAATCTGAAATTTGCAATTTGCAATTTGCAATTTGCAATTCGAAATTCTCCACCTCGTAGAATGCAGATGACAAGTGAGCTGTGGGTTCTTCCTCCGCCACGTAAAAAACAAGGATTCCGCCGATGGCCGATCTTGTTCAGCAAATCCTCGATCTCAAGAAGCGGAAAAACGCCGTCATCCTCGCCCACTATTATCAGGAGGGCGAAATTCAGGATTTGGCCGACGTCACCGGCGACAGCTTGAAGCTTGCCCGAGCGGCGACCCAGGTCGATGCGGACATCATCGTTTTCTGCGGCGTCCACTTCATGGCCGAGACGGCCAAGATGCTGAATCCCGCCAAGAAGGTGCTGCTGCCTGATTTGCAGGCCGGGTGCAGTCTGGCGGAGAGCTGCCCCGCGAACAAACTGGATCGCTATCAGCAGATGCTGCGCGAGAATGGCCGAAAATTTCAGACGGTCACCTACATCAACAGCACGGCGGCTGTGAAGGCGCTTTCCGATTGGGTCGTCACCTCAGGTAATGCCGAGGACATCATCAAGCGAGTGCCGGAGGGGATGGAGATTCTGTTCGTGCCGGACCGGCATCTAGGTCAATATCTTGAAGAAGCGACTGGTCGAAAGATGATCCTGTGGAACGGCTCCTGCATGGTGCATGAGATCTTCAGCGTGGGCGATCTGCTCGCAATGAAAAAACGTTATCCGCACGGCGTCACGGTCGCCCATCCCGAATGCCCCGCCAACATCCGCGAACACAGCGAGTTCGTGGGCGGCACGGAAGCGATGATTCGGCATGTCGGAAGCTTCAAGGAACCGACGGATTTCCTGGTCGCCACCGAAGCGAACATGATGTGGCAACTGCAGAGCAAGTTTCCGCAGCACCGCTATCATCCAGTGCCGGGCATTTCCTGCGCGTGCAACAAGTGCCCGCACATGGCGCTCAACACGCTCGAAAAACTTCGCGATTGCCTGGTGAATGAGGCGCCGGAGATCGAGTGGCAACCCGACTTCGAAACCGCCCGCGGCGTGCTGGAACGCAGCCTGCTGAAATAAACGCGTGATCGTTTAGCGGGGAGCCGTAGGCGACCGGTCGCCTACGGCTCCCCGCTAAACATCGGCTTCGGTTTTCGCGAGGACTTTCGCGGGTTTCATCTGGCGCGTGGCCGCTTCGTATTCGCCGATGGCGCGAAGGCGGCCGGCGTCGTCGGTGAGCGCAATCTCTCCCGAGAGCAGCTCGTCGTCATCGTCCCACGGCATCGCCTGACCGCTGAAGAATCGTTGCATCATTTCGCCGGGCAACATTCGTCTTTGCAGATCCGCGAGGGCCTCCGCCGGCGGGAGCAGCGAACGCATGGCAACTTCGGCGGGCGCATCCAGCGATAGTGCGCGCGGTTCGTCAAAAGGCCCGACTCGGGTTCGCTGCAGGGCTTCGAGATAGGCGCCGCAGCCGAGCTTTTCGCCGAGATCGCGAGCCAGCGAGCGGATGTAGGTTCCTTTGCCGCAGCGAACGTGCAGTTCGGCGGAGATACCATCGAAGCGGCGCAATTCGATTGCGTAGATGCGGACGACGCGCGGTTCGAGTTGCACATCCTGACCGCGGCGAGCGAGCGAATACGCACGGCGGCCGACCACTTTGGCGGCGGAAAACGCGGGCGGTGTTTGTGGGATTTCGCCAACGAAGGACGCGAGCGCGGTGCGAAGCATGCCTTCGTCCGGCATCCACGCATTCGCGACGGGTTCGATTGGACCTTCGGCATCATCGGTCGCGCTGCGGGAGCCGAATCGGACGCCGGCGACGTATTCCTTCGGCATCGCCTGCACATAGTCGGCGAGGCGAGTGGTCCAGCCGATGCAGGCGACGAGGATGCCGGTTGCGAGCGGATCGAGCGTGCCGGTGTGCCCCATGCGCGTGCGCCGCGGAAACCACTTGAGGGCGCGATCCAGGGCATCACGCGAAGTAATGCCCAGTGGCTTATCCAGAACCAGCAGCCCATTCATGTCGCCATCCCGCGCCCATATCCTTTAGCAAGCAAGTGATCGCAGGGCCCCTGCAATGGATAAATCCCCCCTCCGCAACCGGCGAACACTTGCTAATGATCGCAGGTTCCCTGCAATGGATGAATCCCCTCTCCACAACCTGCGATCACTTGCTTGCGCAGCGTGCTAAAGACTCGCGGGCATCTTATTAACGCGGGATCTGCATGGGCATCGGCTTGGGCATGAGTTGAACCACTTCGAGCTGTTGCCGCAGCCTTGTTTCAAGGAGGTTTTGCATCGCGCGGAGGTTTGGATCTTCAAGGCTGTCGTAGCCCCCCACGGTCACAATGCTGGTGTACTTGGTGTGCAGCACGTACGACTCGAGCTTCGCTTTCCGCAGAAGTTCCGCCAAATTATGGGCGCTGTGGGCGGCGGAATCGATGCGGTCGCCTTTGCCCAGGCCGATCGCATCGAGCACGCTTTCCTTCTTCTCACGCCCTTCCACCACATGCGGCGTCTGGAACTGCTTCACCACCAGCGTCAGCGGCTTCTTGCATTCGAGCAAGCAAAACGATTCGCCCGAATTGAACCGACGCAGCGACACGAGGTCCCACTTCTGCTCCTGGACCTGTTCCTGGTGCTTGATGGCCGGATTGCGGCAGATGAAGGCACGATGGAAGGGATTGATGTAATCCGAATACACAGGCGTGGTTTGAAGCGGCCCGGAAAGGGCGGTGTTCGCTTGAAGATCCTTGGGCTGCGGATCGGTCACGCTGATGTTCTTCTTGTCGAGCTTAACCTTGTTCGGATCAGGCGGCGTCAGCTTGCGAACTGCTTCCAATCCGCGTCGGGCCGCTTCCTCGCTTGGGAACCCGCCGACCATTACGGCACATTGCTCTTCGATCCGCATGTAACGGACGCGAATCGGATAGTCGGAAGGCAAGTTGTTCTTCGCCAGGTATTCCTTTTGCTTGTCGACGATCGCCTTGACTCGCAGGTACTCCTTGCGACGTTCCTCGGCGCCGTGATTGAAAACGTAGGCGCCGGTCTTGTAGCCGTTCCGCAGTTCCATCGCGAGATCGCGGGCCATCTGCGGAGCTTCTTGTCCGGAATACGTCGTGATGCAGATCATCCAGGGACCAAGTTGGGGCATGACTTGGATGTCCTGGTTGGGATCCGCTTTCTCCTGCGGCGCCAGGGAGTAACGCGATGAAGGATCGCCCTGCTTATCCGCCGATTGCGGCGCGGTGTTGGCGAACTCGGGCAAGGGAGCCGCGGGCGCGGTAAACTTTGGCCCCGGCGTTGCGGACGGGGCAGGATCGAACGGATTACGAAAACCGCCGGAAGGGTCCGCGCCTGGCCCTTGGCCGAACGCCATGGTGAGGGCCAACAAAAAGGTTGCGCTGATGCCCAGCATCCGTGCCATCATGACTTTGCCTCCGCCGTCCGTGGTCCGTTCCAAATCTCGGGGAAAGCGATATAGCGTGGGCGAATCGCCGTGTCCATCCCACCCAAGCCCAAGCCCAGGGGCGACCGTAGGGAGCTCCTGGGTTCCAGACCGAAGATGTATTTCCGCTTCCGAAACTCCGAACCCAGGATTTGGTTTGCCCTGTTCGAATTACTTGCGAGTCGCCTGCTCGCGCCGGCCGTGATCGCGAATCGCTTCGAGGTGCTCCAGCAGATACTCAACCTGATGCAGCGACTGCTCGCCCGTTTCTTCGAGTTTGCGCAGCGCATTCTGCACCGCGACCATCATGGGGTAATGGCTTCGACGCCGCACGGGACGACTCAAGTCGCGGAAATCCGAGATGGCGCCCATGAGCTGGACATGCACCAACTCGGCCAAATCGCGATTGGTCTTTTCGGCCTGCGTCAGCAGCTGCCGCAGCGTCAGGCGTCGAACCGGCTTCTCAGCACTCATGGAGTCCTCAGCACATACGGCACGACCGTCAGGTCGAACGGCCGCCACCTCGAAAAGCGAGAGGGACGGGTGGACAGCCGATCAGGGGGATTGGCCAAGTCGCCTTTTGGAGTATACCCTTTTTGCAGAAGGTTCCCCAGCGTTTGAGATGAAAAAGGCGGGAAAACGGCATGCGCATCCTCATCGTGGCCGACATTCACGCCAACTGGCCCGCCCTGAAGGCCATCAACGAGAATTTCGACGTCTGCCTGTTCCTCGGCGACCTCGTCGATTACGGCCTCGAACCCGCTCCCTGCATCGAGTGGATTCGGCAAAACGCAACCTATGCCGTCCGCGGCAATCATGATCATGGCGTCGCCCAAAATGTGAAGGTGGTCGGCCGCAATGGCTTCAAGTACCTGACGGGCGTGACGCGGCAATTGACGATGGAACGCGTCTCGGCCCAGGATCGCCGATTCCTTGGCTCGATGCCGGTGACGAAACGAATCGCGGTCGAGAATACGCGGTTCCTGATGGTGCATGCGTCGCCGCGCGATCCGCTTGACGAATACGCCATCGCGGACGTCGACTTTTGGCAACGTCGCTTGCAGGATGTGGATGCCCAGGTGATTTGCGTGGGGCACACGCATCACCCGTATGTGCTCGAGGTGGGCGACAAGCTCATCATCAACCCCGGCAGCGTGGGCCAACCGCGCGACGGAGATCCCCGGGCGTCGTATGCGATCATCGACAATCAACGAGTCGAATTGAAACGGATCGAGTATCCGGTGGAAGAGACCGTGCAAACGGTGCAGGAAAGCCCGCTGCCCGAACCCGCGAAGGCTCTTCTGGTGGAGGTGTTCCGCACCGGCGGGCTCGCCAAACCGGACAGCGGGAAGCAGAAAGCGGATACCCCCTCGACGTTGCGGCCGGCCGGCTGATCCCTTCGCCGCATTAGGCGAGAGGCGCCTGCATTTCTCCCCTCTCCCTCCGGGAGAGCTCACAGGGATAGGTTTCTTGGTGGCGGCAGCGAAGCTTCCCCTCTCCCCCGCAGGGATCAAGTTGATCCGTGCAATCGAGTCGCCGCGGGGGAGAGGGCGCCCGAAGGGTGGGTGAGGGGCGCTTCGGAAGACCTGCCGCTCGCCTAAAGGAGCCGCCGCACGCAGTAAGCGGTCGGGAGCGTCCCGCAAAACCGCTTACTACGTGCGCGGCTCCTTGAGGCGAGAGGCGCCTGCATTCCCGCAAAACCGCTTACTACGCTTACTACGTGCGCGGCTCCTTGAGGCGAGAGGCGCCTGCATTCTCCCCTCTCCCTCCGGGAGAGGGGCCGGGGGTGAGGGCGTGCGACCTGACGTTGCGCGAGAAAAGGCAACCCTCATCCCAACTCTCTCCAGGAGGGAGGCGTTTTCTCCGCTCGCCTTAGGGTTTTCGCGACCCACCTCCGCGGTGGCCTATCGCAAGTTTGCGCTCCCCGTCGCGGCGAAGCCGCTCCCTTCATATGGTGATCCCATCGCTCCGATCACCCGAAGGAGTCTCTCCATGCTTCGTTGGTCTGCCGTTCTATCGCTATTGATGTGTCTCCCCTCCTTTGCGTTCGCTCAGCCGAAGGGGAAAGACGAGTACACGCTTGGCCCCGATTCGCTCGAGCAGAAGGGCGTGCCTCAGGGGAAGTGGGACAAGTTCGTCCACAAGAGCGAAGTGTTTCCCAAAACGGTTCGCGATATCTGGATTTACGTACCCGCACAATACGACGCGAAGCAACCCGCGAGCGTCATGGTGTTTCAGGACGGCGTGCGTTTCTATTCAGGCCGCACTAGCCAATTCCGCACGCCCATCGTGTTCGACAATCTGATCCACAAGAAGGAAATGCCGGTGACGATCGGCATCTTCATCGATCCGGGCAGCAACGACATCAAGGGGGGCAAGAACGGCCAACCCGATTTCCGCAACCGCAGCTTCGAATACGACACGGTCTCCGACCAGTATGCCCGCTTCCTCGAGAAGGAAGTGCTGCCCGAGGTTGGCAAGAAATACAACCTGCGCCAGGAAGCGGCCGATCGGGCCATCGGCGGGATCAGCTCGGGCGGCATCTGTGCCTTCGTGGCGGCGTGGGAACGGCCTGACCTTTTCAGCAAGGTATTGTCGCACGTCGGCAGTTTCACGAACATCCGCGGCGGCGATATCCTGCCGGGCCGAATTCGCAAGACCGCGAAGAAGCCGATCCGCGTGTTCCTGCAAGACGGGTCCAACGACCTCGACAACGAACACGGCAACTGGCCGTTGGGCAATCAGCAGATGGCGCTGTCGCTGAAGTTCAAAGGCTACGACTACCGCTTCGAATACGGCGAAGGCGGCCATAACGGCAAACACGGCGGAGCCATCCTGCCGGATTCGCTACGCTGGCTGTGGCGCAGCGAACCCGCCGTCGAGAAGAAGAACGAGGCGAAGTAAAGGATGAACGACCGAGGATGACGCCATGTGCGGATGTGTCGCATGTGCGGTCGTCGAACGCTGAAAGCGTTCCCCGGCAAAGCCCAGGGTTTGCGACCAACGGGAGCGAACCCTGGGTACGAAGACATCGAAAAACAGGAGCTCTGAAAGAACTCGCCATGACGCTCGTTGCTTTCGGAACGATTCGCCCGGGGGCGGAGGCGTCCTGGCGAACTCCTTCAGAGTTCCATCCGTGTGGTGGCCGATTTGACCCAGGGTTCGCTCCCGTTGGTCGCAAACCCTGGGCTTTGCTGGAGAACGCTTTCAGCGTTCGACGACTGCACATCCGACACATATCCGCACCTGGAGTCCTCCTTCCTCCTTCCTCCTTTGTCACTCTTTCCCCGTGGCCTTTTTGATGGCCGAAACTTCCTTCTGCGAGAAGGGCGTTCCGTCGGCGCGCAGGATGTCGTGGAACCATTCCTTGGGTTCCGGCGTGCCGCGCGGCGAGTTCCATGGGTAGATCGTGTTCGTCTTTCCCGCCACGAAGCCCCAGTTGATCGCTCCCACGTTCATCTCGCGAAACAGCGGCAGATGCGTCTCGAATCGGCTGTTTTGCTTTCGGGCCATGTACTCGGTGCAGATCAACGGCCTGCCATGCTTCCGCAGCGATTGGATCTCGCTCTTCAGTTGCTGGGCGTCGTGGTAGTTGTGAAAGGTGATGACGTCCGACACGCTGAGTTGGTAGTCGTTGAGCGTCGCATTCTGAAACCAAAGCCCGACGGACAACGGCTGCTCCGGGTTTGCCTTTCGAGCCCAGCGGACGACTTCCTTCAAAAGCGGCAAACTCTTTTGGTTCTGGCCCGAGTTTCCTGGCTCGTTGTACAGGTCCCAAAGCAAGATGCGGTCGTCCTTGCCGAAAGCCGCCAGCATGTCGTGCACGTAGTTTTCCAAGCGGGGCCATTCGCGCTTGGCGGGGTCGTTGACGATCACGACACCCGGCCCTTGGACCCAACCTGAGTTATGCACGCCAGGGAGCGGTTCGGGCTGCTTGCCGAGTTTGGGCCCGGGATTCCAGCAATCGTCGAACAGGACGAAAATCGTCCGAATCTTGTGCTTGGCCGAGATCGCCAGGTATTCGTTCACGCGTTTCTTGAATCCGACGGGATCGTCGTGCCAGGCGAGATCGTGCAGGAAGACGCGCATGCAATTGAAGCCGAAGTCGTTCGCCCATTGGAGTTCATTATCGACGATCTTGGGATCGAAGGAGTCCTTTTGCCACATCTCGAGTTGATTGATCGCATTGCTGGGAATGAAGTTGCAGCCGACGAGCCAGGGTTGCTTCTTCCCCCATGCTGCCGCCTTTTCCACGCTCCAGCGATCCTGGGCCGAACCCGGGAGAACGAAGACGAGGAAACAGGCAAACGAAAGGGCGATGCGGCGAAACACAGGCGGACCCTCCGGGGCTTGAGAAAATCGGGCGATTTCATCGTAACCGTCGCCGACTTGCCCTGCAAAGGCGGCGCGTCCTTGAAGGTGCGATCCTTCGAATCAGGAAGAGATCCTTAAAAACGCTCAACTGCTGTTGCCTTATGGGGGTACTGGCCGAAACAATGGAGGTGCGAATTGAGGGGATTGGCGGATCGAGACGCTCACGAGGTTTGCGATGGTTTGGCGTGCAATCCAGAGTTTCTTCAACGCTCCCAGCCAACCCACGCGCCGGCCGATCCGTCGCTCGCGTTTGCATGTCGAATGCCTTGAGGAACGCGCCCAACCCGCAACCGCCGATCTTGCAGCCGTCCAGCCGGCGAATGCTTCCGCCATCTTTCAGGGCACTGCTTTCATCGACGCGAACGGCAACAATGGCCGGGACGCCGGCGAAGCGTTGGTCCCAGGCGTGACCGTTTACCTGAAGGGTACGACGAATCAAAACACGGCAGTCGAAGTCGCGACGCAAACCGACGCCAACGGCAAGTTCACGTTCCAAAACGTGATGCCCGGCGCCTACACCTTCCGCACCGATCCGGTCGCGAATTTGCTTGGCGGCGGCGTGCCCGCTGCCACAGCGATCAGCATCCCCGCGGGGCAAACCGTTACTCAAGACGTCGGCTTCCGCGGCATGGCGCCGGCATTGGTCTCGCTGCGCCAACTGCTCTCCACGCCGATCAACGCGAACTTTCTCTTCGGCGCCCCCGGCGCGGGCACGGCCAAGGCGGCGGATCGCGAGAACAATCTGCCGACGCTCAAGAATGCCCTCGGCAACGTCTCTGTGCAGTCCGGCGCCGCCGACACCTTAATCGATCTGGCAGGCAAGTTCGACGACCAGGATTTGACCAATAGCGTCGTCCAGTTCCAGACGAACTTCGGCAACATCAACTTCGAATTGTTCGACCGCCAGACGCCGCAAACGGTCGCCAACTTCTTCAATTACATCAACGCCAACAAGTTCGACAACATGGTCTTCAACCGCCTGGTGAAGGACTTCGTGCTTCAAGGCGGCGGTTTCGCACTGGGCAGCAACCCGACGACGCTCAACCCGATCGCGACCGACCCCGCCGTGCAGAACGAGTTCAGCTCCACGCGTTCCAACGCGCAGTGGACGATTGCGATGGCCAAGTCGCCCAACGATCCGAACAGCGCGACGAGCCAGTTTTTCATCAACCTCGCCAACAATGCGTCGAACCTGGACAGCCAAAACGGCGGCTTCACCGTCTTCGGCAAGCTGCAAGGAGCCGCGGATCAGGCCATCGCCAGTTCGATCGCCAGCCTCACCCCGGTGAACAAGGGGCCCGGCGACCCAAACGATCCGTTCGCGTCATTCCCGCTCAAAAACTACACGGGGAGCAACTTCCCCACGGATGCGACGGCCGCCAACTTCGTGCTCGTCAACGATGTGGTCATCGTGAAACGCGACGAATCGCTGACCTATTCGGTGACGTCGAACAGCAACACGAACCTCGTGACCACGACCATCGAAAACAACCGCCTGCGGCTGCGATACAACGCGGGCCAAACGGGTTCGTCCACGATCACCGTCAAGGCCACCGACAAGTTCGGAGCCGCAACCGAGACGACCTTCACCGTCCGCGTCAATGCGGCTCCGACGGCGACCACCGATACCGTCACCGTGAATGCCGGCTCGAACATCCTGATCGATGCGTTGGCGAACGACTCGCAATCGCCGG
>JAIEPT010000191.1 GCA_019748295.1 Gemmataceae bacterium | reverse complement strand
CGTTCGCTGAGACGGCGATCGGCGGAGCGAATCGCAGAGGCGATGCCGGCGGCGACGACGCGGCTGAGGAACCGCAAGAGACCGCGGGTCGTCAAACTCAGCCGTCGGATCTTGTCGGCGAGCCAGACGCTGAAGGTGCGACCGCAGCCGGGGCGTCGGTGGCGGTTGCTGCAGAAGATGCGGCGAGCGCGAAGGGTTTCGCGACGAGGGCTGGTTTCGTCGAAGCCGTAAAGAAACCCGTGGCGGATGAAGGCGCCGACCACCCGGCAGTGCGGGCATTGCATCAACTTGAGCCGCTCGGCGAACGCGTTCCATTCGTCGTCGTCGCGGCAAAACCAACGCTGCTCGCCCAAGATCGTCCCCGCCTCCGGGAAACCGGCGATTATAGCGGAGCCGAGCGGGGTAAGCGGGGGACGATGAAATCTCATGGAGGCGAACGCGGGGGGCCCCAAGAGATCCGCGGCGGGGGGGGGCGTTGCCGAATTCCGGGGGCGCGAAAAAGCCGCCCCTCCGACTCATGACCGCGAACGAGGCGGCAGTCCGATGTCGAAGCCGATCGCTTGTTCGCACCACTTGGCAACGCGGAACAAATGCAGTTCGCGATACTCGCCTGCCGCGAGCTGGATCGCGAGCGGTAGGCCATTCGGCGCGAAGGCGACGGGAAAAGACACGACGGGGAGGCCCGTGAAGCTCCAAGGCGAATTGAACGCGGGATTTCCCGTGGTCTCCGCAGTCGGCGCCGGGCCGGTGGCGGCGGGGGCGATGATCGTTCGGTCGTCGATCGCTGCCCGCATGAAGGCGGACAATCGTTGCTGTTGCGATTTGGCGTTCGCGTAATCCGACGCGGGGCAGGCGATGCCGTCGTCCAGCAACTTGCGGATGTTCGGCGGATACTCGTCGGGACGGCGCTCAAGTCGGTCGCGGTGGAATTGGGCCGCTTCGACCGCCATCACGATGCGGTGTTGTCGCACGACGTCGCCGAAATCGGCCGGCAGCACGAACTCTTCGATGACCGCCCCCGCCTTCCGCAAGGTTTCGATCGCGACGCCGAAGGCATTTCGCATCGCGGGTTCCGCCAAGTCCTCGAACAATCCGCGCACCACCGCGAGCCGCGGCGGCAGTTCGACTTCGTCTGAGTCACGCACCGGCGGCGGATTCTGGATGACGTTCAGCAGAATCTCGAGATCGCGCACGCATCGTGCCATCGGGCCCGGGTGATCCATCGAATGCGCGAGCGGCATGATGCCTTCGAGCGGAACAAGGCCATACGTCGGCTTGCAACCGGCAACGCCGCAGTAGGACGCGGGGCGGGTGATCGATCCACCGGTCTGCGAGCCGATCGCCCCGAGGCACATGAGCGTCGCCGGCGCCGCGGCCGATCCGCTGCTCGATCCGCCGGGCGTGTGTTTGGGATTCCAAGGATTGCGAGTCGGCGGCGGGTCGAAGCTCGCGTACGCCGTGGTCACGGTCTTGCCAAGAAAGATCGCTCCCGCGGCACGCAGTCGCCGCACGATCTCCGCGTCGTAGCGCGGGATCGCGTTCGCCCATTGCTTGGAGCCGCAGGCGGTCGGCCAATCGAAGACGTCGATGATGTCCTTGATGCCGATCGGGATGCCGTGCAGTTCGCTCCGGCGAACGCCCGCTTTGAGTTCGGCGAGCCGAGCGTCCGCTTCCTTACGAGCGAGATCGCGGTCGATCAGCACCCACGCCCGCACGTTCTCTTCGTAGGCATCGATTTGGGCTAGGCACTGTTCGACAAGATCGATCGGCGTCGTTTTTCCTTCGCGCAGCGCGGCAGCGGCCTGGTGGATGGTCTTCAGCATCGACAAGTCCTTGCAAGGCGGGAGAAGGTTGGCGACTATTGTAGGACGTCGTCGCCGACCGCCCGATTCTTCAGGAACCCGCCATGTATCGCGCCTACGGTCTGCTCAAGCCGAACACCGAATTCACGCTGGACGCCGCAGCCCCCAAGCTCGCGGCCGCCTTGCCCCATCTGACGCCGAACCGGCAGGAAGGGCTGCTGCAGTTCGCGAACGACGAATGGGAAATTCACCTCAAGATGAACGCGTCGCCGGACGTGCTCGACGAATCGCTCGTGATCGCGGGCCAAATCAGCGGAGCGGAAGATGAGCCAGGCATCCGCACGTGTGCCGCGCGGGTCGAGGTGTCGAGCGCCGTGATCGACGAGGGCATGGCGTATTTCGGCGATTTCTTGAAAGTGATCGACGTGCTCAAGTCGTTTCCCGGCGTCATCATGGTCGAACCGGAAGGGCCTTCGCTGATGTAGGGGCAGCAATCAAATTCGGAATGAGCACCCCTCTCCCTCCGGCAAGATATTGCATCTTCGACGTAACCCTATGGACCTGCAGAAGAGAGGAGGGCCGTGCCATGCTTCGTCGGGTCCCTGGCCGGGCTCGTCAATGCTTCTCCTTCCACCGACGAAGCATGCGAAACTTCCGGGCGTTCGGTCTGGGGGCATGCTCGGACGGTGAAAGCGGAAGCGGCCATGACCCCTCGGGCGATCCGCCCAAGCATGGCACGTCACCTCCTACTTCCAAAGCTCCAAACGGCTTGGGTCGAAGATGCAACATCGTGCCTCCGGGAGAGGGGCGACCACGATTGCATCATTTTGGGCAAGCGGATTTTTTCTGCAGAATCGCCGATGCTGATTAAGAATTTGCTCACGCCGGATCCTCGACCAATGCTCGCATTGCATCCTTGATGTTGCCCAGTTGCGGGACGGAGTTTTGCTCGTAGACCTGGTTAAGCCCGATGCCAGGGAGATGCTTGCCCATCAGGATGCGGGGCCTCACGGTCAGATCGTAGAAGTGCTCGTCGATCGTTCGGCGGAAGAGGTGTTCGCCGAAATTGGTCACCTCGGTGTCTTCGTTCACGAACAGCACGCGCCCCGTCTTCTCGATGCTTGCGGAGATCGCTTTCCAGTCGTAGGGGAAGATGCTGCGCAAGTCGATGACGTCGAACGACCAGCCGTGTTCCTCCGCGAGTTGATCCGCGGCCTGCACGCATAGCGGCAAGGTTCGGCCATAGCTCACGACGGTCGCGACCTCGCCTTCGCGGACGATCGACGCTTTGCCGATCGGAACGAAATGCGCCTGCATCTCCGGCCAACGCGGCTTCCACGCAATGCGATCGCCCACGGGAGCGTCGATGCGGTCCTTCAATTCGTCCTGGTCCTTGGGCTCGCCCGGAAGAAGGAGATCCCCTTTCTGACGCAGCAGCGCTTTCGGCAGCAGCACCATCACGGGGTTGGGGTCCGCAATCGCGGAGAGCATGAGGCCGTAGGCGTCGAGCGGGTTGCTCGGCATCACGATCTTCCACCCGGCGAGGCGAGAGGCCAGGCTCTCGAAGCTGTGCGAGTGGTAAAGCGAGCCGCGGATGCCTGACCCGCTTGGGGTCATCATGACGAGCGGCATGGCGAACTCGCCGGCTCCCGCCCAGCGCTGATTGCCCGCCACCTTGAGCAGATCGACGGTGTTGAACCCGTAATCGCAGAACTGGATTTCGCAGACAGGGCGGCCGCCGGCGTAGGCGATGCCCATGGCCGTGCCGATGATCCCGCGTTCGTCGAGCGGCGAGTTCCACGCGGTTTTGAGTCCCTGCGTCGCCGTGAAGACGCCGCCGAGCGGTGGGCCGACGTCTTCGCCGAAGA
This sequence comes from Gemmataceae bacterium, assembly GCA_019748295.1. Taxonomy (GTDB): domain Bacteria; phylum Planctomycetota; class Planctomycetia; order Gemmatales; family Gemmataceae; genus JAIEPT01. Next base: position 20,206 of record JAIEPT010000191.1, on the reverse strand, counting down.
CGTCGGTGACGCCCAGATGCTCCTCGCCGTAATGGAGCGCGAGGCGAACCGCTTGAACAATCGTGGCCATCGATGCTGCTCCGCCTCGTCGAGGAGTCGATCTAGAAGGTGCTGACGTTCGATGTCATCTGCCAAGCCCCAGGGTGAGCGCAGCGCACCCTGGGGATCATTGCGCCCGCGGTCTGGATCCCCACGGTGCGCTGCGCTTACCGTGGGCTTGGCGGCTCTCACGGCAGGCCGGTGTAGTCGTCCGGGTACGTCGGGTCGTCGGGGTTCGGGGCGTAGGCAAACAGGTGCTCATCACCCGGCACGGGCTTCGCCTCGCGGACGGCCTGGGCGACCGCGGCTTCGATTTCGTCGCGCGTCTGGTCGTGGATCGTCTGGATCGTGGATTCGTCGATGAGACCGGCGGCGATCAAGCGCCGCTCGAAAAGCTCGATGCAATCCGGGTCGTTGGTCCGCGGAGCGCCGCTCGACGACGAATGACCGTAGAGCCGCGACGTGTTCGCTTCGATCATGTAGGGCCGGCGTTCGGTTCGGCACACTTTCATCCCCCGCTCGACCGCGTGCCAGCTTGCGACGGGATCGTTCCCATCCACGATTTCCCCCTCGATGCCGAACGGCTTCGCTCGATCGACGATGTTGTTGCACGAATGCTGCGAGCAGTGCGTCGTCGAGATGCCGCCGCCGTTGTTGAGGACGACCATCAGCACCGGCAGTTCGTTCTGCGGCCGAGTCGACCAGATGAGGCACGACTGGAAATCCCCCTCGGCCGTCCCCGCGTCGCCGCCGACGACGATGGAGACGCCGTCGCCGCCATGCCGCTTCTGCACGAGGGCGGTCCCGGGGGCCTTGATCCACTGAATGCCGATGACGGAACTGACCGGCAACACATTCCACGCGCGGCGCGAGAAGTGAGACGGGAAATTGCGGCCCCGCGAAAACGGATCGGTGACGACGTTCGCCATCTGCCGAATCGAGTCGAGCGGCTCCATTCCGAGGGCGACCATGACCGCGGAGCAGCGATAGTGCAGGTGGAAGTAGTCGAAAGCCGGGCCTTCGCCGCGTTTGGCTTGCAGGCCGAGGCAGGCGTTGATCGCTTCTTCGCCTGGCCCGCCGATCCAGAAGATGCCTTCGCCCGATTTGCTCATCTTGATCATGCGCTCTTCCATCTTGCGAGCGCGGACCATGATCCGGTGGAGTTCGAGGCAGCGATCCGTGGAGAGGAACTGATCGGCACTCGCCAGGCCGCGCGGGGCGTTGCGCGGGCGTTTCACGGACGACGCGTTTTGATCATCCACGCCGAATCTCCCGAGGTGTGATGCGTTTTGGCGGGGTGAACCAAGCGGCTCTATGCAGGATAGCAGACGCATTCAACCGATGCCAACGTAGCCATAGCAATCGCAAAGCGGAGAAGCGCGATGAGGTTCGGCAGGCGTACTGGTAGGCGTACTGCAATAGGACGAGCGTTTGGGCTCGATCAAACGGCACGCGGCTTGCACTGATGGCATTCGTTGCGAAGCTTTCGGAAAAGCGTAGTCGAATCGCTGGAGGCGACCTCCAGCGTCTCGGCAACATCGCTTTGCGTTTGTTTGCCGGCGTTATCTCCCCAGAACGTCAGCGTTTCGCACCGTCAGCGGAAACGGGATTTCCATCAGTCGCGCCACGAGGGTGTTTCCGCACATGAACACACGAGCATTGCCGATCGGCGCCGAACTGCGCCGGGAGGGGGGAGTCCATTTCCGCGTTTGGGCGCCGATCCGCGCACGCGTCGAAGTTGTCGTCGAAGGACAGGACGCGTCGATCGCGCTCGAACCCGAAGGGAACGGATATTTCGCGGGCCTGGCCAAGAATCTCGGCGAGGGTGTTCGCTACCGTTATCGCGTTGACGGAGAAGGGCCCTACCCCGATCCAGCATCGCGCTTCCAACCCGAAGGACCGCATGGGCCTTCGCAGGTTGTCGATCCAGCGAAGTTCGCATGGACCGACAAGAGTTGGAAGGGAACGGGCCCGCAGGGCCAAGTACTTTATGAGATGCACATCGGCACCTTCACGCCGGAAGGGACTTACGAAGCGGCTGCCAAGCAACTGCCCGAACTGGCGAGCCTTGGCATCACGTGCATCGAGATGATGCCCGTCGCCGACTTTTCCGGCTCGTTCGGCTGGGGCTACGACGGCGTCAACATGTTCGCCCCCACTCGGCTCTACGGCGAGCCCGACGATCTGCGTCGCTTCGTGGACCGCGCCCATTCGGTGGGCATCGGCGTCATTCTCGACGTGGTCTACAACCACCTCGGGCCGGACGGCAACTATCTGATGAAGTTCTCGCCGTCCTATTTCTCGCAGACCTACAAGAACGAGTGGGGCGAAGCGCTCAACTTCGATTGCGGCGACTGCAAGCCGGTTCGCGAGTTCTTCCGCTGCAATGCCGAGTACTGGATTCGCGAGTTCCACTTCGACGGCCTGCGTCTCGATGCGACGCAGCAGATCTTCGACAGCTCGCCCAAGCACATCGTGCAGGAGATCGGCGAAGCCGTCCGCGTCGCGGCGAATGGACGAAAGACCTATCTCGTTTCCGAAAACGAACCGCAACATCCCCGCCTCGTTCGCCCCATCCAACGCGGCGGCATGGGGCTCGATTCGCTGTGGAACGACGACTTCCATCACTCCGCCTTCGTCGCGTTGACCGGCCGAGCGGAGGCGTATTACACCGACTATCAGGGGAACGCCCAGGAATTCATCTCAGCAGCCAAGTATGGGTATCTCTTTCAGGGCCAGCGCTACAAGTGGCAAAAGAATCGACGCGGAGCGCCGGCGTTCGACATCCCGGCGTGGGGCTTCATCAACTTCCTGCAGAACCACGACCAGATCGCGAACTCCGGATTGGGTCTGCGCTGCAGCGAGCTTTCGAGCCGCAATCGCTTCAAAGCGATGACGGCGTGGACGCTGCTCAGCCCAGGCACGCCGATGCTTTTTCAAGGACAGGAATTTGCTGCGTCTACGCCCTTCTTCTACTTCGCAGACCACCAACCAGAGTTAGCGAAGCTCGTGGCGAAGGGGCGGCAGGAGTTTCTCAGCCAATTCCCGTCTCTGGCTACTCCCCAGGTCGCCGAGATGCTGCGTGATCCCGCCGATCCGAAAACGTTCGAGGACTGCAAACTCAAATTCGAGGAACGGGAGACGCATGCCGCCATCTACGCCATGCACCGCGATCTGTTGCGGCTGAGGCGTGAAGTGCCCGCGCTGCAGCCGCGATTCCCGCTTCGTGCCGATGGAGCGGTTCTTGGCAGCACCGCTTGGGTGATGCGATTCTTCGGCGACACGCCGGAGCAAGATCGCCTCATCATCGTGAATCTTGGCCGCGATCTGCACATGGACCCGGCTCCGGAACCGCTGCTCGCTCCGCCGGATTCGCATCGCTGGATCAACGAATGGGCCAGCGAAAGCGCGGACTACGGCGGCATCGCGACTCCGCCGCTCGAAACGGAAGAGGGATGGAAAATCTCCGGCGAAACCACCGTGCTGCTCAAGCCGGAGCGGGTCAAGGACGAACGGGACGCTCAACAGCGAGCGTCGCCGTGAGAAGTGTTGCGCTGTAGGGAACCCCCTCCGCGGCGTTCCGCGAGACTGGGCACTTGCATCCCCATGACGCGCGTGCAGGTCTTCCGCTTGCGGCTAAGCGTTCGCGTGAAGTATCCGGATCGCTAAGCCGCAAGCGGGGATCGCGAAATGCGGATGTTTGGGCCTGCAAGCGCCCAGCCCCGCGGATCGCCACGGAGGGCGTTCGCGACATCGCGTCAAGATGTCGGCATCCTTTTCGGCGAGGTGATTATGGAACCGCTGGTTCGGTCGGTACCGCTCAAGAAGAACGGCAAGGTCGAGCTCGAGCATCTCATCGAGAAGGAATGGCTCGTCACCAACGGCCTCGGCGGTTACGCCTGCGGCACGCTCGTCGGCGCCGCAACTCGGCGTTATCACGGCATGCTCATCGCCGCCCACCCGAAGCCTTTGGGCCGGGTGATGATGCTCAATCACCTGTTCGAGACCTTTCGCTTCCCCGATTGGTCGAGCGTCGCCGTCGGCGGATCGGAAAAGGCGGATCGCACCCTCGACATCCAAGGCGCGGACATCCTAGCGGAATTCCGTATGGAAATGGGCCTGCCGGTCTGGCGTTACGAATCGCGCGGGCATGTCATCGAACGCCGCATCTTCATGCCGCACAACCGCAACACGGTTCACATCGTGTATCGACTCATGCATGGGGCCGGCCCGGTAAGGCTTAAGCTCCGCCCTTCGCTGCACTTCCGCGGGCATGACGATCATGTTTCCGCGAAGCAGGAAAAGCCTTACTGCCTTCAAGCGGTCAACGGGCGCTACGAAGTGAGCGTAGGCGACCAGTTCCCCACGTTGCGTCTGCGAATCGACGGCAAGGAAAACGCCTTGACCCTGGACGGCATGACGCGTTCGGATGTGCTCTATCGCATCGAAGAGAGCCGGGGATACGAAGGGGTCGGCGTGCAATGGAGCCCGGGGTTTTTTCGCGCCGACTTGAAGCCTGGCGAAGACGTGGTGCTGACGGCCTCCACCGAAACGTGGGATCGCTTGCTTGCGATGTCGCCGCGCGAGGCGCAAGAGGGGGAGTTGGCTCGGCGCCAGCGACTCATCGCGGCGGCGGCGCCGACGTGTCGCAACGGCTTCGGCGCCGAGCTGGTGCTCGCCGCCGATCAGTTCATCATCCTCCCAGCGTCCCGCGCGGAAGATACCGCCCGCGCCCATGCCTCGGGGGACGAGGCGCGCACGGTGATCGCCGGCTACCACTGGTTCACCGATTGGGGCCGCGACACCATGATCAGCTTGGAAGGGCTGACGTTGACGACCGGCCGTCACGCCGAGGGGGGCTACATCCTGCGAACCTTCGGGGCCCATGTGAAGGACGGCCTCATTCCCAACTTCTTCACCGAAGGGGAAAGCGTTGCCGTCTATCACACCGCCGACGCGACGATGTGGTTCTTCCACGCCTTGAGCCGCTATGTCGCCGCCACCGGCGACCGCACGACGCTGCTTGCTTTGCTGCCGACGCTGCGCGACATCTTCGATTGGCACATGAAGGGAACGCACTACGGCATCCGCGTCGATCCGAACGACGGGCTCCTGACGCAGGGAGCCGAGGGTTACCAGCTGACGTGGATGGATGCGAAGGTCGGCGATTGGGTGGTCACGCCGCGCCGCGGCAAAGCCGTCGAGATCAACGCGCTGTGGTACAACGCCCTGCGTCTGCTCGAACAATGGCTGCGCGAGGAGAAAGCCATTTCGAAAGCCGACGAAGTGAAGGCCGCGGCCGAGCGAGCGTTCCGCTCCTTCAACGAGCGGTTCTGGTGCGAGCCGGAAAAAGGCTTGTACGATGTGCTCGATGGCGAGAAGGGGAACGACTCGGCATGTCGTCCCAATCAGATCTTCGCGATTTCGCTTACCAACCCGATTCTCGAACCTTCGCGCTGGAAGCAGGTCGTCGAAACCGTGCGGACCCGATTGCTGACGCCCGTGGGCCTGCGATCGCTCGCGCCGGGGCATGCGGACTACAAGCAAAGCTATTTCGGCAACCTGCGTTCGCGCGATGCCGCGTATCACCAGGGAACCGTATGGGGCTGGCTCATCGGCCCCTACTTCGACGCCTGGAAAAAGACGTACCCCGACAAGCCGGGCTCCGCGCATCAGCTCTTGCAGGGATTCGCCGACCATCTCTCGGAAGCCTGCATGGGTTCGATCAGCGAAATCTTCGACGCGGAATCTCCCTACACGCCACGCGGTTGCGTGGCCCAAGCGTGGAGCGTCGCCGAGGTGCTGCGGTGCTGGGCCCAAACGGGTTGACGCATCAGGGGGCTGCTTCCGGCTTCGGCTGCCACAGCGTGCGATACATGGGACGCATCCAAATCGGGATCGCTTTCTCGACGCGAGCCTGCTGCGTTTCGCCGACGTAAATCTGATCGAACGGCATCACGCGAATGTTCGTGCGATGGTCGTTCTTCATGACGACCTGTTCGAGATCGACGTGAAAAATCTCCGCACGGCGATCGTCCGCCACATGCGTGCGGACGACGTAGACCTTGTCCGGAGCCGCTTCCCAGGTAATGCCCCCCGCGCGTTGCAGAACGTCGAGCACCGTCTCGGGCCCTTGATACGGGATGCGGCGTTGCCAACCGAGAATCTGCCCGAATAAAAGCAAATGCTGGCTGCGGAACTCGGCCACGCGCACCACGACGCCATCGCGCGTCGAGCCCGTTTCCTCCGCCAACATCTGGATGATCTGGGGCGCCGTCCGCCCTTCCACACGCACTCGGCCGTATTGCTTGAGATCGATGCGGCCGTCGATTTGGACTTCGTATTTTCCTTGCAGATCCGGATGCTCGCGAAGATTGACTTCGAGCACGTCGGGATGCAGCACCTGGTAGCTCTCGGGCACGCCCTGATTGCGGGCGGCGGCGAGCGGCTCCGCCATGATGTGCTGATCGACCTGCGAGCGCTCCGGAGCGCAGCCGAGCGTGCCGAGCCACGCCGCCATCGCCCATCCCGCCGGCCGCCACCGGCTTCGCCAAAATTTTCGTACGCCATCCATGTCTTTCAAAACATCGACGTGCGGCCTTTCGATCTTGAGGATTTTGCGGAATCTGCGGGATATTCGGGGCGGGGGCGAACTTTGGGGCTTTGGGAGGGTCCGTTACAGCAATCGCCGCCGGGGTCTTCCTTACGCCAACGGCGTTAGAGCGCACAGCCCAGGGTTGGCGACCGCAGGGAGCCTACCCTGGGTTACCATTGCAATCTCCGCAGTACCCCAAAGGGGTTCCAGCAACGCGTTGTATCTGTGGCTTGAACCCCGTTGGGGTAGCTGGTGCTTGGTTTAACCTAACCCAGGGTAGGCTCCCTACGGTCGCCAACCCTGGGCTGTGGGCTGTAACGCCGTTGGCGTAAAGACTGGTGGAGGCAATCTCGGCTAGTTCAACACGCATGGAACGCCGGATTGGTTTCCGAAAGCACCGCTATGCAGCCCGGCGAAGTTGTTGGAATTGGCTCTGCCACGCTGCCTGCCTGGCGAGACCCTCGCTCAGCGAAGTCGTCGCCTTCCATCCCAGATGCCGATGCAGCTTGGTCGTATCCGCGAACGTGGCCCGCTGGTCCCCGGGACGCGCGGATTCGTGGCGGATCGTGGGCTTCTTGCCGATGATTCCTTCGAGGTGATGAAGGATGTCCCAGACGGTCGCCGACTCGCCGCCGCCGAGGTTGTAGGTTTCGCCGAGCGGCGCCTGCATCGCGGCGACGGTCGCCTCCACGCAATCATCGATGTACGTGTTGCCGCGATTCTGATGGCCGTCGCCGTAGACAACGACGGGTTGGTCGTTGAGCATCCACGAGATGAACTTGTGGTAACCCATGTCGGGCCGCTGCCGAGGCCCGTAGACGGAGAAAAAGCGGAGCACGACCAGCGGCAGGCCCAATTCCTCATAAGACCGGCACAAATTTTCCGACGCCAACTTGGTGACGCCGTAGGGCGAGATGGGCCGAGTGGGAATCGATTCGTCGCCCGTGCTGAATTTTCCGTAAACCGACGACGTCGACGCGTAGATCAACCGCGGCATCGACGCCTGTCGGCGGATCGCTTCCAGCAGCCGTTGCGTCGCGAGCAGGTTGCAGTCGGCATAGAGGTCGAACTCGGTCCAACTCTTGGCAAGGCCCGGCATGGCGGCCAAGTGATAGACGATGTCGATGCCATCAAGCATATCGTCGAGCGAATCGGTACGCAGGTCGATGCACCGAAAGTCGAAACGATTCGATCCCCGGCATTCGAGTAAGTTCGATTCTTTGACGATACGAGGATAGTAGGGGATAAAGGCGTCGATGCCGACCACTTCGTGACCATCGCGAAGCAGCCGTTCGCAAAGATGCGAACCGATAAACCCGGCCGCGCCGGTGACAAGCACGCGCATGACGATTCCCTTCCGTGGGCAAGCCGCAAGCCGATCCTTGGCCTACGCAGGCAGAAGCTAACCGACATGACTTGGGAAGAACAATGCCGATTTTCAGCCGAGGAAGCGAGGCTGAAGGGGCAATAGACTTCAACCCCTGCATGTTTAGTCTGGGATATTTGGGACGAATAGGGTGCAGTTGATGGAAACTTAAATCCGAAAAAAATGCCAGAAGAATCTGCCCATTTCCCCTGATTTCTCAGGGACTTACTTCAATCGGCTTGTTAGCAGCTGATAACTTTTCCCACTTTCTACTTGCAATCGAGCGAGCATCGGGTTTAATACGCCCCATCTTGCGAGTCGTTGCGGTTGCGCACCGTGAGCGCGTCGGCAGGATCAGCGGAAGCTCCCGAGTGCCCGGCTTCCTCTGCTTGCAGTCTCGAACGTATCGGCGACGGACCCCGAGGTCGGCCTGGTCGAGATTCGCTTTTCGGGCGTGCCGGTCTTGAGCAGGCGAGCTGCGGCTTGTCAGCCTCGGTCGCTAGTGCCAACGGCTACGCAGGGCAGGGTTTTATTCCGGTTCCGACGGCCACGCCGTCCTTTTTTCCGACCGACAGCCTGGGTGGTTTGAGTGCGGAGTCCTTCGCCAGGACCCCGACAATCGGCCTGTGCGCGCATGGCAGCTGCGGCAGGCCACCTTGCAGTCCCTTGTTTGTTCAGGAAGTCTTCGAGTCACACCTAGCAAGGAGAAGGAACAATGGAATCTCTTCACGCTGCCGCTGTACGCACGGTTGCACTGACGGTTCTCTTCGTGTCGATCCCCTCGGCCCTTCAAGCACAAGAAATCCGCTGGCGCACCGATTACTCGGCTGCTCTCCGCGAATCCCAGGCCAAAAAGCGGCCGCTCTTCGTCGATTTCACCGCCCCGAATTGCATCTGGTGCCAACGGCTTGATGCCAACACCTTCAGCCAGGGCTCGGTCGCCCGCCTTCTGAACGACCGATTCGTTCCGCTGAAGCTAGACGGCCATCGGGCCACCGCGATTGCCCAAGCCCTTGGCGTGCAACGCTATCCCACCATGGTTTTCGCCGCCCCCAACGGCAACATCCTCATGGTTCGCGAAGGGTTCGAGGACGCCGAGACGTTCACCGCCCGCGCCGAACGCGCTCTGCGCGAATCAGCTGAACAGAAAGAGCCGGAGGTCGCCGAAGCCGAGAAGATCGACATCCAAGACTGATCTCGGATGCGGATGGCGATGGTCGGAACCAACGAAGCGAGCCGGGCAGCTGCCCGGCTCGTTTCGTTGGTAGCTGTCCATTCTGTGCAGCTGATTTTGGAAAAGGCGCCGCAGCCTGCGGCCGGGGGGACGTTCGCATAAGCTGTCGGCATCGACCCTCACCGGTTGATCGAACTCCTCGTCATGCAGAAGCAACTCGAGGCCGCACGCCAACGCATCGAGGAACTCGAACAAAAGCTCGCCGGGCCTCCGGCGGGCCCGATCGCTTTCCAACGTCGGAGCGTCGTTCACGGACGTCACCGTGATCGTCACAGTCCCCGTGTCCGTCCGCCCCCAAATATCCGTAATCGAGTATTCGAAGCTGTCGGAGCCGTAGTAATCCGGGTCCGGCGTGTAGACGATCGTGTCGTCGGAGGGATCGTCCGGCGTGCCGTTGAAATCGATCTCCGCGTAGCCGTTGGCCGGCTTAGTGTGGTTTATTGTGATGCAAACGAATTATCAGCGCACGAGCGGATGGTGCTGGAACAGATTCGGCAGGTCGAGTTCGGAAAACTTAAAGAGTTCAAGTCGGAGCGATTTGCATCGGCAGCGAATCAGCTTCAATCGCTTGGAAAAGCTCGAGCCGTCAAAAGCCTCCCGCTGCTTACTAGTTGCCGACCACATTGCGTATGCTGTTTTCCGCCGCTACGAAGCTGGCGACGCACGCTACCTTGATTCGTTTCTCCACCGCTTCGACTTTGACGGGCGTACGCTTCATGGCTTGGTTCACAAACAAACCACAAACCTAAAGCGACTTTGCTCGGTCTGTCTGAGCCGCAAAACAATTCGACTTAATTAGCCTCCTTTTTTGTGCAGCCCCTTCCCTTCTTGTGCGGGATGGGGGTTTCGGTGCAAAGCTTCCTCAAGGGGAGAGGGGCGATCACGATTGCTCGACTTCAAGCCGACCGTATGTTTGCTGCACCTTCGCGCGCGGCGATTTGGCCCAGTCCGTTAGGGATCGCTCCACGACGAATCAGCTGCAGGATGGCGATGGCTTAGCGAGCGAAAGCGGACGGCGGCGGCGGGCGTGCTCGATCCGTTCGACACCGGCCTCGGGATCCCATCGTTTCCCCTGCCAGCTGTCGCGGCGAACGAACTCGGCCTGAATCGACGCGAGCAGCTTCGCCTTGTCGAGGCACCATTGCGGGGCCAGCAAATACTTGGGAGGCGCGTCGCCGTTGAGTCGCTGGATCACGACGTGGGGCGGAAGGCGTTCCAGGAAATCGCACATCAGCGACACGTATTCGTCGAACTCGAGCATCCGCACTTCGCCGCGCGCGTGCATGCCGGCCAACGGCGTGTCGCGGACGACGTGCAGGTTATGCACCTTCGCCGCCTGAATCGGCAAGCTTCCAAGCACCTCGGCCGTCGCCAGCATGTCCTCGTGCGATTCGCCAGGCAAACCGAGGATGACGTGGGCACAGAGTTCCAACGGCCGGCCTTGGCAGCGATCGACGGCATCGACGAAGCTGGCGAAGCCGTGACCGCGATTCATCCATTCAAGGCTTGCGTCGTGGATCGTTTGCAGCCCCAATTCGAGGCTGACATACATCCGGCTCGCGTATTCCTCGAGCAGATCGAGCACCGGGTCGCCGACGCAATCGGGCCGGGTGCCGACGATCAGACCGGAAACAGCGGGATGGTCCACCGCTTCGTCGTAAAGGCGCCGCAACTTGTCGAGCGGGGCCCAGGTGTTGGTGGCTGCCTGGAAATAGACGAGGAACTTCTCGGCATCATGGCGTTGGCGAACGCGATCGATCCCCGCGGCCACCTGCTCCCGAATCGTGCGGCGCGGCAATCGGCGATTGGGGCTGAAGCTTTCGTTGTCGCAGTAGACGCAGCCCCCCTTGGCGACGGTGCCGTCCACATTGGGACAGGTGAAACCCGCATCCACGGTTACTCGATACACCTTCGCCCCGAACCGCTCGCGCAGATGCCGGCTCAGCGGACGCCAGCGGCGTTCAGCGAACTCGGCGGGGAGCAAATGCGGCGAAGACATGCGTAGGGCTCAGAGGATTACGAAAAACAGCTTGAACCAAGCAATCAGCGTAGACGCCGTTTCGTGATCGGGCTACCATGAAATTCGAGTTCCAAATCTCATGGTTTCTTCACGTCTTCCTTATGAAACCACTCTTGCAATCCCAACTCGTTCCCCAGGGCGGGGGCGAAGCGATTCCGCTCGTTCGCGAGACGCTCGTCGTTGGGCGCCGCGAATCGTGCGACATTTGCCTGAAGTTCCCGAACGTCTCGGGACGCCATTGCGAACTGACGCTGAAAGACGGCATCTGGATGATCCACGATCTGGGCAGCACCAACGGCATCAAGGTCAACGGGATTCGCATCACCTCGCGCAAATTGCTCCACACGGGGGACGTGCTCACCATCGGCAAGCGGAACTACATCCTTCATTATGAGGAAGCCACCCACCAGCGGATCGGCGAACTCATGGAAGATCTCGAGGAAGACGTCCTGTCGATCCCGCTCCTGCAGCGAGCCGGTCTGCAAAAGCCCGGCGCCAACGGGAAAAACGATCCCTTCCGCCTGGATGAGGATGAAGACGACTAGTGCGTTGTCCAGAGTGAATTTTGGGTTCTCGGTCGCTTCTCCACTAGCGCGATGCGTCAGTCAGCGAGGGATACCGTCAACCCTCGCTGACTGACGCGTCGGGCTGGTGCGCGCCTGCAACCCGAGGATTTAGTCTGGACAACGTACTAGCGCGATGCGTCAGCGAGGGATGATGTGAATCCCTCGCTGACGTTTCGGGCTAGTGTGCGACTGCAACCCGAGGATTTTGTCTGGACAACGCACTAGCCCGATGCGTCAAGTCAGCGAGGGATGATGTGAATCCCTCACTGACGCTTCGGGCTAGTGTGCGACTGCAACCAGAGGATTTAGTCTGGACAACGCACTAGGGTTGGGGCGACGAAAAGCACGCACGGCTCAGCCGCATGAACGAAACAAGCCCGCGACTTCTGTCGCGGGCTTGTTCCTAATTCGCATCGGCTTCGCTTAGTACTCGTTGACTTGATCGATGATCCAGCGATTGACGTCCTTGAGCATGCCCGCGTGGATCTTGCGGGTTGTCGGATACGTCTTCATCTCGACGTTGACGCCGGCGGAGTAGAGCAGGCGGCGGTCTTCTTGGGCCATCGACAGCGGGATGCTCGGGTTGGCGATGCCGTGACCGATGAAGACGCGGAGCGAGCGGATTTCGGGGAGGCGGAGCAGCGGGCGTTCGTAGCGAGGCATGGCTCCATTGAGAGAGATCACGCCAGCGAGCTTTTCCGGGAAGGTCAGGCCCATGCGGTACGCCACCTCGGCGCCTTCGGCGAAGCCGGCGAGATAGATCCGCTCGCTGTGCACATGGTAGTGCAGGCGGGTCTGTTGCACGGCTCGCAACAAGTAGTCTTCGATCACCGTCTGCTGGCTCGCATCGCCCCAGGAGTAGCCGAGCGATTTGCCTTTGGATCCGATGCAAACGGGGGCGCGAAGGCCGATGCAGATGAAGTTGCGACGGCTCAGGCGCGGGGCGAAGCGGAGGATCTGCTCCTCGTTGCTTCCGCCGCCGTGGAAGAAGACGAGCAAAGGATAGGGATAGCGCGGTTCGTATCCCGTCGGCAGAAAGGTGCGAACCGGTTGAGCTTCGGGGGCCTCAACTTCCGAGTCGTAGAACCCTTCGGCAGGGCGAAACGTTCGCCAGGAAAGATCGAGAAAAGCCATTGGCGGACCCGAGTGTGACGGTTGTAGCGATTGCGCTGTTTGCGACGCCGCACGTTCAAGACTTGCTTGCACTTAGAGCGGCCGTGCCCGGTGGTCAAGTCTCGCAGAAGTCTACGTTCGCTCTCTGGAGGTGTCAACGCAACCGCTTGTCGGACTTTAGCGAAAACCAAGTTTTTGTCCGACTTCGCTGCGGGTCGTTCCGGTTGGGCGAGGAGGTGAAAAACTGGAAACTGGGCAGCTTTCCAGCGAAACATTTGACGGCGCAAAACAGTCAGGCGCGTTTTGGGAGTTGGGAATCGCAAATCGAGGTGGGTCCGTTACAATTCGACGCACGTACTTGCATCCTGGCCCCGATCGAATGTATCTTGCCTCTCAACCCAACCGAAGTGTTGTTTGCTCGGTATGATGAAAACATTAGAGGAGCAGATGATGGACCGGGGAACATTTACGACAGCCATTGAAGCGTTTCAAAACCGGAAACCGTTCAAACCTTTCACCGTAGCGTTGGTGGACGGCGATCGCTACGAAGTCGATCGACCCAACGTTCTCGCATTAGGTGACGGTGTGGCAGTTTTGCTCGCGCAGGGCAACGTGCCGGTGTTCTTCGATCACGAAGGCGTCAGCCAAGTGATCGGCGACCTGTCCGGCCGCGGGGCCGAGGCCGGCTGAGCGAACTCCCAACGACTTCGGCCAGTTTGCTTCAGCAGAGGCTCGCGGCGAGCATTTCCATAGGATCCGAACCCGTTCAGATATCAACGAGGACGGCGTGATTCGACCTTCCGAACCCTTGAACATCCCCTGGCCGTCGCCGATCCGCATCACTGTTGAGACGATCAAGGCTAAGGCAACGAAGAAGCAAGCACCGGAGAAGCTGCAAGAGCTTTGGAAATCCATTTCCATTCGATCGACGGAGCCAAATTGGACTCGCGAACAACTGAATGAACGTCGTTGATATCGACCTCATCTCATGGTTTGTGCGAAAAAGTTCTTCAGTCACTGAGCATCCGACGGCCATGCCTCCTACACTTGGATGTATTGATGGAAGCTCGCCTTCTAAGGAAAATTCGGTCGGACGCAGACAGCTCCTTTGGAAGCGGAGCCACTGAGCGAGAAATCGAAGCCGCCCAGCGTCAACTCGGTGTGCGCTTTCCTCCGAGCTACCGGTTGTTGCGGGGCGCGTGGAGTACGGCCGAAAACTTGACATGCCTCTCGCCGCAACGGGCGGGGTTTGATCGGCTTGCGGAGAAAGCGCCCAAATCGCTACAATACTTCCCGTCTGCCGACGAACAACACGGATGATGCTGCGCCATGAAGGGCTTGCCGGCTTTGCCGGGATCCCTGGCGTTTGGAACCCAGGGCTTCCTCGTGTCCGCTTCCCCGACTCGTGCCTCCGATTCCCTTCGCCGCGTCGTCGTCCTCGGTTCCACCGGCTCGATCGGCGTCAACACGCTCGATGTCGTCGCTCACCTTCCCGAACGCCTCCGCATTCACGGCCTTTCCGCTCACTCCCGCACCGACGAACTGCTCGAACAAGTCCACGCCTGCAAGCCGCGCTTCGTTGCGGTGACGGATCCTGAATCCGCCAAAAGATTTCCGAAGGATACGCTCCCTGCGGAAACGCGTTTTCTTGGGCCCGGCGAACTGGATGTGATGATCGCCGACGCGGAGACGGACATCGTCGTCACTGCCGTGGTCGGCGCTGCGGGCTTGCATGGCACCTGGACCGCGCTGGAAGCGGGCAAAACCGTTGCCGTCGCCAACAAAGAAACGCTGGTGATGGCCGGCCCGCTCGTCATGGAATTGGCCGCCCGCAAGCATGCGACCGTGCTTCCGGTGGACAGCGAACACAGCGCCATCTTCCAGGCCATGCAAGGCGGACGCCGCAACGAAGTGGCCCGCGTCGTCCTTACGGCCAGCGGCGGCCCCTTCCGCGGTTGCACCGAGGCGGACCTCGCCCATGTCACCGTGGAACAGGCACTGCGCCATCCCACCTGGCGGATGGGCCCCAAAATCTCCATCGACTCGGCCACCATGATGAACAAGGCCCTCGAGATCATCGAGGCCCGCTGGCTCTTCGACTTGGAGCCGGACCAGATCGAAGTGGTGATTCACCCCGAATCGATCATCCATTCGTTCGTAGAATTCACCGACGGCTCCGTGCTGGCCCAGCTCTCGCCCCCCGATATGCGTTTGCCGATCCAGTATGCATTGACGTACCCCGATCGTTTGCCAGGCCCGGCGCGCAAGATGCGTTGGGACGAGGTAGGGACGTTTCGTTTCGAAACGCCGGACCGCGGGACGTTCGTGGCTCTCGACTTGGGGTTCGAGGTTTCCCGCCGAGGCGGTACGAGCGGCGCCGTGCTGAACGCCGCCAATGAAGCTGCTGTCGGCGAGTTCCTGACCGGGAAGCTCCGGTTCCTGGACATCGCCCGGGCTTGCCGAGACATTCTTGATCGTCATCCTTACGCCGCGCGCCCCTCGCTCGAGGAGTTGGCTGAACTGGATCTGTGGGCGCGTCAGGAGGTAGTTCGTTGGAAAGCAAAGACCATGTGCCTCACGCGTTGACCGGGAACGACCTCGTTTCCTCAACGTCTCCGCATACGAACGGCTCCACCGCCGGCCCCGGCGGCGCCGCGCCCGGCGGCGCCGCGCCTGGCTCCGAAATCCCCGCCGATCCGAACGCGGGGAGTTGGAGCAGCGTCCTCTTCATCCTCGCGCTGCTGGTCCTGCTCTACTTCCTGAAGTTCAATCTCGGCGCGATCCTCAAGACGGTTCTCGGTCTCGCGTTCGTCGTCTTCTTCCATGAACTGGGACACTTCCTCGCCGCCAAGTGGTGCGACGTCAATGTCTCGACGTTCAGCATTGGTTTCGGTCCCGCTATCTGGGCCCGAAAATGGGGCGAAACGATCTACCAGCTCGCCGCCATCCCGCTCGGCGGTTACGTGCAGATGCTCGGCCAGGTGGACGGCGACGAAGCAAGCGACGGCTCCGACAACGACCCGCGCTCCTTCCGCAACAAGGGCGTCGGCCAGCGCATGCTGATCATCTCCGCGGGCGTGATCATGAACGTGATCCTCGCCCTGATCGCCTATGTCGTCGTCTTCATGGTCCCGGGCAAGATGCGCAACCCGGCCATCGTCGCCTACGTCGATACGGGCGGGCCGGCGTTCGTCGAGGGCCTGCGGACCGGCGACGTCGTGAAGAAAGTCGGTTCGATCTCCGACCCCTACTTCGAGGATCTCAAGTTCGTCGTCGCGCTGTCCTACGCAAAACAAGACATCGATTTCGAAGTGATGCTGCCGGGCAAGTCTCTGCGAACCATGAAGATGGAGCCGCGTCGAAACGAGGACGACTCCAATCCGGTGATCGGCGTCGCGCCTCCCAAGCAACTCAAGGTGTACCCACGCTCCTCTGTCGATCCGTCGATGGATTCTCCCAACGAAAAGGGGAGCCCCGCAGCCGTGGCGGGTTTCCAGTTCGAGGACGAAATCATCGCGACCTCCGACCCGGATCATCCGGATGTGGTGAAGGATCTGCCGCTCGATCCCCGCGCGTCGGCGGACCTCAATCGCGAGAGCTACTTCGAGTTCAATCGCCGCATGCAATTGCTCGCGGACAAGGACGTCGTCATCCGCGTTCGCCGCAAGGAAGGCACGGAAGAGAGGACGGTTGATCTGAAGGTTGCTCCCGCATGGAAGCTGTCGCTTGGCATGCGCATGGGGATGGACCAGATCGTCGCCCTGCGGAAGGATTCGCCTGCGTCGAAAGCGAACCTGTTGATTCCGATTGCGAAGGAAGGGGGCAGCAGCCGGGAGGGAGATCGCATCTACCGCGTGCTCGTCGTCACCGCGCCGGGAACGATCTCCGTCTACGACTCGGAATCCAAAGCTCCCAACAAGGAAAAGGTGGCCGAGTGGTTGGGTTTAGGCGCTTCCGATGTGAGCGAAGTGAAGCATCAGCCGCTGGATCCCGACCGGCTTCCGCTGCAACTCAAGCAGTGGGCGCAGAACAAGAAGGAGGACAAGAAGGTTTGGATCGGCATCCGCCGTCACCGCGATCAGCCCGGCCAACAGTATGACGAACTGGTCAAGCAGCTCGACTGGGACGACGATTGGACGTTCGATCGCCAATATCCATCGTCGCCGTCTTCGCCGTACTCGATCCCGGAACTGGGGTTGGCATATCGGGTGACGACCACCCTCGAATCGACCGATGCATCGTTCAAGGACCATCCGCTTCGCCCCGGGGACGTGGTGCTCAACGCCAAAGTCCACACGGCTGAGAAACCGGACGGAACCGGCTGGCTCGATCCCAAGAAGGATTTCAGAGAAAAGGAATGGGCCCACGTCCACTTCGTGCTTTCCTCCGCGAGCCCCGAAACCATCACCAAGGTGACGCTCAAGATCAAGGGGGACAAAGAGCCGAAGATCGTCGAGCTGACCCCGGTCCGCGACGTCTTCGGCATGCCCGAACGCGGCTGGGGTTTGGTTGAGGACACGCGAGTCCAGAAGGCGTCGTCCGTGGGGGAAGCCATCACGATGGGCTTCTCGGACACGCAGAAGAGCATGCTGCAGGTCTTCCTCGGCATCCGCGGCATGGTGACGGGCCGAATCAACTTCCTGAAGAACATCGGCGGCCCGCTGTCGATCGCCGGCATCTCGTATCGGGTCGCTGGTTTCGACACGTGGGAATTCGTGTTCTTCCTCGGCATGATCAGCATCAACCTCGCCGTCATCAACTTTCTGCCGATCCCGGTGCTGGACGGCGGACACATGGTGTTTCTGCTCTACGAGAAAATTCGCGGCAAACCCGCCAGCGAGGGGGTCCGCGTCGCACTCACTTACGTCGGCCTCGCGCTGATCCTGGGCCTGATGATCTTCGTGATCGCAATCGATTTCTCGAAATGGTTCATGTAAGGCGAAAAAGGTTGCAAAACCTCGACTTCCGCTTGCGGCTTAACGATCCGGATCGTACCTGCGAACGCTAAGCCGCAAGCGGGATGCGCGATCACACGCTGCGCAGGTCGATGTCGGGATCGTCGTCGTCCAGCCGGCGTCCGCCGATCGCGGCGGTATTCGCGAATCGGCGCGCTCGGAGAAACGCCGACAGCTCCAATGCATGCTGCACCAGCGGAGCGATCAGAACGGCGATCAGCGACAATGCCGACCCACCCCAGCCGAAGCGGAAATGACGCGGCATGGCGAAGGGCCCAAATTCCGCCCACGTTATGATTGCGATCGTCGCCGTCACCAGCGCCATCGGAATCGCCGCGGCGAGCAACGTCTTGCAGGCAGGCCGGCACAGAGGAAACGACCAGGCGTGAAAGATGCCGAACAGGTGCGGGATCAGCAGCCATAGCCCGCCCAACCCCGCGCAGACGAAATCGCCGGAGCGAACGATCAGAAAGCCGACGGCGGTCGTTGCAAGGATGCCGAGGCCATGGAAGGAGCAGATCCAGACGGGAAGTCGAGTCCGCTCGAAGCGAAGGATGACGTCGTCCATGGCGAACCTACTTTGGTCATTCGACGGAGCCATGGGTCAGGCTGGCGATCGCGTGGGCCATTTGTTCCCACGCGAGCTTGAGAGCATCGTCGGCATTGCCCCAGATGACGAGCGAGATGCCGTCCGGATCGCGGCGAAGCGTGATCATGTTCCCCGCGGCGGCGACGCGGAGTTCGCGCCAATCGGGTTCGGGCTCCTCGTCCGGAAAGGCGAGTTCGCCGTTGATCATCCGCATCGAGACGGCCAAGCCCTCGCTCTTGAACTTGGCCGCCATGGCGGGCCAAGCAGGAAGCTGCTTCGGGTCGAATCGGACTTTGCGATCGAGTCCCATCCCTCGTCCTTCCGGCATCAAACGAACGGCTGCGCGAGCGTCATTCACCTTAGCGATTGAGGCAGGAGCACGGAAGAGGGTCAGGGGGAGACGACGACGGCGGTGCGGTCGAAAGCCAACGCGACGGCTTTTCTCCCTCTCCCTCCGGAAGAGGGTTGGGGTGAGGGAAACACCAGTGCCCAAGGCACGGATCGAGCGCCATGGCAGGTATTTGCTTCCTCGTAGGGCTTGGCGGTCTACCCTCCGCCCGGCCCTCTCCCGGACTCCCGGAGGGAGAGGGGAGAAATGCGGTTTCCGATTGCCTAGTAGGCGAGCGGCAGCGTGACGATGAACACCGAACCTTGGCCGGGGCGGCTGTCGCAATCGATGGCCCCGCCGCATGAGGAGACGATCGCCTCGCAGATGCTGAGCCCCAGACCGCTGCCGCCGCGATGGCGCGATTTGTCGGCCCGATAAAATCGGCGGAAAAGCCGTTCCTTCTCTTCGACCGGGATGCCGATGCCCGTGTCGGCGATGTGGAGGACCGCTTGCTGGCGGCGCGGATTGGCTTCCATGCGTATTCGAATCTGACCGCCGGGCTTGTTGAATTTGATCGCGTTGTCGATGAGGTTGCGAATCACCTGTCGAAGCCGATTCTCATCTCCTTGAACGGTGACTGCGGGAAGTGCATCGGCGATGATCGCCACTTGTTTTGCTTCAGCGACCGGCTCGAACATGTCTTGGGTTTCGGCAACGATGCGATCCAGCCGTGCGGTGCTTTTGCCCGGCGCCAGCTTTCCGGCATCCCCTTCCGCGAGCAAGAGAAGCTGGTTCACCAGCGTCGAAAGTCGGCCGCATTCCTGGACCACCATGTCGAGCAGTTCCGCATATTCGTCGGGCGTTCGCGGCCGGCTCAGGCCGACTTCGACGCTGGAGCGGATGGCGGCCAACGGCGAACGCAACTCATGGGCGGCATTCGCGACGAAATCCTGCTGGCTGGCGATGTAGTGAGCGATGCGATCCAGCAGCATATTGATGGTGGCCGAAAGTTGATCGAGTTCGTCCCCCGTGTCCCGGACGGGTAGCCGTTCGTCCAGCTGAGCCGGCTGCAATCGCGCGGCGGTGGAGATGATCCACTGGATCGGCCGCGTCGCTTGATGGACCAGGAGGAATCCGCCCGCGGGAGCCAGGATCAGGATGAAGATCGAGAGGAACAGAAGCGATCGCTGCAAGATGACCAGATCGTCTTCCAGCGATGCCCGCGAACTTCCTACCCGGATGATGCGAACCGCAGCTCCGGCGACCTCAAACGGCTCGTCCACGTAGCGAAACTCGCCGACGTCGGTCAGCAGGCCGAAGTTCGCCTGGTCGAAGTTCGGCAGCTTCGGAGCGGCGGGCGTGGACCAGACCAGTTTTCCTTGGTCGTCGAAGATTTCGACG